>NZ_LT630003.1:3422500-3748333 GCF_900105615.1 Lacrimispora sphenoides JCM 1415 | reverse complement strand
AGGTTCTGGACGGCTTGTCCAGGAAGGATAAAAAGGTAAAGGTCATCAGTTTTTCCAGAAACTTCGGACATGAGGCAGCTATGATTGCCGGTCTGGATTACAGCAGCGGGGATGGGATCGTCTGCATGGATGCAGATTTACAGCATCCTCCCCAGTATTTGCCGGAAATCGTCAGGAAGCTTGAGGAAGGCTATGATGTTATCAATATGGTGCGTACGAAAAATGAGTCCGCAGGCTGGTTTAAGAATTTTGCCTCCTCTGCATTTTACCACTTGATCAACGTACTTTCCGATGTGAAATTTGAACCAAACGCTTCTGACTTTTTTGTGATTTCCAGGCGGGCTGGTGACGTACTTCGGGATAATTACAGGGAAAAGGTACGTTTTTTGCGGGGATATGTGCAAAACATCGGGTTTAACCGGACCACCATTGAATATGAGGCAGGAGTCAGGGTAGCAGGAGAAAGCAAATACAGCATTAAAAAGCTAATGGTCTTTTCACTGAATACCATCATGTGCTTTTCTAATCTGCCTCTTAAACTTGGGATTTATGCCGGGTGCGGTGCAGGCGTTCTGGGAATCATTATGATGATTTACACTATATGGAGCTGGGCAAGGGTAGGAACGCCAAACGGGTATGCCACTACCATTGTGCTGATCTGCTTTATGTTTTCGGTGCTGTTCCTGATTGTGGGGGTTATTGGAAATTACATTGCCATCCTGTTTGCTGAGCTTAAGGACAGGCCTATTTATATTGTTGGAGAGACGAAGAATTTTTCGGAGTAGATAAAAATTTTGAGATAAAGACTTTGTGATAAAGACTTTGTGATAAAGGCTTTGTGATAAAGACTTTAGGATAAAGACTTTGAGATAAAGACTTTGAGATAAAGACTTTGAGATAAAGACTTTGAGATAAAACTTTGTGATAAAACTTTGTGATAAAGACTTTGTGATAAAGATTTTGTGATAAAGATTTTGTGATAAAGATTTTGAGATAAAGACTTTGAGATGAAGATTTTGAGATAAAGATTTTAATATAAAGTTTTTAAGATAAGAAATGCGCTTTGAATTGGGCTTAAATACCATTTTTCAAAGCGCATTCTCTTGTTTATTGAACTTTATAGTGCTATTTTTTTGTATGATATATCATTGCGATTCTGCTTTGCAACAGGCAACCTAATCATCTACAGTCTATTAATGTATTCCAGGACCGATTTCTTTTGTCTGGTTGGTGGCAGAATCGGTAGGAGCTGTTTCTGTCCCCGTTTGACCGGTCTGGCCGGCCTGGCTTTCTGTGCTATTTCCTTCTGTCTGCCCGGTGGTTGTCTGCGGAGTCACAGTACATACTCCGTTAGCATCAGCGGTATAGGAAACTCCATCAAGTACAAAGGTAGCAGAGGCAGCCATCTTTCCGTCAGCTGGATTTAAGTAATACTGCTGTCCGCCTACCTGTGTCATACCGGTTGCCATGGCGCCGCTTCCGCCAAAGTAATACCAATACCCATCGACCTGTCTCCAGCCTACGGTCATCTTACCCGAAGAAGCGCTTAAATAGTACTTGGCTCCCCGTTCCTCAAGCCAGCCGGACTGCATCTTTCCGTCATTTCCAATGTAGTACCAGCTTCCATCAGGATTGATCCAGCCTGTAGTCATGGCTCCGCTCTGGTTAAAGAAATACCAGCTGTTATCAATGAGCTGCCATCCGGTTGAGACTGCACCGTTTCCTGCCAGATAATACTTGGAGGAGCCGTCGGTATGCCATCCCGTTGCCATGGAACCGTCGTTATTTAAGTAATAGCGGGCGCCGTTGTTATCCAGCCATCCGGTGGACATCACACCGCTTTCCTGTAAGAAGTACCACTTGTTGTTTAAGTTCTTCCATCCGGTAGCCATTTTGCCGGAAGAAGGATCCAGGTAGTAATACTGGCCGTTTAATTCCTGCCAGCCGGTGGCCATGGTACCATCGGAACCAAGGTAATATCGTGACCCGTTGTCAGTAAGCCATCCGGTGTTCATGGAACCGCTTTGATTGAAGAAATACCATTTGTCCGTAAGCTGCTTCCAACCGGTGTTCATCCGTCCGGAAGTTTCATCGAGATAATAACGCAGCCCATCCTTATCAAACCATCCGGTGGCAGTCAGTCCTTCTTCATTCATATAGAACCAACCGGAGCCATCGTTGACCCAGGTGTTTTTCTGGATCGAATAATTCTGGTAGTAATAGGTCTTTCCCCCTATGGTTCTCCACATATTTCCCGGAAGCTTTGGAGTTAAGTCCTTATAAAGGAAGTCAATGTCAACGTTTCCGTTGATTCCGTTAATCGAGCCGGTACTGGTGACCTGCCACATGATGGGGTTGGCATAAACGTGTTTAGCCTCATAACGGGCAACCCAAACGTCATAGGGCATATTGGATAAATCGATTTTATTTGATAACCAGTAATCATTGGCATACACAATGGGATAATATCCAGCATCTGCAATTCGCTGGCAGAATGCATTGATTATTTCACTCACCTGTGCCGGGGGGAGGGTACCAAGGGTGGCACTGTCTTCTGCGTCAAAAGCGATGGGAAAGGAGATTGGATAATCCTTTACCAGGCTGAGTACAAAATCCGCTTCCTCTCTGGCCATATCCGGAGTGGTAGCCAGAGAATAGATATAAGCACCGACTTTCAGACCTGCCGCTGATGCACCCTGTACATTGGTGTGGAAATAAGGGTCAACAATACCCTTGGATCTGGTGCCCAGCATGACAAAGCTTACATCATCTTCTGCTACAGCCGCCCAGTTTACGTTTCCCTGCCATCTGGAAACGTCGATTCCTCTGGCAATTACCTGTTCAATCACCGTACCGTTTGCAAGCTGATAATGGCCATTGACCTTTTCATAGCCTGCTGCCCAGGAATTCATAGCCGGGCCAAACCCCGCAGACATTCCCATAAAGGCACATAATGCTGCTGCTGCAAACCGTATGCCTAATTTCTTGTGTCTCAATGTGATACCTCCTTATCATTCGAGTACTATGTAACGCTGTACGCTTTTTTGCTTCCGGAATGAAAACATTGGCGCACAAAAACAGAAGAAACTTACTTTGCAAGTTTCCAGGTAATCGCGGCGGCACCATGCAAAATATTTTTATTTATCCGGTCCGTTATCCGCGTAAATAAAAGGGTATCCGCGCCGAGGTGCAGATACCCACACAGATACTAATTCCTATGAGATCAGCCGGGGCCTGACGTAAGCCCTGGTGATAGCTGATATACGCCATTACTTGAAGAATTGGAGGAACCGCCAGGAGTATCGTTAGAAGAGCTTCCCGGTGCTCCGCTTAAGGAATTGCTGTCGGAAGAGGAGCTTCCTCCCGGCCCGCCGGAGCCTGATGGAGTCGAGGCAGATCCGCCTGGCGCATTGGAGGAGCCTGTTGATGAGCCTCCGGGGGTGTTTCCGCCAGTTGAGCCAGAAGGGGAACCGGAAGCATTCCCCTGGTAAGCTCCATTGGAACCAAAGGTGTAACTTGTTCCGTCAATGGTAAGGGTAGTGTTTGCTGCCATCTTACCGGTAGATGGATCAAGATAATAATAAACACCGGAAAGCTGTACCCAGCCGGTCATCATATGACCTGAATCATTAAAATAATAATAGGAACCATCAATCTGCAGCCAGCCGTGGGCCATCTTTCCGCTGCTGGTATCCATGTAATACTTGTTGGTTCCATCACTGAGCCAGCCGGTCATCATACGTCCCAACACAGACTTGGTATCAACATTCAGATAGTAGTAGGCATTATCAATCTGTTTCCAGCCGGTTACCATCTTGCCGTCAGAACCAAAATAAAACCAGTCGCTTCCAATCTGCCCCCATCCAATGGTGCATTTTCCGTTTTCTTTGAAATAATACCAGCCGCCGTCCATTTCACGCCAACCGGTGGACATGGATCCGTCGCCCTTCATATAGTAGTAGTCATTGCCTATTTTTAACCAGCCCTTAACAAGGACACCTGTATCATCCATTAGGTAATAGTATTTACCGCCATTCTGTATCCATTTGGTAGCCATGGCGCCGTTGGAATGAAAATAGTACCAGTTACCGTTGATCTGTTTCCAACCAGTAGCCATAAAGCCTGTGGAGAGATCAAGAAAATAAAAGGTTCCGTCAGATGTTTTTACCCAGCCTTTATGAGTGGAACCATCCTGGTCTATGTACTTCCACTGGGAGCCTTCTGAAACCCAGCCGGTGGCCCCCCAGGCCGTGCCTGCCGGTATCAGAGTAGAGGTTCCTACAAGCCCTGCTATAAGCAGTGCTGTCATTTTCTTTCTGTATTGCATACCGTCCTTCCTCCTGTCTAGCCGTTTTATTCATATGCTATAGTCCGCGGTGCAGCGAGTAAAACCGTAGGTTTTACTCGCTCACGGGCTTTCGCCCTATGAAATAAGACGGATAGTGATTTTCTTATGTGCGGGGCACAACGAAAATCACTATCCGTCTTATTTCGCACTGCTCATCGCTTTCGTGAACATTATACCACAGTACCGACAGAAATACCTAAACATTTTATTACGATTTGCGGACAATTTCCAAAAATCTCATTATTTGGAGATTTTGGAGCATTTTTTGTAATAGTTTTTTGCATACCGATACATGATTATGGTATATTCACCAAATTCATCTCCTAAGGCTGCCTTATATACTGCCCATAGGCTCCATAGAAAACCGCCAAGTGCGATATAAGCGTAAATGGTGAAACGTTCTTCTTCAGAAGGTTCTCGCTCCAAGTAGATCCTTATGAGGTCATCTGCTTCTTCTTCATTGTAGTAGGAGTAGATTGCACTCATGCTGATATCTATAAGGGGATCACACATTCCGGAATATTCCCAATCAATTAGACGTACGTTACCGTCGGGCATCATTAAAAAGTTATCGACTACTGTATCAATATGGGAAAGGACTTTCTCATGCTTTAAGTTGTCCAAATGGTCTAATAGCTCAGTCATCTGCCTGCGGACATCGGCGTAATCGTCAAACGGGATACCACCGTGGGCCTTGCAAAGTTTTTCGTAGAAGTCGATCCGTTCGCGAATGTCAAAGGAATGGTCCACCTTAAGCCCGGATTTGTGGAGCCTTCGGACAACCGCCATGCAGCGTTCCATTTCTTCCCGGCTGGAAGGGTTGGCATTGTGAGTACCTTCATAAAATTCCGCAATCTTATATCCGGTTTCTCCATTAAAGTAAATGACCTTTTCCGTGATATCCAGTCCGCTTAAAGCATCATAAACTGCTTTTTCCTGCTGACGGTTGATCAGAAGCTCTGTTCCGGCTCCCGGGATGCGGCAGATATAATGGCGGTCTTTTATTTTAAATAGGAAGGATTTGTTGGTCATACCTGATTTCAAGCACCGTATTTCTGTGATTTCTGACTCCGGTACCTGAAATACAGTCGATACTAATTCCATTGCTTCATTATCAGAATGGTGCTGGTATTTCAAATCAAAACGGCGAAGCTCTTCCAGGTTCTCGAATTCATATACTTCATCGGCCGGCCTTCGGTTGACGAACAGGTCAATGTCCTGTTTTGCTTCCGGAATATGAGGAAGCCTTTTGGCAGCTTCTCCGGACAGCATTTCCATATAGACATTTTCCCAGTAAAACTGCTCGGTTCCAGGAAGGTTGTAATAATGTTCCAGTACCGTTAAAAATTGTTCTGAGAATAATTTAGAGAAAAAAACAGGTCCATACATCACCCACTTGTCCTGGCCGCCTACGGAAACATTTAAAATGCGTCCCTTCTTATTATAATCAAGGCACCATTCGGAGGTTTCTCCTTCCATATATGAAGCAGAGTACCATGCGCCGCTTTCATAAGTATGATACATATTGTGGCGCATCCAGTTGTCGGAAGAAAGAACATACATATTCCTGCCCCGGAGAAGCTTGCGTGCATGATAAATGGTGGTCAGGGTGTTTTTCTGGGAATACTCGGGATTATATAGAAGCTTAACCTGATATTTGTCTATAAGGTATTCAAACTTTTCCTTTAAATATCCGACCACTATGGTAATGTCTTTAATTCCTGCTTCATGAAGCTGGCGGATCTGCCGTTCGATCATTCGCTCTCCGAATACTTCAAGCAGGCCTTTGGGGGTCTCGAAAGTTAAGGGAACGAAACGGGAGCCGAAGCCGGCGGCGATGATGACGGCGCCGTCTACTTTATTTTCGTTTAGAAGGGCTTGGCCGGCTGGGAGTAATTCGTATAGGTCATTGCCGTTTCCAATCTCAATGTATTTTTTTTCTATGCATTCCTTTATTAAGTTATTAACGGTTCCCAGGGAAACGCTAAGCTCTTTTGATAAATCTCTCTGTGTGACTGCCGGGTTTTCCAGAATGGAACGGCAGATGATGACGTTACGATCCATAGTCGTATAACCTCCGTATAGTTGATAAATTGGTAAATTGCGAAAAGTGTTCAGAAATTGATATTATTATAGATATATGAACATTATACCATTGAAATGGTAAATTGCAATAGGGATTGAGATTGGATGGTGATAGTAGATTGCGATTGGATAGTTATAGGGACTGCGATTGGATTGTGAAAGCAGATAGTATTTGGAGATTGCGATAGAAGATTGTCGGTATGGCTTGGGCTAATGTGCTTGAGAATAATTATGAATTGATTAAGATATGTGGTTTAATCTTGTACTGTTTTGCTCTGTGACAAACTAGATTTGTTATGTTTAGCAGGAAAAAAAGGTGACTTTTTGATCATGAGGGAGCACTGTTTTCTGCTTCTGAAACAACAGATATTATAAGGTTTATCAAGAAAAACCAGAAGAATAAGTCTATAAAAACAGGATTGTACTAATAAAAAAACAATTCTTCCCCTAAAATGCATTTTCGTAAAGATTATGTAAGAAAATGCACAGATAAATGTTATAGCATTTTCCAGAAAATTGTATTATACTATACCATGTGATGGAGGAATTGATAGCTTCTGCCGGAAATGTAAATATTTTTTTGTTTTTGCAAAAAATGCAAAAAAAGTAAAAAAGGTATTGATAATTTCCATTATAGGAAGTATAATTACCTCGTAATGCAATTAGGAATTTCGAAGAGTATTTCAAAAAGAAAAAAGGAGAGTGCATTAATTATGAGAAAGCAGACCAAATTAGTTGCTGTATTATCAACAGCAGCACTGCTTGCATTAGGCGCTTCCATGTCCTCTTTCGCAGCAACTGGCTGGCAGGAAGAAAATGGTACATGGGTGTACTATGACAAGAACGGCGATTTAGAGACAGAGAAGTGGGAGAAATCAGGAGATAACTGGTTCTACCTCAATGATGATGGCGAGATGGCTACCGATGTTGTTGTTGAATACAATGATAACTACTATTATGTAGATGAGAACGGTGCTATGGCTACCAATAAGTGGGTTTCCGTTGAGAACGAAAACTATGATGGTGATGACGATAATGAGCCAGTAAATAACTGGTACTATTTTGGATCTAATGGTAAAGCTTTTAAAGCTTCCAGCAACGGTACTGTTGCTTCCTTCAAGACCATCAATGGTAAGAAATATGTATTCAATGATGAAGGAAAAATGTTATATGGCTGGATCGGCAGCGACGGCGAAAGAAAAACTGGCGATGAAGCTTGGCAGGAAGGCGTTTATTACTGCGGCGACGAGAACGACGGAGCTCAGGTTACCGGTTGGGCTTATCTTGAGATCGTAGATAATAACTACGATTCATCAGAAGACGCAGGCGTTTCCAGCGGCAACGTATTTGATGATGAGAATCAGACTCGTTACTTCTACTTCAAGAGCAATGGTAAGAAGATGGCTGACAAAAAAGGTGAGACCATTAATGGTAAGAAGTACAGCTTTGATGTAGATGGCCGTATGAACGCAGAGTGGATCATTTATGATGCAACTCCAACAACATCTAAAGTAGCTACTGGCAGCATCACAGCAACTCAGGGCTCAGCTGACTATACCAGAAACTGGAGATACTATGGTACACCAGAAGATGGAGCAAGAGTAACCAAGGGTTGGTTCAAAGTTGTTCCAGATGAGAATTTGAATTCAGGTGATTATAGTGATGATTCTGATGCTTGGTATTATTCCGATAAGGATGGTAAGTTAGTAGCATCTGAAATTAAGACCATTAATGGAAAGAAGTATGCATTCGATGCTTCTGGAAAAATGAAATCTGGTCTGAGATTTATCCAATTTGTTGATGGAAGCACAACTAAGATTGACTCTATATTAGCAGATGATAATGATAATTATCCATTTGATACTGAAGAGAACTTCAAGAAGAACGCTGGTACGCTGTTAGGCCAGGATTACTACAGCTATTACTTCGGTTCAGGCGATGATGGTTCCATGAAGACCAACAAGCAGAGCGTAAGCATTGATGGAGATTCTTTCAACTTCTTATTCAACAAGTCCGGAAGCTTTAAGGGCTCTGGTAAGAATGGTGTTGATAGCAGCAAGTACTACTTAGCTGGTATGCTTTTAGCAGCTGATAAGGATGATAAATATGCAGTTATCAAGATTGACGAGACTAGTGCTAATACAAAGTACACACTTTTAACAACTGATGACTTCCTTGATGAGGCTTATGTAAATACGGCTACTAATCCATCTGGAAAAGATTATTCAGAGTACTTTGTAGTTGATAATGCAGCTGCTAAAGATGCTAAGATTACCTACAAGTTGATCAATACTTCTGGTACTGTACAGAAGGGCAAATCCAAAGCTAAAGATGGTAACGATCGTTGCTATAGCCAGACAGGTGAATCAATCAATTTTGTTTACGTAGAGAAATAAATTGTAGATTGACATTGTATTAGCTTTATAATAAGGGGTATCGCTAAATGACTATTATTGTCATAGGGCGATACCCCTTTTTTTAAGAACATTAGTACCATTTAAATTTTAAAGAATTTACCAGAATTTAGTAATAGATAGCGATTTTTAGTTAATATTTTCTGTATAAGCCATCATTTGAATATGGTTCAATGATTGAAGTGAGTTAAATTTGATCATGCCCTTTTATTATAATTTGTAATTAAAAGAATGAGAGCACTGGCCTTTCCCCTACATCTTCTATGTTAAATGACACGTACCCTTTGAAATTATATAATCTATGCAATGACCATATTTGGAGAACTACTTTACCGATTTATATAAGAGTCTCATTTGTAATGCTTAAAGATATTATATGATTACCAGTAAGAATGAATTGATTCTTATTGGTCATTGTGTTATTCTTGAAATACTGGAAAAAGGTGCTTAATGTCCTTCTCGGTAATAGCGTAACTTATACAGTCATAAATTCTGCAACAAATCAAACTTCATTTAGTAGGGAGAAATCGTTACCGATTTCTTAAAAGTAAGAAAAGGTAGAATAGGAATTTCATGGAAATGAAAAATATCGTTGTTTTGAAGATACCCTTATGATAAAATAAAAAAAAAGAAAGGGATAGTTCCTTATGATGACATCATGCAAGAAAATTGAAAAGGTGAATTTTTTATCAATAGTTACTGGGATATACGTAATTTTAATCGGTTTAGGCCTTCCTCTTGTAGTTAAAAATCAATATTTTGATATTCTAATAGTCAAATACTATTATTACTGCATTTGTACTATTTTAATGGCTATATTAGTTGTTGGGTATTCTGTTACCGTAGGAGCAAAGCAAACAGCATTGTTCTTTAAGGAATTTTCTTTAAAGAAATTCCTGAGAAATTGTACTGTTGCGGATTATGCTGTATTGATATATCTAATGGTTGCATTCATATCGACTATCACATCAGATTATCTATATGAATCATTTTGGGGCAATGAGGGGAGATATACGGGACTTTTTTTGATAACTTGGTATGTTATTAGCTGTTTTTGTGTAAGTAGATTTTGGAAGTATAAGAGTTGGTATATTGATGTCATTTTAGCGGCAGGAATGCTTGTATGTCTGTTTGGAATTACTGATTATTTTAAATTAGATATTCTTCATTTTAAAGCTAATATGGTTGCAGAACAAATACCTATTTTTACATCAACAATAGGAAATATAAATACATATACCGCATATGTTGGGATTTTGGTTGCGATTGCGACGGTTTTGTTTGCTACAGATACAAAAGTTAAAAATATGTTATGGCATTATCTCTGTATGGTGATCGGTTTTTTTGCTATTATCATGGGTGTTAGTGATAATGCATACCTTTCTTTGGGAGTTTTGTTTGGTTTTTTGCCATTGTATTTATTTAAAAGCTCAAAAGGGATTCAAAGGTATGTCGTTGTGCTGGCAACATTTTTTTCGGTTATTCAATGCATTGACTGGATAAATATTTATTGTGGAGAAAGTGTAATAGGAATAGAAAGTGCTTTTGAAGTGGTAATAAGATTTCGTGGATTGCCATATCTGGTAATGAGTTTATGGGGAATTGTCATTCTTTGGTATTTTATTACTTTTAAGAAGAAATATGAAGCCAAGGAATTTGGAAATTTATTCAGATATCTTTGGATAGCGCTTCTTTTGCTAATTATCTTGGCTGTATTATATATTATTTATGATTGTAACGTAGCGGGCAATGCAAATAGATATGGTAGCTTAAGCTCATATTTTCTCTTTAATGATGATTGGGGAACTAACAGGGGATATATCTGGAGAATGGCTATGGAATGTTTTCAGAGTTTACCTTTATGGAAAAAAATTGTGGGATATGGACCTGAAACCTTTGGTATTTTAGTAATGCATAAAACTGCCAATAACCCATATAATCAATTGTTTGATAGTGCACATAATGAATATTTACATATGTTAACAACGGTAGGTATTGCGGGATTAATATCTTATTTAAGTTTTATAATAGGATATATAAGAAATTGTCTTAATAATTATAGTAAAAATCCATATATTATGGCAATAATGTTTGGCATCATCTGCTATAGCATTCAGGCCTTTGTAAACCTTAACCTTCCTATTACTACACCTGTTTTTTGGCTATTGTTAGGAATGGGGTCGACAAAATCAATAGAAAAGCTATAATTTGAGAGTTAATCATAACTTCAAATACTAGAGAAATTAATTTTTGTTCTCAGTATTTGAAGTTTTTTAATAGAAAGGTAAAATATTCATAAAATATTAAAAAATAACAATGCTTTTTATCTTGTAGAAGATTGTACTTAGCATGAAAAATATGTTATACTAAAAAGGCTTTGAGAGTTGGAGTAGAATAATGACGAATAAAGGTGCATTTTAGATGAAGGTAGATCAGAAATATAAAAGGCTCATAAGAATATTCTTTACTTTTGGTATTACATCAATGTTGATTGTGTTATATGGCTGGACTTGGATTGGTCATTATAATAGAATAATAGAATTTCCTTTTTTTCGCCGAGGAAATTGGATGATGATATTTTTATATGGAATTCTTCTTGTTCTTTTTATGAGCATATATGGAGGATTTAAAGTTGGATATTTAAAAAAAGGGAATTTAATATATTCCCAAATTTTGGCAGTCATTTTTACAAATATTTTTACATACTTACAGATTGCAGTACTGGATAAACACTTTCTAAGTCCTTTACAATTAATAAAGATGACAGGGTTGGACTTTTTAATTATTATAGTCTGGACTCTGGTATATCAATGGTTTTATGGAAAGGTATTTCCACCAAGGAAAATGCTCTTAATTTCTGGAGGAAGATCAGATTATCATCTCGCAGAAAAGATTAATTCAAGGGAAGACAAATATGAAATATGCCGTACGATTAATATTAAAAAGGGAATTGTTATCCTACAACAAGAGATACTGAATTACGATGGAGTTATTATTGGTGATATTTCATCACATGAGCGGAATCTGATATTAAAATATTGTTTTGCAAATTCCATTCGTACTTATAATGTACCAAAGATATCGGATATTTTGTTGAAGAGTTCGGTAGAATTGAATCTATTTGATTCACCGCTTTTACTATCAAGAAATGAAGGGATGACCATTGAGCAACTATTTATCAAGCGACTGGTGGATATTGTAGGGGCTTTGATAGGAATAGTGATAGCTTCTCCTCTTTTTTTAATCATAAGTGTATTAATAAGTCTTACAGATAAAGGACCAATTTTTTTTAAACAGGCCAGATTAACTAGAGATGACAAAGTATTTTATATCTATAAGTTCCGCACAATGATTCAAGAGGCAGAAAAGGATGGGGTGGCCCGTCTGGCTGAGGAAGGAGATTCCAGGATTTTGCCCATCGGGCATTTCCTTAGAAGGACGAGGCTGGACGAGCTGCCCCAGCTTTTTAATATATTGAGGGGAGAAATGTCCTTAGTAGGCCCCAGGCCGGAGCGACCAGAATTAGTTGAAGAGATACTTAAGGATATACCGGAATTTACATATAGGACAAAAGTGAAGGCTGGACTTACGGGATATGCACAGATTTATGGGAAGTATAATACGACAGCATATGATAAACTAAAGCTAGATTTAACCTATATTCGTAATTATTCGTTTCTTTTGGATTTGAAATTAATATTTATGACACCTAAGATTATGTTTATGAAAGAAGCCACAGAAGGAGTACAGTCAAATATCGAAAAGTAAATCGATAAAGCACGGTACTTATTATTGATCTGAATTACTTGGAAATATTTTATGAATGAAAGGTATAATGTAAAGAGGTACATATGAGCAGAAGGATTAAAGTGTTGCATGTCTTAAAGTCTTCTTCGTATTCAGGAGCAGAGAATGTAGCTATTACTATAATAAAGCATCTCGATGAAAATTATGAAGCTGTGTATTTAGCTACAAAAGGAGAGATAGAAGATGTTTTAAGAAAAGAAGATATCTGTTATTTTTTGTTGGATAAATTTACTAGGAGAAATATTAGCAAAATAATTAAAGAATACCAGCCGGATATAGTACATGCTCATGATTTTACTGCAACTGTTCTTTGCGCAATGATTTTGCGAAGTTTCCGATTAATCTCTCACCTTCATTATGATCCGCCGTGGGTCAATAATTGGAATATTCGAACTATAGTTTTTAAATGCTGTAAAAAGAGAATAAGTAAAGTACTAACAGTTTCTACAGATATGTTTCAAAATATGGTGTTTGCAAATAAGTTCAAGGAAAAGGTGATAGTTGTAAAGAATCCTTTGGATGTGGAGAGAATAAAACAAAAAGCTAATGATAAACAATATAATAATTTTTTTGCAATTGATATTGTATTTGTTGGGCGTTTCGTAGAACAAAAAAATCCGCAGCGGTTTATTCGATTGGTTGAAATGTTGAAAAAAGAAGGATTTGATAAACTCTGCTGCATAATGCTGGGAGATGGTAACCTATTGGAAGAATGCCAGAGAATGGTAAAATGTATTGGACTAGAGGAGAATGTTCAATTATTAGGATTCCAAAGTAATCCGTATGCTTACATTAATAAATCATCGTTGTTATGTCTTACTTCAAGGTGGGAAGGCTTCGGACTGGTGATTGCTGAAGCAAATATTTTGGGCGTACCGGTACTGTCGACTAAGACTTCAGGAGCATGTGAAATTTTAGGAGAAAAGGCATGGGAAATCTGTGAAAGTGATGAGGAATTTGTGGATAAAGCTAAGCAACTTTTGACAGATCATTTTCAATATAAAATTAAAAGTAAAGAGGCTCTGGATAGAGCAAAACGTTTTAGCGATATGGAAGCATATATGTCTCAAATAATTTCCATTTATAAAGAAGAGGTGTAAGGTGATTGTCGTATATTCTTGCAATGATTTCTATTTTTACCAAACTACTGTGTCAATGGTGTCATTGATAAAACATAATCCTGATGTGAAAATTTATCTTATTTCTGACAATATTAGTTTAGATAATATAAAACTTATGGAATGTACATTAGAAAAATACAATCAAAAAGTAAAAGTCATTCATGCTGATTATATTTTAAATGATTTATATTTAAATCAGAAGGACAGGCATCCCAGGACTATTTACACCAAGCTTTTTTTGGATAGCATAATAGAGGAACCAAAGTTGCTTTATTTAGATAGTGATACTATTGTTACTGACTCTTTGGAAAAATTATTTCAGAGAAATATGGATAATGAGATTATAGCAGGGGTTTTAATGCCCTATTCAAAAAAGGTTAAAAATGATAGTAATTTGAATTTTGATGATAAATACATTTGTGATGGTGTAGTCTTATTTAATATGAAAAGATGGAAGAAAGAAAATATTAGTGAAGAGTGTAGAAATTATATAAATAAATATAATGGAAATCCTCCCATGCAAAGTGAAGGTACACTTAATTATGTTTGTCGCTATGGGATAGGAATATTAAAGCCTGAATTCAATGTTATGCCTTCCATGCTCATGTATTCAGGTAGCCAAATTAGAAATTTATTTAAATCAACGGTTTATTATACAGATACCGAGATAGAGGAAACTAGAACGAAGTATAAAATCATTCATTATATGAATGAACTCTATGAACGCCCTTGGTTTAAGCCCAGCAGACATCCTTTGAGGGAGGGGTATTTAAAAATAGAAAAAGAAGTATTTGATGGAAAGACCATAAAGCCATCTACTATTTCTAAGCATACCTTATTGACGGCATGGTTGGCAGAACATTTACCTTTTGTTATTTTTTTAAAGTTATATCACCTTAAGAATGGGATGTAATATATCAACTTAGTTGGCGGAAATCTTAGAAAGTTTTGCTATTTCACATGTTTACGAGGTTATATTATTTTAAGAATAAGGAAGTACAAGTATGGATGAGAAAAGTCTAGTAAAAAAAGCTAAAAGAGTATTAAAAGAAGAGGGAGTTGGTATATTACTTCGTAAAACGCACTTATACTTAAGAAGTAATATGTGTAAACATAAGCCCTCTTCTAATATGGAATGGGCGCAGTCTTATTATCATGATGTATTGTTTATTAATGGTTGCTGTTTGGAGCATCCTTACAGATATAGAGTAAGTCATCAGCGGGAACAGTTGGAAGCAAATAATATTTCTACTGCTGAAGTTTTTTATCAAGAGATATCGATGGATTTAGTAAAAAATTTTCGAATATTTATTTTTTTTCGTTGCCCATACACGGATTTGATAGGTGAATTTATCAAAAAGGCAAAAAGGTATAATAAAACTGTACTCTTTGATATTGATGATTTGATGATTGACACGAGGTATACAAAAACGATTCCTTATGTACAAACAATGTCAGAGAACGATAAAAAGTTGTACGATGATGGTGTAGTTGCGATGGGCAAATTGCTTTCTATGTGTGATGCAGCAATCACGACAACTGAAGTACTTGCGGATGAATTGGGAAAATACATAAGTGATGTAACGATTAATAGGAACGTAGCTTCTGAATATATGATCAAAATTTCAGAAGATGCATGGAAAAGAAATTCTAATAAAGAAGAAAATATTGTAAAAATTGGATATTTTAGTGGTAGTATTACACATAATCCGGATTTTGCCATAGTTTTGCCTGCACTGGTCCGCTTGATGGAAAAATACCAACATGTGGAATTGATATTAGTTGGAGAGTTAGATATTCCAAGGGAATTGAAAGTATTTAAAGAAAGAATTATTGTTTCTAAGATGATAAGTTGGAAGAGACTTCCAGATTTAATTGCAGAAATAGATATTAATATTGCGCCTTTAGACGATACTATTTTTAACCGAGCCAAATCAGAAAACAAGTGGATAGAGGCTTCATTAGTTAAGGTTCCTACAGTGGCAAGTCGGGTTGGCGCTTTTGAAAAGATGATAGAAAATGGAAAGACAGGAATTCTTTGTGAGAATACAATAGATGAGTGGTACGGGAAGCTAGAACTTCTAGTTCAAAACTCAAATATTAGAAAAACGCTAGCTGAAAATGCCTATCATTATGTATATGAACACTGTACGTCCGTGTATGCAGGAACAAAATATTCAGATTATATTTATAGCAAAATGCGGCCTAACATAGTATTTATTTTACCGGTTATTCAAATAAGTGGTGGTGCATTGGTTGTATTAAAGCATAGTAGTATGTTACAACAGTGCGGGTACGATGTAACTATATTTAATGATGGATATGAGAAAGTTATAGAGTTAGAGCAGGATGGTAATATATTTCCTGTTATATCTAAGAAGGATATTCGAATAAAAGCATTTATTGATAAATGTGTTACAACTCTATGGTCAACATGTGACTTTTTTAATGAATATGGTAAAATAGGAGAACGTTATTATTTAATACAGAATTATGAAACGGACTTTTATAAGCCTGGTGAGATATTCCGTATTCGGGCAAATCAAACATATCGATTTAGAATGCCTGTGAAGCATATTACAATTTCCAAATGGTGCCAAGATTGGCTCAGAGAGAAGTATAATATTGATTCATACTATGCTCCAAATGGTTTAGATACAGAGCGATTTTATCCGGTAAAACGAGATTTTAATGGAAAAATTCGTATTTTAATAGAAGGAAACAGCGAGGATTATTATAAGAACGTAGATGAAAGTTTTCAGGTCATTAATCAATTAGATCCAGAAAAATACGAAATTTGGTACATGTCCTATCAGGGGAAACCGAAGGATTGGTATCGTGTAGATAAATTTTTACATAAGGTACCATATATCCAAGTGCCCGAAATATATAGGGAGTGCCATATCCTAATAAAATCTAGCATATTGGAAAGTTTTTCATATCCTCCTCTAGAAATGATGGCTACTGGTGGCTGTGTTGTAGTTGCTCCAAATGGAGGAAACGTCGAGTATCTGAGAAATAGAGAAAATTGTTTGTTTTACCAACTAGGTAATGTAAGTGAGGCAAGGGATAAAATTCAAGAGATTTTAAAAGATGAATCACTTCGATCAACTATAATAAATGGAGGAATTGCTACTGCCAAAACGCGAACTTGGAATAATATTAGTAAGGATGTTTTGACTCTTTATGAGAAATAAAGTAAATTTAGGAGTAAATATATGAAAGAAAGTAAAATTAAAAAATATAGTTTAGTCATATTTATATATATAATACTGTCGGCGGTTTTTTACTTAATTGGTGGAGTACAGCTAAAAAGCACTATCGCTAAGATATCCGAAACAGAAAGTAAAGGTGTCATTCCAGAATTTTCAAAAGGTCAAACATGGGATCAAGTGTTTATTAGTAATATGGATGAAATAGAAACAATTCAATTGATGGTAGCTACTCTCGCTAGAGAAAATACTGGACAGATAATACTGACAATTGAAGATGGAAAAACTCATGCTCCTCTTGCAGTGCAAAATCTCGAGGTTTCATCATTAACTGACAATTCAATTTATACATGGGTTTTAGACAAGTCGATTAAAGATGCGAATGGTCAGGAACTGCACTTGAAAGCGGAATCTTTTTGTGAACCAGGCCAATCGATTTCTTTTTATTACGGAGACTTGAAGGGTAATAATTCACTGATTCATAATGGGGAAGAATTTGCCGGTCATTTATACCTAGTTGTTAGTGGTAAAAACTATAGTTTGTTTGGCTCATATTATTGGTTTTGGGTAGCTTTGGCAGGTGTTTTATTATTAGCTTATATGATGTGGTCGGATTATCAAGAGATTAAGGGAAAAATAACAAAAGGAAAGCTGATAGTCATTATTTGGAGTAAATATAAATTTTTGATTCAACAATTGGTTGCAAGAGATTTTAAAACAAAATATAAGAGATCTGTACTGGGATATTTATGGAGCTTTCTGAATCCATTGCTGACAATGTTGGTGCAATATGTAGTATTCTCAACTATATTCAAAAGCGGAATTGAAAACTATCCAGTATATTTGTTATCTGGAATTATACTATTCAACTTTTTTTCTGAAGCAGTTGGCCAAGGGCTTGGATCCATCGTTAATAATGCTTCTCTGATAACTAAAGTATATGTACCTAAATATATTTACCCTGTGACAAAAGTAGTATCTACGTCAATTAACCTATTTATATCTTTGATACCGCTTTTGCTCGTGATTTTAGTGACTGGAGTGAAGATTACCCCGGCATTATTTTTGCTTCCATTTGTGTTAGCATGCCTTTTGCTTTTTTGCATCGGGATGGTATTGATGCTGAGTGCAGCAATGGTATTCTTCCGCGATACCCAATATTTGTGGGGGATTGCAAGTATGATTTGGATGTATGCAACGCCCTTATTCTATCCAGAGAATATAATTCCGCAGCATTTTCGTTTTATTCAGACGTTTAATCCGATGTATCATATGGTGAAATTTGCGAGAACCATTCTTATTGATGGTATATCACCAGCTCCAATATTGTACGGAACTTGTTTGTTGTCTGCGATAGTGACATGCGTAATAGGTGCATGGATCTTTAAGAAGACACAGAATAAGTTTGTGTTATATATTTAGGGACTAATATAGAGAGGGATAATTATGATAGATGTAGAGCATGTGTCAATGCGTTTTCGCATGACAAATGACAAAATAAACAGTTTAAAAGAATATGCGGTGGCATTTTTTGAGCATCGTTTACAATATGAGGAATTTCAAGTTTTAGATGACATCAGTTTTCATGTAGATAAAGGTGAGGTAATAGGTATTATTGGAAAAAATGGTGCAGGAAAAAGCACCTTGTTAAAAATTATTGCAGGTGTGCTAAAACCAACAATTGGCCAGGTGAAAGTATCGGGGAATATTGTTCCGATGTTAGAGCTCGGATCTGGATTTGATCCCGAATTAACTGGGCGGGAAAACATATTCCTTAATGGTGCAATTCTTGGATATAGCAGGGAGTTTTTGGAACAAAAATATGAAGAAATTTTAGAATTTTCAGAACTTGAGAAGTTTATAGATATGCCAATCAGAAATTATTCATCGGGAATGATGATGCGCCTTGCTTTTTCTGTGGCAACAGTGGTCCAGCCAGAGGTCTTAATTGTGGATGAGATACTGGCAGTTGGAGATGAAGGCTTTCAAAATAAAAGTAAAGCTAGGATGCTGGAGTTAATGAGTGGAGGTACTACGGTACTATTTGTATCACATAGTATTAAGCAAATAGAAGAAATGTGTGACCGTGTAATCTGGTTGGAGAATCATAAGATAAAAACACAAGATGCAGCAATGAATGTTTGCGCGGCATATCGAAAATACTGGGGAGAATGACGAAAGAAACTATGAGGATAAAGTTTAGTGTTCTAGTGGAAAAAATTAGATTAAATTCTAGAATTAAAAGGGAGGGGAGTAGAAATGCCTATTGAAAGTAGTTTTAACCATGATTATTTCACTTCTGGTTGTGGTGAAGATTACCACAAGAGAGAGGAGTGGATTGGCTTTTTTAGGGAAATTGCGGCTAATATTATATCATCTCTCCATCCAAGGAATGTACTTGATGTGGGTTGTGCATTTGGCTACTTGGTGGAAGCATTGCGAGAGCAAGGTATTGACGCATGGGGAATTGATGTGTCAGCTTATGCAGTTGGACAGGCATCAGAATCTATCAAGCCATTTGTATATATGCAATCGGCTGCAAAACCATTACCTGAAACATTTCCCCAACAGTTTGATTTGATTGTTTCAATTGAAATGCTGGAACATGTGTTTGAAGAAGATGCAATGGATATATTGAACAATTTATCCAAATATACTGACAATTTTCTAATTTCCGCATCATGTTCTGATTTCAATGAACTTACGCATTTTAATGTACAACCGCCAGCATACTGGGTGGAGAAATTTGCAAAACAAGGTTTTTTTGAAGATGTATTGTATGATGGGAGTTATATAACGCCACAAACAATTCTGGTAAAAAAGCAACCAGGACTGGAAAAGTCCAGAATTGCTTATGGGTATAAGCATGTCTGGTGGTATACAGTGAAAGAGGTAGAAAGTCTGAAGGATCAATTACAAAAACTGCAAGAAATGAGGAAGGATTTAGAAGGGAAGTTAGATAATAAACAGTGTAATATTCAAGAACTAGAAGAAATATTGCAGAAGGAGGTTCAAGATAAAAAAGATAGTACAGAAAAATATCAATGTTCCCTGAATGATCTCTATAAGGAATTAGATGAAGAACGTAATTTGCGTGATAGACATGAAACGCAATTTGAAAATCTCAAGACGATCATTGATGATTACAAAAGCAATATTACAGAAGCAGAAGCAGAAATCAATAGGATGCAGGGCTGTCTTACAGTAGCAGAGCAGAATCTTGCGATGATGGAGAATGCGTTTTTTTGGAAAATAACGTATCCAATACGAACATTATCGGATATATTGAAAAGAATACCACTTTTTCGTTCCTTTATCATTAACATGAAAGGAATGAGAAATAGCTCCAAACAGAATCACGTTGCTATTGCCGATGGTGAGGGGGCAATGGAGAATACATTGGTGCAAAGGCAAGAACTAGATCGACTTTTAGAAGAGTTTTTTATGCGTCCTCCTGTGCAAAAACACTCAGAAAGTATTGATATTATTATTTGTGTGCATAATGCTTATGATGATGTGAAGCGCTGTATAGAATCTGTTTATGAGTATACATCGGAGCCTTATAATATCATAATTGTTGATGACGGGAGTTCAGAACAAACTTATAAATACTTAGTAGAAATGGAAAAATTATGCCCCAATATTACACGGATTCGTAATGAGCAGGGACACGGATATTGTTATGCTGCAAACATGGGTATGAAAGAATCCCGTGCTCAGTATATGATTCTGCTTAATAGCGACACGATTGTAACAGAGGGATGGGTAGACAAACTTATAGCCTGTTCAAAGAGTGATCCAGCTATTGGTATTGTGGGACCACTTTCGAATACAGCGAGCTGGCAATCTATCCCACAAATTTTTGATGTTCAAGGTGATTGGTGTCATAATGTATTACCAGAGGGTGTTACGATTGAATCTTTTGGAAAAATGATTGAGAAAACATCTAGTAGGATTTATCCACAAGTACCTCTACTCAATGGCTTTTGCATGTTGATTACGCGGCAGACAGTAGAAAAAATTGGTTACTTTGATGAAGAAAACTTTGGACCTGGTTTTGGTGAAGAAGATGATTTTAATCTTCGGGCGGGAAAGGCTGGTGTAAAGCTTGCAGTAGCGGATGATACTTATATTTACCATGCTCAATCCAAAAGCTACACAGATGAAAAAAGACGGTTGCTTTGCGAAAGTGCAGGAAAAAAATTGCGAGCTAAGCATGGGGATGCGTTATTGGATGAAAGTGTGCATATTGTTCATAAAAACTATGTTTTTGAGGGAATTCGTATGCGTGCTGAGCAACTTGTCGATAGTGATAAAATGATTTCGTCTGGCTTAGAGAAGTTTGAGGGCAAAAGGTTGCTTATCATTTTACCATTGTGTGAAGCAGGTGGCGGTGGCAATGTTGTATTACAGGAAGCTTCGGCAATGCAGCAAATGGGTGTTGATGTCTGGTTATTTAATTTGGAGGAGCACAAAAAGTATTTTCAAAATTCTTATCCGAACCTAGAGTTTCCGGTGATATATGAAGATAGTTTAAAAGAAATAAGAAAGTATGCAAAAGATTTTGATGCAATTTGTTGTACGCTATTTACAGGCGTACAATATTGTGATTTCTCTGATATGCAACACCCCCCACGTGTAGTATATTATATTCAGGATTTTGAACCGTTTTTCTTTGAAAAAGGAAGTGACGAATATCGGTTGGCACTTAAATCCTATACAGCCTCAGATTCCCTAATCCGAATTACAAAGACGAATTGGAATGCAAGGCAGGTTTTAGAAAACTGTGGAGTTTCTTGCACTGTAATTGGCCCTAGTATCAATATAGATTTGTTCAGACCGCGTCGAATGTTTCATAATGTAGATTGTGTAAAGATATGTGCAATGGTCAGACCGAATTCCCCTCGTCGTGCACCAGAAGCCACTTTGCGCATTTTGAGAAAAATAAAAATGCAATATCAAGATAGGATTGAAATTATATTTTTTGGCTGTTCAGATATTGAGATTACAGCGTTAGAAGCATCAAAAGATTTTGAATTCAAAAATTATGGCCCACTTACTCCGCAACAAATGTCGGCTTTATTGTCTCAAGTGGACATTTTTGCAGATTTTTCAATCTTTCAAGCGATGGGTCTTACTGCATTGGAAGCAATGGCATGTGGCTGCGCGACTATAGTGCCTGAAAACGGAGGAACCGATGCATATGCTCTCCATGAAGAAAATTGTCTTGTGGTCGATACTAGCAAATATGATCAATGCTGTGCCGCTGTGGAGCGCTTGGTTGAAGATGTGTATTTAAGGGAACAATTAGCTCAAAGAGCTATTTTTGATGCAGGGTCATATTCACCAGAAAAGTGTGCAGCAAGCTTTTTGAATAGCGTATTTCTTGTGGAGGACAATTGATGAGTAGAAGATTACATGTACATGTATTTTGTGAATATATTAATTCTGGAACATATATGGTTGATTGCGCAAAAATTCGAATTTTTGGTCCATTAGTAGAATTAAGTCGTACTGGTCAGATTAAATTCACATATGGAAAGAGCCTTAGGGAGAATACTGATGCTGATATTTATGTAATAGAAAGATCTTGGCGTGATGATCTTACATACAAGGAAATTGGAGAATTTCAGAATTTTATAACAAAGAACCATAAGAAATACATATTTGAAATAGATGACAACTTGTTTGATAATGACTCTGTTACTAATTCGAAAAGGAATCAATTACGTCAGATGGTGCGTCATGCAGATTTAGTAATTGTGAGCACGCCAATACTAAAAAGTCGTATTTTAAGAATGAATAAAAATATTAAGGTTATACCAAACTATCTATCTCCACAGTATATTGGGGAGAAATCTTGGGAGGAAATAGCCAAGCAAAGGGAAGAAAAAAATAATATTGTTACAATTGGGTATATGGGTACAGCGACGCATCAACACGACTTTGCAATGATTAAACTACCATTAACTCAATTACTATGCAAGTATCCAGACAAGGTTAGGTTTGAAGTAATAGGTGTTTTGAATGATTCATCATTTCTTAAAAGTTTACCTAACGTATGGATATGCAACACTGAAGGGCGCTCAACATATGAAAACTTTTGGCCGTGGATCCGCGAAAATATTAATTGGGATATTGGTGTTGCACCACTAAAGACGGATAAATTCACAGTTTGTAAATCGGATATTAAATATCTTGATTATGCCGCACAGGGTATTGCAGGGGTTTTCAGTGATCATCCTGCCTATTCTAGTACGATATGTAATGGCGAAAACGGTTTGATTGTGGATGCAAATCCAAGTTCATGGTTTGCAGCACTGGAGCGGTTAGTTTTGGAACCAGAGTTAAGAAAACGAATTGCATATAATGCATATACCGACTTACACACTAATCGCTTGGTATGTGTTGCTGCACAAAAATGGCAGGAGGCTTTTATTAATCTTATTAGTAAAGATACAGAGTCTGATGAAACGAGCATATCTAAAAGGCCATTTATATCAGCACCAGATATGGAATAAAGATAGAGAAAAGGAAATCGTTTTGCCGAAATTCATAGAAGTATATGATTTCACAAACTTAAGAATTCGTACCTGGAGTGTAGTGCTCTACTTTTTCTTGTTTTTAAACCAATCGACGTTAAATAGAGTGAATTTCACAACGTATGCTCGTTACACATATTAAGGGGTTAGGTGGCATATGAGAAGACACAAAGTTTAATGAATGTTTTTCATATTATTCTTTATTGCATTGCGAACTAAAATATTTAATAGTAGAATAAGTTTTATAATATGAATATGAAATTCTATATAAAAGTGCAAAAACAAATTAATGTGTATTAGCAGAGATGATGAGGTAAAATATGTTTGTCCCTATTATAATAACATTGGATCCTGCTGGCGAAACACCCTGGCTGTGGGTATTCCATAAAATGGCTTCTATGGGAAAGGGTTATAAATGGCCTATAGTTGCACAAAAAGAATATTTTGCTAAATATAAGACATTTGAAGTGCCGAGCATATGGAAAGAATGGTTCGATGTTCCTCTGGATAAGGAAGGTGTACTTGAAAACATCATCCCTATTAAAATTCCGGAATACATTATAAACAGTTATATAGAAAAGTATCCTTCTCAAACAGATGCATATGTAAATTCGTTTGTAGAAGAATGGTCTGAAATAGTAGAGTATTTATATAAGAGGTTAAATCAAATAGTAGTAGATGAAGGAAAATCTATTGAAGGATTAATACTATTTAGATATTATAGATGCTTTGAAAGTTTAGCAAAAAAGTTGAATGTTCCTACGTTTTACTTTGAGTTAGGATTACGAGTTCCTGATTATAGAAATACTTTTTATTGGTCAAAAAGTGGGCTGCAGGGAAAGGCCGGATTCGATGAAAGGTACACTAAATTTCATAAGGAATTTATGGTCAATCCAGTTCTGGCTTTGGATGCTAAAGAAATATTAGCCCTTTTTTTAAAAGAGGATAAATTAGACTATTTACGTATGAACATGTCTAAGGAATATGAATTTGGTATTTTTGGCGGCTATAGTATACCAATGGCTAGTACTGCTTTTAATCAGGTAACGTTAGCAGAAGAATTAATGTTGGTGAGAAAGTGGTGCTCAGATGATAAAATAATAATAAAGAAGCACCCGGGAGATCCTTTGGATGCGGCTCCTCGCTTTCCTAATATTGAGAAAGGTGAAAACACCTCTGCTCAGTTTATTCAAAAGTGTAGGCGGATTGTGTGTGCTGGATCTAACACAGCATTTGAAGCCGCTCTTTACGGGGTACCTGCATATGACTTAGGGTGGTCGCAATATTCATTTATCAGTAACTTGTCATTGAAAGAGTTGACAGATAATCTGCCAGACAAGTTAAAGTTGAGCTTTGTGGCATTTGGGTGTTTGGCGCCATTGGAATTGCTTAAGGATATTGACTATATAAGAAAAGTTATTATGTTAGATTCGGAATTGGAAATTTATAAGCTGAACTTGGAATATTATTTGAGGGATTATGGATTGACATATGAGCAGTTAGCAGAGGCCGATAACAGATTAGAGCTAATTTTAAAGTCAAGGTTGCATAAGCCGTACGAACATTTGAAACTAATTCCTAGGGGAGACCTGACTCCGTTGGCAGAACTCCAAATTGAGTTAAAGGATGTACAAAGACAATTGACCTGTTTATTAGAAAAAGAAGGCGAGCAGACTCAAATTAGTAGTAAACTGGATGAAGAATTTGAATGCATAAAAAAGAGGAATAGTAGATTAGAATCAGAATTACTACAGATTAAAGAAAAATATAGGATTCTAGAAAATGAAAATAGTATACTGCAAGTAAGCAACAAAAATAGCCTTAACGATTTGAACGTACTCAATGATTTGATCTCAGAATTGAAAATGAAGTTACAGGATATGGAACAACTATGTAGTGAAAAGGATGCACTATATCATCAGATTTTAGAATCTACTTCTTATAGGTGTACAAAGCCTTTAAGAGTATTTGCAGACTTATTTAAAAATATAGTGTGAATGAGTATAATCAAGAAGTGATACAAGATATGATTATTATATTATGCAATTTGCATTACCTATGTTTGGAAAAGAATTCTTGGAGAATTATGACCTTTTTATGTGCTTGTATGTACGGGAGTTGAAGGAGAAATAGCACAAAATTCAGCGCTTGCTGTTGCGGTATCTTAAGAACGTGCATCTCACGAAGAACAAAAGGCTGTACCGATAATGGATAAGGTAATTGCACTTTAAGGAAGATATCAGAGGATTGGGTCAATATCAAATGGTTGATTTTATATTATGAAACCTTAACTTGTGAACTTATATTACATGGATTGCCTTGAAAAATGAAAGATAGTGTAAAAAGTAATAAAAAAATAAAGGCTAATAAAGCAGGGGTCGGACATTGTACTGCCTTTGTTAAAACGGAGGAAATGTTATGAAAACTTATGCACTACTCACAGGCCGTGGTAATAATACCCTGAAAGATAAAAATATATTGGAATGCTTGGGTCATCCGGTGCTTTATTATCCAGCTAATGCTGCTCGCTATGCGGATACGATTGAGAAAATGTTTTGTAGTAGTGATGATAAAAAGATTCTTTATGAGGCTGAAAAGCTTGATCATGTTCCTATTGAGCGCCCGCTAGAGTTGGCATTACCAACTAGCCAGCATGTGGACTGCATCATACATGCTCTTGATATAATTGAAAAGGAATATGGAATGCCAGATATTCTAGTAGTTACTTTAGCAAATAATGTAACTATTAAATCTGAATGGATTGATGAATGTGTTCGTATGATGGAAAAAGATATGACGTTAAGTGCAGTTGTTCCAGTATATAAAGATAATGATCACCACCCGTTACGTGCAAAAACGGTTGATGATAAAGGGCGTTTACAGATGTATGAAAAAGGTGTCAGCGGAAAGATTTCAACAAATAGGCAGGACTTGCCTCCTTGCTACTTTCTAGCTCATAATTTTTGGGTATTAAATACCAAAATTTTATTAAATAGTAATGGAGAAGGACAAGCACCATGGGCTTTTATGGGTAATAATATTGCTCATTACCTAATTGATGAGTCTATAGATATTCATAAAGAAATTGACTTGTATATTGCTAAAGAATGGGTTAAAGAAAACTATGTTGATTTTGATAAAAATTGAGAGAAATGATATGTAAATTCAATACCTGAGATAAAGGATTGCTCTCTAAGATACCCGTAAATTATAATCTTTCAAATATATTATTAATGTTGTTGTACTAAAAAGAGAAGGCCCGTATTCGATATATTACCTTTACTTTCTTTTCTGGGCAAGGTATCGTAAATAGTATTAACTTAAAGAAAATTTGGAATTGATAAAAGACGTAAAGGTTTTACTACCTTAAAGAAATCCTTCTATAAAACATTTTTCATTAGGGTTTTAATAGAAATGTTAACGAAACCTACCTTTAGGTAAGTAGTAGAAAGACCATTTTTACGGTTAATGTTAAACCACTAGTTAAGTATTGATAGACTTCAGTGATTAAACGGGTTTTGGATTCGTTTCCACATTATTAACTGCAGAGGTAGTGTAAAATTTTACACTACCTTTGCTTAAAAGGTAAAAATCAAATGAAAAATATTAAAAAAGTACTTTTAGTCACCACTGTCAGTGGTTTCGTTCCCCAATTTGAAATGTCAAACGTCCGAATACTTCAAGACATGGGATATGAGGTTCATTATGCTGCCAATTATAATACTCCCTCTTATGGAAATGATAATCACCGTCTTGAGGGGACTGGTATTATACAACATCAGATTGATTTTGTTCGAAACCCTTTTCATCCCAAAAACATTACAATCTATAAACAACTTAAAATGTTAATGATGGCGGAGCACTTTGACCTTATTCATTGCCATACACCCATGGGAGGTGTTATGGCGAGACTTGCTGCGTGTTCTACCAAAACAGCACCGGTAATTTATACGGCACATGGGTTTCATTTTTATACGGGAGCCTCAGTGATTAACTGGTTATGCTATTATCCGGTAGAAAAATTTCTATCCCATTTTACAGATGAACAAATTTGTATTAACAAAGAGGATTATGACCGAGCAAAAAAATGTTTTCATGCGAAATGCATTGATTATATTCCTGGTGTAGGGATCAATATTGATAAAGTTCAAAAAGAAGTTGATATTGATCTTAAAAAAGAGGAGTTAGGCCTTCCTAAAAACAAAATAATCATTCTTTCTTCAGGAGAGCTGATTAAACGAAAGAATCATGAAACCTCAATCCGTGCGATTGCACAATTGAAGCAGTTTTCTAATGATTTTCATTATATCATTTGTGGTCACGGGGTATTAAGTGAGTATCTTCATGAATTAGTAGAAAAGCTTCATGTATCAGATTCCATTTCTTTTTTAGGATATCGAAAGGATATGATGGAAATTTTTCAGGTAGCTGATCTGTTTCTTTTTCCCTCTTACCAAGAAGGACTCCCAATGGCTTTGCTGGAAGCTATGGCATATGGTCTTCCGGTTGTCTGTTCCGATATTCGTGGAAATAGTGACTTGATGGGGGAAAGCACCGAACAATTATTAAATTATTGTGAAGGTGGTATTATGGTAAAAAAAGCTACTGATGTTTCTGCTTACAGTCAAGCTATTTATTCCTTACTAGAGAATAGAAGCCTTATGCAAAAAATGGGAGATTGGAATAGAATTCGTGCGAAGGAATTTGGTGATAAACAAGTCAAGGCTGCTATGGAAAAGATATATCGCAGGCTTCTGACTTGATTCATTATAAGAGTAGGCACTTATATCAAGTACTTGCGGTCTTGTCATTGTTTGCCAGGATTAATTTAACGATAAAAGTTAAAAGAGACACCATTTTTGCTGTTTGAAAATGGGGTCTTTTGACAGTTTGTTGCATTTGGGTGCTGTTACTTTATTCGTTATAAATTAGGTATGGACAGTGCACATCTCAAACAGGTCAGATAGGGGGGGCGGACAATTTCTTGGACAGCTTAAGCAGTTAATCTAAGGCTTCGTCGGTACTCCAATGGACTCATGTTTCCTAGTGATGTTTTAATCCTGGTTTCATTGTACCAGGAAAGATACTCATTAAGGATATCTATAAACTGTTCTATTGTTAGCCCTGACCAATCGCGATTGTAGAACATTTGCAGGCTGAATTGTCTGGGGAACAACCTTTCCTTGACATGGATCGCTGAAGACCGGCATTATTCATCCGGGATATCCAACCCGGCCATCGATAGTGACACCCCCGGTCTGTATGGATCAATGGATGTTCCTTGTCATTCAAAGTATCAATCGCATCATCTAGCATACTATTTACCAAACAGGCATCCGGTGTTGTGCTGATCCTCCATGCAGGAATCATTCCGTCAAAACAATCAACTATAGGTGATAGGTATACCTTTCCCGCGGGAATCGAAAACTCAGTTATATTCAGTAAGCCACTTAATATTTCGTGCATCAGCGTGAAAATTACGCGCAATAGCATTTGAAACTGCAGGTGTAATTTCTCCCTTATATGAGTTGTATTTATTTCTGCGTTTAGTCTTAACTCTTAGATCACATTCAGACATGATTTTCCGTACTATTTTTTCTGAAGCGCAGAGGCCTTCTTTAGCTAATAGCGCATGAATTCTTCGATCCCCATATCTCTTTGAGGCTTCAGCAAATAATTCTAAAATACGGGCACGTAATTCTGCATATTTTGTAGGGGCCTTAATCTGTTTTAACTGGTAATAATAGCTACTCTTCGGCATACCAAATTTCTGCAGAAGCAGTGGCAGTGAATATTTATCTTTCAGGACGCCGATTATCACTGCCTTCTCTCGGTTCTTGAGAGCTGTCATATCGACGCCTGGGTCTTTTTTTAAGACTTCAAGTGTCTCCTTTAGAATATCCATTTCCAATTGCATATCCTGCATTTGAGATTTCAGCTGCTCAACCTCTATGGAAGAGACAGGTTCTCCTTTGGGTAGTTTGCCGCGGGGATCATCACCAGTATTCATAAGTGCGGTAGCTCCTTTAAGAATGTACTTTTTCCGCTATGTATAGATACTTGCTCTACTATAATCGATTTCTTCTGATACTAATTGTACATTCTCACCCAGTTCAAAGCAGCGATGAATTGTTTCAAGTTTAAGATTGAGAGAGGGATGTCTCGGATGATCTGGCGTATTATTATACTTTCGTCTGGGAGTTTTGTTGCCAGGCGGGTAATCACGTTCGAAAATTCAGTCATAAAGCCTCTGTCGAGTTGGATATCCTAATTTACGAATGACTTTACTAATAGATTTACACTGGTCATAAAGTTGTAATGCTTTTTTTCTTTGATACTTTGAGTACATTCTTCGTTACTCCTTTCGGAGTCCCACTAGAGTCCAACTTTATGTCCGCGCCCCCTCATCACAGGATCAGATATACTAACCGATCCTGAGCATTAACGTTTGCATTCATTTTGTACATCTTCTGACCAGGGCATCAAGTAATCGAGGTCTTCCGGATGATTTGTCCAGTCTGAGTCTGGCATGTAGATTAAATACTGTAAGTAGGTGTATATGTTAAGTCCATTTGCTTTTGCGGTCTCTACGATACTATAAATAGCAGCTGATGCACTTGCACCTCTTGGTGTGTCTGCGAACAGCCAGTTCTTTCGTCCTACTGCAAATGGACGAATCGCATTTTCCGCTGTATTGTTAGAAATGGAGCATCTTCCATCGAGAAGATAGTTCTCCATATATGATTTCTGATTCTGTTCGTAGGTAACAGCTTTTCCTAAAGCAGACCCCTTAAGGACAGATAAGTTATCAAGCCAGCACCAATAAGCTTCCAGAACTGGTTTTTCCAGTTCAAGACGCTTGCAGAATCTTTCTTCCGAAGAGAGTGATTTCAGTCCCTCTTCGATTTTAAAAAGCTGGTTGCAGTAATCCCTTCCAATCTCTGCATTGGTCAGCGGAGCATCCACTGCTTTCTTACTAGGAATTGCTTCACAAACTTCCTTCGCAGATGCGCCCAGCAGCTACACCGGGTGATCCCCGAAAGTTTATTGTATCCAGAGTACCCATCGGAATGGACATATCCTTTGAAATACATAGACATCTCAGTGCAAGGAGCACTGTCTCAACAGTCTGCTGTGCTGCGCCATTGCGGATTTCCAATTATGCAGATGGAAGATGAACGATCACAGCTGCCTGCGTATTGGTGACCGAAGATTGAATCTCAAGTTTTTTAAATACTACAGGATCGGTAGTTTCTTTTGGAATCGATACAGGAAGGTTATCTATTTCCTGTTCGCGTATTTTCCGCAGATAGTAGTAATAGGATTGCTCCTTAAATCCATTCTGGTCACACCATGTTTTTACGGAAAGACAGCTTGCTTGACATTCCGCTATGGCTTTTTTTCACTGTTTAAAGTTTTTGCTTGAGTAACCTGATCCATAAATACCTCCATTCTTAGAGTTTGAAAAACTTGTAAAACTCTAATTATATGGAACTAATTATTGCATGGATCTTAACAATAAAGAAAGGCACTATTTATTGAGCGCTTACTAGATTTATATAATTATAAAATAAAAAACCTCTTGCAATTTATCTCTACATAGAGTAATATATAACTACATAGAGATAATATAGGAGAAGCAATGGCAAAGACAGAGTTAAAAATCCTAATAGGCCTCCATCGGGCCGTAAACTACATTGACCGCCAATCAACCAAAATTTTTTCAGAGTACAATCTAACCATGGGCCAATTTGCCGTATTAGAGGCCCTATACCACAAAGGAGACATGACCATCGGTCAGGTACAGGAAAAAATCCTAAGTTCCAGCGGAACCATTCCTCTTATTATAAATAACCTTGAGAAAAGAGGGTATCTTATAAGGAAAGCGGACAGCAAGGATAAGAGGCGATGCATTCTCCATATCACAGCTCAGGGACAGGAGTTGATTGGTCAGGTTTACCCAAGAAATGAAGCCAGGATTATTGAGTTAATGGCTCATTGGACTGATGAAGAAAAAGAACAATTGGCAATGTTATTAAAAAAGTATGGAGATGAGATTAATGGAGAGAAAGATTAAAAGACAGGTTAGAGGCTTTAGAACCCAGGACGGTGCCGGTGTAAACCTGGTCAGGGTATTAGGACATGAAACAATGGAAGAATACGATCCCATTTTGATGCTGGATTCCTTTGACAGCACAAATCCCGATGATTACACAGCTGGATTCCCCATGCACCCGCATAGGGGCATTGAAACAATCAGTTATGTATACCGCGGGCAGATGGTTCATAGGGACAGTTTAGGAAATGAAGATTCTATCTCCGACGGAGAAGTCCAGTGGATGACAGCAGGTTCCGGAATCCTGCATGAAGAGAAACTACCTGCATCAGAACGAATGCTTGGAGTACAGTTGTGGCTGAATTTACCATCAAAGGATAAGATGACCGCTCCTTCCTACCACAGCATAAAAAATGATGAGATTGAAGAGATTAATCTTGAAAATGGAAAGCTGAGACTACTTGCCGGGCAATATAAGGACAGTAACGGATACATGGGCAGATATCTTCCTCTGGATTACTACGATATCCATCTTGATCCCAACGCTTCCATTTCCATAGATACGGATCCAGACCGCTTGGTTATGATCTTTACCCTGTCCGGAGAGGTTTCTGTCGGAGGAGAACTGGTAAGAGAGAAGACAGCAGCAAAGCTTACCTCTGGAGACAAGGTCGAGTTAAAAAGTACTGAGAAGAATGCCCAGGTGTTATTTATAAGCTCAGAGCCATTAGGAGAGCCTATCGCCTGGGGAGGTCCCATCGTAATGAATACGAAAGCTGAATTGCAAAAAGCTTTTACAGATCTGGATCAGGGAACATTCTTACAAAAGAAAATGTCATATGATAACTAATAAAATATTATAATTAGATCAGGAGGATTTAAAATGGGCATAATTGAATCATTGGAAAAGAGAAGAAGCTATTACAGCATTAATAAAGAACTTCCCGTTGATACCGGAGAAGTCATTGAACAAATTGAAAAATTAACAGAATTGGTACCTGATGCTTTTAACATGAAAAGCTCCCGCGTTGTTGTGGCGTTAGGAGAAAAGCAGGAGTTATTATGGGACGCTATCTATGACGCTTTCGAAGGCCAGGTCCCAAGAGAAAAAATCGACAGCTTTAAAGCTGGGGCAGGAACAATTCTTTATTACTACGATCAGGAGGTCGTAAAAGGATTACAGGGACAGTTTCCACTGTATGCGGACAATTTTCCAGCCTGGGCGATGCAGTCCAGTGCAATGCTTCAAATAAGCATTTGGAGCGGGCTGCGGGAATTAGGGATCGGCGCTTCCTTACAGCACTATAACCCGGTTATAGATCAGAAGGTCCGGGAACTGTTTGATTTGCCGGAAAGCTATTTGCTGATTGCCCAAATGCCTTTCGGAGGAATTGTAAATGAGCCTGATTTAAAAGAGAAGGAAGACATCACCAAAAGGGTTCAAATCGAAAAATAATAATTAATTTCCATTTCTAATTTGGAAAATAGGGATGAACGGTACCCAGATAGCAGAACACCAAAAGAGGCTCTCTCTTTTAGTGTTCTTGACTAGGGGTACCGTTTATCTTTTTTTCTTTCACCTTTTCAGACTAACGTTTAAAGTTCATCATAGCAGCACGTCACATTATTGTCTAAAATATTCTCAAAAAATATATCTATAGCATAACTACCTTCTCCCTCATCCTTAATAGCAGGGTATTTTCGGACTCATTCCGGCAGTAAAATGTTGAAAGACAAAACGGCTATGGTTTTTACTCCACAGAAGAAGGGAACAGTATAACCGCATTTCATATCTTATTGGTTATGCTGATTTGTATTCCATTTAGGCTTTAATAAACTACATAACATTATGCTCACCGTAATATGAACTGCCTACCAGATGGGAGCCGATGAGGATGACGTAAAGGTATAGAAGGCGGACATCATTTTTCTGACTGAAGCGTCTTAAGAATCTAATATGATAAAACAAAGCTGTTAAAAACAATCATGAAGAAAGTAAAAATGATTGTATGTACTGCACAAGTAATACAATTAAAATTAGAATATTTTGTACAAAAATATTAATACAAGTTGACAAAAGTAATCATAATTGCTATAATTAGAGTAAATTAATTAATAAAGTTTATAAAGTAAGTACAAGGCGGATTAAATTATGGGCGAGATGGTTGGAAAACCAGGTGTAATAAAATTATTAAATAAAGATGTAGTAGAAGGAATTATTCGAAGCAATGGTCCAATCACAAAACCAGAGATAGCCAAACGGTCACAGCTAAGTCTGGTTACTGTAAATAAAACAGTTGCTATACTGATTCAGGAGGAAAAAGTAAGAGTCAGTGGAGCCAGCGAATCCACCGGTGGCAGGAGAGCAATGTTCTTTGAAATTAATAATGAAGCAAATTATTATATCGGTCTTTATTATTATAAGAATCATTATATTGGAGCCATTTCAGATTCCATAGGTGAATTAATTTATGTGCATGAATTTCCTACCAGAGTGGATGTCTATGAAGAGGTCATGGAAGATACATATGCAGCACTGGACAGTCTCATTGAAAAGTGCGGTGATCATATGATAAAAGCAATAGGAATCGGTGTTCCTGGAGTTGTAAAGGAAGGTACCATTACCAATATTCCCAATATCCCTTCCTGGGAAGGGAAAGATATTTCTGGTATTTTATCAGATAAATATCAGCTTCCGGTTCTGCTTGAGAATGATATTAATCTGACTACATTAGGAATTTATAATACAGAGTATCAGAATAATAAAGTCAGAAACATGGCTTTGATTTACTTGGATCAGGGAATCGGATCAGGATTTATCATTAACCAGTCGCTGTTTAAAGGTTCCAGTAACTTTGCCGGAGAGTTAAGCTACATACCGGTAAAGCAGCATTTTCCAATAAAAGGAAAGGTTACCAGATATACAGGTAACTTTGAAACACAAATATCATTAATCACTGAGGCAATTGAACAATCCTCCGGGTTGTCTGAGCAGGGGCTGTATAAAGAAATGCTGATTCGTACAATTGTTGAAGGCCTATTAAGTGTTATCTGCGTTTTGAACCCTGAAATCATCGTGATGAAGCATAGATGTCTGACAGAACATGATTGTCAAAAGATAGAGCGGGAGCTGGCAGAATGGGTGGATGAAAGCAATGTTCCCTCCATAATAAATGCGGCAGATTTAAGAAAAAGCAGTATTCAAGGTGTAATTCGTATGTGCATTAGGGAAAGTACTTCTTCCTATTCATTATCTAATAAAAAGCGAGGTTAATAAGATGAAATATTTATTATCAGTAGATGGGGGAGGAACTAAAACAGAATTTTATATCAGTGATCTGCAAGGGAATATGATAGATACTTTTACAACTGGATCCACTAGCATCAAGTCAGTAGGAGGGGATAAAGCCTATGACCAGCTAAGAGCAGGGATTGAACGGCTAAAAGAGACATATAAAATTACGCCTGATGATATCTTGATGGGAGTGTTTGGAATGTCAGGATGTGATTCGGATAATGATTATCAGATGATTCTTGATCGGATTTTAAGTCTGGGATTTACAAAAGACAATGTTCATTTATGCAACGATGGAGTACTGGCATTTTATGCACAGACGCAGGGACCGGGAATTGTAGTGATTGCAGGAACTGGTTCAATCGTAATCGGAATAGATAAACAGGGAGAGGTCAGACGTTCAGGAGGCTGGGGTTACCATTTCAGTGATATTGGATCCGGCTATTGGATCGGATGTGAGTTATTAAAGAGAACTCTTCTTTATTGTGATAACTGTTATCCATATGTACCTGTATTTGAACAGGTCAGAGGCTATTTCCAGGCGGAGAGTTATACAGATCTTCCATATACTGTGACAGAAATTAAGGATATTAATCAAATTGCAGGTCTGGCTTATGAAGTTGTAAAAGCAGCCGAGGAGCAGGATGAATTATCCATTAACATATTAAAAGACGGAGCCAAACAATTGGCTGGTCAGGTTGCGGGCATGGTAAAACAAATGGATTTATCAGAGGCCTCAAAGATTGTTTTCTCAGGCGGAGTATTAAAAAGCAAGATCTATCAAGACATGCTTGCGTCAGAAATCAGACAATTAATTCCTAATCAGGATATTCAGTTTTATATCCAGAAGAATAAGCCATCCTTTGGAGGGATAAAGTTAGCACAGAGGCTGCTGGAGAAGAAAAAAGAAATTGTCCTGCAGGTATTTACCGGAGGATATTTGAATAAAGAGACTACATATGAAGAAGTGGAAAGCAAATTAAAACCATTACTGGATAAAATAAGGGTCACAAAGGTAATTATCGGTTGGTCTGATGATGAGGAACTATATAAAAAGATAAAACTACTGGTACATAAATATCAGGCGGAATTATATCTATGGATGCCAGTTTTTTCAGAGACAGGATTGCTGGAACCGGTAAGTTTCCTGCAGGATTTTCGGGGTGAGGAAGTAAAAAGTTACCTGTTGAAAGACGGAGAAAACTTCGAGTTTTATTGTCCTAATATAAAACAAAACAGAGAGAGTGTCAAACATATTTATGAAAAATATTTTAGTAAAATAGGCTTTGATGGAATATTTTTAGATAAAATCAGGTATTCTTCCTTTTCCAATAAAATCACCGGAGTGTTTAGCTGCTTCTGCCCTGAGTGTATGAAAAAGTATCAGGAAAGACAACTGGACGTTAATGAATTACGTATAGAGATGGACAAAGTTATTAATGGGCTGGAGGGTTATGGCAGACACCCGTTAAAATGCTTAGCTTATGAAGATGGAAGCTATCGGTTTGACAATCCGATCTGGGAAAAATTTTTCGATTGTAAAGCAGACTTTATCTATGATTCGCTAAAAGAGATTACCGGTTATTTCAGGGAACAGGGCCTAAAGATCGGCATGGATGTATTATCACCTTTTTTAGCCCATTTTACCGGACAGGATCTGTCTAGACTTAACGAATTAACAGATTTCGTGAAGCCTATGATGTATCGGATTACCTGTGCTCCGGCAGGACTTCCTTTTGAATATGACAGCTTCCTGTCAGGAACTACAAGCATGAATATCGATACGGTCAGGAGAGAGTTTAATCAACTGCTTGGAATTAAGTCAGACGGAGATAACCGGATTGATCTCGATTTTGTGAAATCTGAACTTGATGTCATGGAGCGATTAAATATACCGGTTTATTGCGGGATTGAAGTGAACAGAATTAAGGATGTTGTACCGGCAGATCCGGAATATATAAAAGATACTATTAATAGTCTGTCTCAAACCAATATGAAAGGCTTTGTGTTATCCTGGGATATTCTATCGGCACCTGAAGAAAATATTGAGGCAGTCTACCATTGCTTTGGAGGCAGGGGTGAAATGTAAATGAATCGGATATTAGAGATGAAGCACATATATAAAGATTTTGGGGCTGTAAAAGTGCTGAATGATATTGACTTCTCACTGGGGAAAGGTGAGGTCAGAGCTCTTTTAGGTGCCAATGGCGCAGGAAAATCTACATTGATTAAAATACTGGGCGGTGTTCATGCACCAACCAAAGGTGAAATTTACTTAAGAGGAGATAAGATAAATTTTAAGGACAGCTATCATTCAAAGCAATCAGGCATTAGTGTGATCTATCAAGAACTAAGCCTGGTGCCAACACTATCGGTAATTGACAATATCTTTCTTGGCAGAGAAGTGGTTTCTGGCATCTTTTTAAAAAAAGAGGAGATGAAAAAAGAGTATGAAGATATTTGCCGGCGGTTTTCATTTGATATTCCTGCAAATGTGATTGTGTCTAAGCTGAGCATTGCCAAGCAGCAGATGGTAGAGATTATGAAAGCAGTTTCCTGTGATACTGAGATCATTATCATGGATGAGCCAACAACTTCACTTACTAATAATGAGAAAACAAGTCTTTTTGAAATTATAGCAAAGCTAAAAGCAGTTGGTAAAAGCATAATTTATATATCACATATTTTAGATGAGATCTTTCTGAATTGTGACAGCGCCAGCATTATGAGAAATGGCATTATGGTTGGAAGCTATGATGTAGAGGACCTTACAAAAGAAAAGATCACTCAGTTAATGACAGGTGTTGACAGCAGCAATATTGCAGGAAAAAAACAGACCTTTCATGCAGATTATACCAGTGAACCTATTTTGGAAGCCAGAAATCTTGGCCGGGGAAATGTGGTGAAAGATGTATCCTTTAAAGTTCATAGAGGTGAAGTGGTAGGATTTGCCGGCCTGGTCGGTTCTAAACGAACAGAGATCATTAATCTGATTTATGGGGTGGACCATTGTGACCGCGGTGAAATTTTAATGAATGGAACAGCTGTAAAGGTAAGATCGCCGAAACAGGCGATCCACCATAAGATCGGTTTTATTCCGGAAGACAGAAAACATCTTGGTCTGATACTGGGACAGGAAATATATAAAAATTCTACGGCCGTTCAGATTGATAAGTTTAAGACGTCAGGATTCTTAAATAAAGCAAAAGAAATAGAATTCGCTGAATTTGCAGAAAAGAAGCTGGGCATAAAAATCAGCAATGTGAAACAAAAGGTAAAAGAACTTAGCGGCGGCAATCAACAGAAGGTTGTAGTATCCAAATGGCTGAATCAGGATATGGATTTGATTATTTATGACGAACCTACCAAAGGAATTGATATTGCGGCGAAGGAAGACATTTTTCATTCGATAGAGGAATTCTCAGGACAGGGAATAGGGGTCATATTTATATCGTCCGATTTAGAGGAAGTGATCCGTGTTGCAGACCGGATACTGGTAGTCAGAGATGGAATGATTGTTAGTGAGTTGAAAAATGACAATCTTACAGTTCAGGAAATTATGGATAAGATATTTGATGTATAGAGGAGAAGGGTGATATGAAGAATAAAATGGGTGTACTGAAAAAGATGAATTTTCGGGAATATGGTGTTGTAATAGGTTTTATTCTGCTGTGTGTGGTCATCTCATTTGCAACTCCGGCATTTGCAACTCAAAAGAATATCTTAAACCTGTTACGGCAGTCTTCCATCATCGGCATAATCGCAACAGGAATGACATTTGTAATTATATCAGGAAGCTTTGATATCTCAGTTGGGGCGGTAGCTGCTTTGTCAGGTGCGATAACGATGAAACTGATAACAATGGGGAATGGGGTTCCGGTAGCAATCGCTGTTTTGGCAGCTCTTGGGATTGGTGCAGTGGTAGGACTTATTAATGGTATTGCAGTTGCCAAAATTAATGTTCCTTCCCTGATTGCAACCATGGCAATGGTAAGTGTGGTGAAAGGTTCCATGCTGATGTTTACCGGAGGGTATCCTATTACAAGAACAATTCCGGTACTGGATACCATCGGAAATGGATATGTGGCTGGGATTCCGATTCCTGTCATCATATTTGCAGCAACAGTTGCCATAGCTTTTATCATTCTTACAAAAACACGATTTGGAAGATATGTCTATTCTGTTGGGGGCAATGAAGAAGCCAGTAAATTAAATGGAATCAATGTAGACTCTTATAAAATAAAGGTATTTGTAATCAACGCAGTGTTAGCGGCATTGGCTGGGATAGTACTGGTAGGCAGAATGGGGACAGCCAGTCCTGCAGCGGGAGATGGCTATGATATGGATGCAATTGCATCGGTAGTAATCGGGGGTACTTCTGTTGCAGGCGGATCAGGATCTGTATTGAAAACAGTCATCGGAGTGCTGCTTATGAGCGTAATCAATAATAGTTTTAACTTACTCGGTGTAGATATGTATTTTCAATATATATTTAAAGGATTAATTATATTAATCGCAGTGGGAGCAGATTCATTTAGTAAGAAACGGCTGGCTTCAAGTTAAGCCCCAAAAAGAGAAGGAGAGAATATTATGAAGAAGCAAATGAAAAAAGTATTGGCACTTGGATTAGCAACGGTGATGGCAGCGGGTATAACTGCTTGTTCTGCCCCGGCCAAGGAAGAAACAGCAGCAGCTACAAAGACTGCAGAAACACAGGCAGCAGGTGAGGTAAAAGACGAGTATAAAATTGCAGTTTTACTTCCAGGCCCGACAGGTTATTTTGTAGCAACAAAAGAAGGAATTGATGCAGCAGTAAAAGAGAATAATGTGAAAATTGAATATGCAGATGCACAGTGGGATGCTTCGAAACAGCTTGCTCAGGCAGAAGATTTTATTGTAAAAGGTGTGGATTTAATTGCAATATGTTCTGTTGATTCAGGATCAGGCGAGAAGATTGTAAAATCTGCAAATGAATCAAACATTCCAATTCTGGCATTTACCAATGCAATCGGTGGAGAGGAAAGTGGACAATATGATGGTCTTGTATCTTATGTAGGCCAAAATGAAGTAAATACAGGTGCAGTAACCGGTGAGCTTGCAAAACAGCTGTTAGGTAAAGATGGCGGAAAGGCAATTCTAATTGAAGGCGTTCCGGGAACAACACCACAGATTAATAGAAAAAAAGGATTAGAACGGGCCCTGGAAGGCAGCAATATTGAAGTTATATTTAATCAGACATCTAACTGGGAAAAAGAACAGGCACTTAAAATTGTAGAAGACATGATTCAGAAAAAAACAGAGTTTAATATTGTAATCTGTCAGGATGATAACTCAGCAACCGGGGCAGGACAGGCTTTAAAAGAAGCAGGATTAAAAGATACTGTAAAAGTTATCGGTCTGGGCGGAAGTATTGATGGCCTTCAGGCAGTTAAAGATGGTTTAATTGATGGTACCACCTATATGTCAGCAGTTGAAGAAGGGCATGTAGCGATTGAAACAGCAGTTAAATTCTTAAAAGGTGAAACAGTTGAACCTGTTACAGAAATTAAGCAGGTTGAAGTAAATAAAGATAATGTAGATACTTTTAAAGGTGAGTGGTAAGGCTGCAGAGCTATGGAGTCGTTGTATCCCTGCCTGCCAGTTAGCGAAAAGGTCTTACAGATTACAAAGTACCTCCATCACATAAGCTTCAACTGATGTAAAAACCCATGAATATCAGAATATACAATGAAATGTAATATTTAGTCGTTAAAATGTTATCAAAAGTGACCAATTTTTCACGAATTTTATCGACAATCTCTTACAGCACATATTGTACCCTGATTTATTAGTATAAATAGATGTTGTATTTTTACCTATTTTTAGAAAAAATTATGGCTAAATTATTAAAGAATGACAAAAAAATGTCGAATATTGCGATTTGTTTCGCTTTTCAAACAATCAAAAACGGCTTATAGTGATTACAAGAAAAGCAAAAAAAGGAGGGTTTTCTATATGACAGACGCTGAGAAGCTAAGGATTATAGAGATTGAGAATGAAAGGCTTATGGAAGAGAATGAAAAACTCCATAAAGTGATTAAAAGGTTAAATCAGACGCTTAACAGATTGATAGGTCGTTACATATGCGCTGACGAGGTTGCCTGATTAGGGATAGCCGGGGAGTGCGGGGGCACTCCCGGGAGTATCCCAATCAGGGATCGATCCCGGTTTTGGAAGTGTCCTCGTTACCGGGATCTAATCCTTTGGTCTTGCGCATCAGTTCCCATATTGTTTGGTGCATCCATTCAATAGTTTTATTCAGCTTTTCATTTTCTATTTCTAATTCAGTAATGCGATCCCCCATACGGGCGATGATCTCCCGGTTGTTATTGACCTTGTGTGGCGCCAGCAGTCGTCGGACATAGGGAGAGGATGTGGCAATAATGTGGGTGGAAAGCAATTCGTCCCTTGCTTCGCAGGAGAGATCCATAAAATCTTGATAACTGATGGATAAGGTTATCATATCCTCCCTGCACTTGGGGCAAACTGCGTTCCGCTGAAGCTGATAATATCCATAGTAGCCGCATTTGGGACAATAGTACACGGACAGTTCTCTCATCGGTCTCCTCCTTTTTTTTACCATAAAACAATCTACCTCTATAATATATAACGTAAAATAATTTTAATTATAACGCGAAAAGGTACAAATTATATAAAAATTTGTAAGTTTATAGAAGGTATACAAAAACCCCCGGATAATTGGTGCAGAATGCATAAAAGAGATCCGCACGCGGCAAACGTGCGGACCTCTTTATGTTTGAACGGATGAATCTTTTGTAATTTGTTTTTACTTTACTGGATAATGCCGTTTACATCGACAACCCATACTTTGTCATTGGAATCCTTATAATCCTTATATCCTGCTCCAAGTTCTGGTTTTGTAGCAGACTTGGAAGAGGAAGTTGCTTTTTGGAGGGAACCGCTGGCATTTACCAGATACTGATTGCCTTCAAAGGAAATAGGAGCAACCTTTAAGTCAGCATCAGCTTCTTTTCTTAAGCCATATTCATACAGGACGTTGTCACGGATACCGTGAACTCCCTGTCCTTTGTTAGTACCTTCTGTCTGGAAGAACCATACCTGATCCTCATCCAGATCTTCATTGTAAACTGTCTGCTTTCCGGTAGTCATAGCACCGTCAGTTCCAAAGTAGAAATTGGCGATTCCGCCGTCTTCTAAGTTGATAACTTTCAGTCCGGTCTGCATTTCTCCCTTAGTATTGAATGCATATTTTTTGGAATCAATGGTAAACAATTCAAGACCATTTGCTGCGCAGGTAGGAGCACCGTTCTTGAAATAGAAATTATAGGTCTCTCCCTCTTCGCTGAGTCCTTCAATACCTTCGATTACCTTCCAACCGTTAACACGTGCACCATTCTCTGGATCATAGTACTGGTATCCGGCTGCTGTAGTTGCATCAGCGGTTGCTTCGGATTCGGTTGCAGTGACAGGAAGCTTGTACCAGCCTTTCTGCATGATTCCGTTAATAAAGGTATAATAGTTTCCATCGATCTTTTTGTCGACCTGGTTTTCTACCATACGGCCGCTCTTATCAAAATAGTACCAAGATTGGGTTTCATCAAGATCATCAGAGTCATTTGCAAGCTCGATCCAGCCTGTTTTCATAACGCCGTCATTCTCTTGTCCTAAATAATAAATACTTCCTTCAATTTCAATCTTTCCGGTCTGCATTTCACCCTGGTCATTGAAGTAGTACAAATTATCGTTGATTTTCTGCCACTTGGAAACAACTTCCTTACCGTTTTTTCCATAGTAGTGCCATAAAAACTCAGGGGCATCAGCTGAATCCCAGAAGTTTTCATTGGTCATGGAAATCCATTTGTCAGAAACCCTTTTCCCGCTTTCATCTACGTAATATTCATCGACTTGTGTATTGATGGCGACATTGCCGTCCTCGTTTAAGTAGTACCAGTCTTCGCCGCGCTTTTTCCAGGAATCGGTTACGTAACTGTCATTATCTTCATAAAATTTCCAGCTTCCGTTTTCCTCAACCCAGCCAACTACCTTAGCATAGGCGGTGGCTGCTGTGCTGATTAAGCCCAGCTCTGGAGCTGCTACGGTTAAAACACCGGCAGCGGATAATACAGCCATCAATTTTAAGTGCTTTTTCATAAATATGTTCTCTCCTTTTTTGCAATAAGTTTTATCGTGGCCGAAAATCCATAGTTGCATTACCCTGCGATTATACCGTATTCCGGAGGCCATTTGATAGTGTGGTTTGATGGCAGATATGGAAGGAGATAACATAAAAAGAAAAAAGAAGCTAAAACCAAGGGGTTAGGAGTAACCAAAAAGAAATTAAAGTAAGAAAACTTTAAATAGGAAAAAGAGGGGGGGTGTGGTATAATCTACACGAAAGCAATGAGCAGTGCGAATTAGAACACGGAAAATTTTTCGTCGTGCTGGCACGTAAGAAAAAATTTCCGTGTTCTAATTCATAGGGCGAATGCCCGTGAGCCTGTGAAGCCGCAGGATTCGCAGGCTGCACTGCGGACCAGAAGCATAGACTACAGTCTACAGTTCTGCACAACGCACTAAATAAACATCTCAAAAAGAGGAGAGAAGATCCATGAGAATGAAAGTATCCAATTATATCTCCCAGAAGTTGGTTGATTCCGGGATTACACAGGTGTTTACGGTTACAGGCGGAGGAGCCATGCATTTAAACGACGCCCTGGGGCATCAGGAGGGAATGCACTGTTTATATAACCATCATGAGCAGGCATGTGCCATAGCGGCCGAATCCTATGCCAGAATCAAGGACCGAATTGCTGCTGTCTGTGTGACCACGGGCCCTGGGGGCACCAATGCCATTACCGGAGTGCTGGGAGGTTTTCTGGATTCTATTCCCATGTTAATTTTGTCCGGTCAGGTGCGCTATGACACAACGGCCAGATGGTCAGGAGTCGGAATCAGAGCCATGGGAGATCAGGAATTTGATATAACAAAGGCCATTGACTGTATGACAAAATACAGCGAGATGGTAATTGACCCCATAAGGATCCGCTACACTTTAGAAAAAGCCATTTACCTCGCCCTATCCGGCCGTCCAGGCCCCACTTGGCTGGACATACCCTTAAATGTCCAGGGCGCCTATATAGAAACAGAAGAGCTAATCGGCTTTTCCCCAGAAAATTACGAGAATGGCGGAGATGGCTGGTCTTCTGAAACCAAAGCAAAAATAAAGCAGGATGACCCCGGCTGCGGAGAAAAACGACAGATCCTTCCGGAAAAGGTAACAGCAGATGCTGCCCGGGCCATTTTAGAAAAAATAAAATCATCTTCCCGTCCCGTAATCAATGCAGGCAACGGAATCCGCATTGGACAAGCCCATGAGGTATTCATGCGGGTAGTAGACAAGCTGGGAATTCCTGTAGTGACCGGCTGGAACAGCCAGGATTGCATAGAAGATGAGCATCCGCTTTACACAGGGCGAGGCGGTGGAATGGGAGACCGTGCAGGTAACTTTGCCATTCAAAACAGCGACTTAGTCCTTTCTCTTGGAAGCCGCTTAAGCATCCGGCAGGTGGGGTACAATTATACTACATGGGCAAGAGAAGCCTATGTGATCGTCAATGATATCGACCCTGAAGAGCTGAAGAAACCATCCATTCACGCCGATATGAAGATCCAGGCCAATGTAAAGGATCTGCTTACAGCCTTAGAGGAACTACTGGATTCAGAATACAAAACTTCCCATAATCACCCACTTTTTTCCGGCGGAAAGGGCCTTGATGGCATGACCTGGAATGAGACCTGCCGTATGTGGAAGGAAAAATACCCGGTCGTACTTCCAAAGCACTACAGAAGCGGAGAAGATGAGGAAGCCAATGTTTATGCATTAATAAAAGAACTAAGTATCCGAGTCCCAGAGAACAGGGTCACTGTAGTAGGCAATGGATCCGCCTGTGTTGTGGGAGGACATGCCTATATCATTAAGAAGGGGCAGCGCTTTATATCCAACTCAGCAGTGGCTTCCATGGGTTATGATCTTCCGGCTGCCATTGGAGCGTGCGTCGCTGAACAGGGAGAGGACATCATCCTGGTTACAGGTGACGGAAGCATTCAGATGAACTTACAGGAGCTGCAGACCATCATCCATCACCATATGCCAGTTAAAATATTCCTTATTAATAACGGAGGCTACCATTCCATCCGCCAGACCCAGAAGAATTTCTTCGGAGAGCCATTAGTAGGAATCGGGGTAGACAGCCAGGATTTAAGCTTCCCTGACATGGAAAAACTATCATCAGCCTATGGCTATCCTTATGTCCGTGCATGCCATAACAGCCAGCTGAAACAAGCGATTGAAACTGCGCTGGCCATGAAGGGTCCAGTCATCTGCGAGGTATTTGTAAGCCAGGACCAGAACTTTGAACCAAAGTCCTCTGCGAAACGCCTGCCGGATGGAACCCTTATTTCGCCGCCGTTAGAGGATTTGTCTCCATTCCTTTCCGATGAAGAGATGGACCGGAATATGATCATCCCGAGGATCAGGGAATAGTAAGGGGAGGAAAAGCGTTGAATGTTGTTGTAACAGGGGCCACCAGTTTTCTTGGGAGAGCATTGGTTGACCAGCTTTTAAAAGAGAAAAACCAGGTATTTGCCGTAATCCGTCCCGGTTCAAAGAATATGGGAAGCCTTGCGGCCGAGCGGGAGGGTCTTGTACGGATCGAACGGGAATTAGAAGAGCTTCATGAGCTGGGTCAGGTAATTCACGAGCCATGCCAGGCATTTTACCATTTTGGCTGGGATGGCTCCGGAAGTGAAAACCGGATGAAACGAGAGGTCCAGCAAAAGAACGTGGAAGATTCCTTAAAGGCTTTGGAAGGAGCCAGACGCCTTGGCTGCAAACGCTTTCTTTTCAGCGGTTCCCAGGCAGAATACGGAATTCATAAAGATACGATGACAGAGGAGATGCCGTGTAAGCCTGTCTCTGAATATGGAAGAGCCAAGCTTGAATTTTTAAACAGGGCATTGGAATTGACAGAGAACTGGAGAAAATCCGGTGTTTCAGAGATGGAATACATCCATACCAGGATATTCAGCGTGTACGGTCCAGGAGATCATCCCTGGTCCCTGGTGGAAAGCTGCCTTAATGCATTTCGCAGAGGAGAGTATATTTCCCTGGGAGAATGTACGCAAATATGGAACTTTTTATATCTTGATGACTGCATCCGGGCGCTGATACTTTTGATGGAACAGAAGAAAGAATCAGTTTCCGGAACTTATAATGTAGCGGGACCGGAAGGAGAAAACAGGCCTTTAAGAGAATACATCCGGACGATGTATGAGGTTTTAGGCTTTCACGGAAGCTACAGCTACGGAAGAAGAGCGCCTAATGCAGAAGGACTCACAAACCTTATTCCTGATATAAAAAAGCTGGAAAAAGCAACGGGCTGGCAGCCTCTTGTGGACTTTCCGGAGGGGATCCGGCGGACGATCCGCTAAATTCATTCGATTACAAAATATTGACATGGAGGAAATTTTGTGGTATGAGAGATAGGATTTGTATTGTGTGCGGCAGACCTCTTGGGGAAACGCCTTTGATGACCCTTGCGGATATGCCAGCTTCGGCTCAGGATATTCCGGTCAAGGAAGAACTGGGAGAGGAGCAGGGGATTACCCTTTTCCTCCACCAGTGCCAGGCATGCGGTCTGGTACAGTTTGATTGTGAACCTGTGGCATACTACAAGGACGTGATCCGCTCCGGCGGCTTTACCACCACCATGGTAAACTTAAGAAAGAGCCAGTACCGGCATTTTATTGATATGTATCATCTGGAAGGAAAAAAGCTGATTGAGGCAGGCTGCGGCCAGGGGGAATTTCTCGGACTGCTGTCAGACTTTCCTGTAAAGGCTTATGGAATTGAAAACAGGGAAAGTCTTGTCCGTCTTGCAAAGGAAAAGGGTCTTACAGTCTGGAAGCAGTTTGCAGCGGAAGGGGAAGTCCTTGCAGCCGATGACGGCAGTGCAAGCGGCCCCTTTGACGGATTTTTATCCTTCAATTTCCTGGAGCATCAGCCAGACCCGGTGGGAATGCTCCGCTGCATAGCGGACAACCTGTCAGAGGAGGGCGTGGGCTTAATTACAGTTCCAAGCCTTGAATATATCTTGCAGTATGACGGATATTATGAACTGATCCGGGACCATCTTGCCTATTATACCTTTGATACCCTGCGCTATGCGGTGGAAAGAGCCGGGTTTCAGGTATTAGAGGAGGAAATGATAAACCGGGATACCCTTTCTGTCATCGTGAAGAAAAGTCCGGCCAGACAGCCGGAAGAGAGAAGAACGCATACGCCGGTAGACATATCCGGTCTCAAAGAAAGCCTGGATACCATTGGCAGGGAACTGGAAGAGCTGACAGACGGTCTTAAGAGCCGGGGAAAAACCTTAGGCATATGGGGCGCCAGTCATCAGGGCTTTACTCTGGCTTCTACAACGGTCATCGGCCGGTTTGCAAGATACATCATTGATTCCGCACCCTTTAAACAGGGAAAATACGCTCCTGCCTCCCATCTTCCCATTGTACCCCCGGATCATTATCATATGGACCCGGTAGATGCCATTTTAATTGTAGCTCCTGGTTATACGGATGAGATTGCGGGAATCATACAGGAAAGATTTGGCGGGAATGTAGAGATATTGGCGTTAAAATCCAATCATTTGGAAAGGATATAAGAAAAACCTATGAAAGCTTTTGTTTTAATCGAACCTGGCAAGGTCGGCTGGTATGATGCGCCGGAACCTGTCGTAACTCCCTATGGGGCCATCCTACGCCCGATCGCGGTGACCCCCTGTTCCTCCGATGTCCATACGGTATATGGCGGAGGTTCCAGGAAGGCTCCAAACCTGATCCTGGGACATGAATGTGTGGCGGAAGTCCTGGAAACCGGAGAACTGGTCTGTGACTTTAAGGCTGGAGATCTTGTAGCTGTTCCTGCCATCACGCCGGACTGGAGAGCCTGCGGAATCCAGGAAGGAAATTTTAAGCATGCGACCGCCCCATTTTCCGGCCACCAGCTTGGAAGGACGGCTCCGGGAGTATTTGCGGAAAAATTTTTAGTACCTGATGCAGATACTACTTTGGCAAAGATTCCAGAGGGAATCACTTTGGAGCAGGCACTCATGTGCGTGGATGTTGTTACTACAGGTTTTACTGGAGCGGAATTTGCGGATATTAAAATTGGCGATACCGTAGTGGTCCTGGGAATCGGCCCTATTGGGCTTATGGCGATTGAAGGAGCGCGCCATCTGGGCGCTGCGAGGATCCTGGCAGTCGGCAGCAGGCCCATTTGCGTAAAGCTTGCCAGAGAGTTCGGAGCCACAGAGGTCTTAAGCTATAAAGATGGAAACGTAACGGAACAGGTCATGGAACGGACAGGAGGTCTGGGAGCTGACGGTGTCATCATCTGCGGAGGCGGGGATGAAGTTTTTGCCCAGGCGGTAGATATGGCAAAATACGGGATCGGAACCATATCCAATGTGAATTACTATGGTGGAACCGGTAACCTTCCGTTCCCCAAGTTTTCAGGCGGACGGGGCATGGCGGGAAAGACGATCCACACGGAGCTTGCAAAGGGTGGCAGAGTGAGAATTGAACGTCTTTTAAAAATGGTCCAGTATGGAAGGATCAATCCCGAAAAGCTTGTGACTCACCATCTTAGTGGCTTAGAGCAGGTGGAAGCAGCTCTGCAGCTTATGAAAGAAAAGCCGGAAGATTTGATTAAAGTAATGGTTCAGATAGATTGGAAGTGAACATATGAAAACAATTAGCATCGTGGTTCCCTGCTACAATGAGGAAGAAAATATAAATGCCTTGTATCAGGCGATTGACCATATATTTAATACTGAATTGCCAAGATACACCTATGAACTGATTTTTATTGATAATGATTCCAAAGACCGGACCAGGGAGATCATCCGTGGTTTGTGCGTCCAGGAGAAACGAGTAAAAGGGATTTTTAACGCCAAGAATTTCGGGCAGTTCAACTCTCCTTATTATGCCATGCTCCAGTCAACGGGCGACTGTACCATTCTTATGGCAGCGGATTTTCAGGATCCGGTGGAAATGATTCCAAAGTATGTAAAGGAATGGGAAAAAGGTTATAAGATCGTCATCGGAATCAAGAAATCCAGCAAAGAGAATAAGATCATGTACTGGCTGAGAAGCTGTTACTATAAAACCATTAAAAAGCTTTCCGATGTAGAGCAGATCGAGCACTTCACCGGCTTTGGCTTATACGATCAAAGATTTATAAAGGTTCTTAGGGAACTGGATGACCCTACGCCCTTTCTCCGTGGAATTGTGGCGGAGCTTGGCTTTCGGCGCAAGGAGGTTCCATATGAGCAGCCGAAAAGGCGGGCAGGAAAGACCAGCAATAATTTTTACCGTCTGTATGATGCGGCCATGTTAAGCGTTACTTCTTACACCAAGGTAGGGCTTCGCCTCGCGACCATATTCGGAAGCATCTGTTCCTTTGCCAGCATGATGGTGGCACTTGTCTATCTGATCATGAAACTGGTGTACTGGGACCGTTTTCCAGCAGGTATGGCACCTCTTTTGATCGGCATGTGTTTTCTTGGCTCCGTACAGATCTTTTTTATTGGACTTGTAGGAGAATATGTTCTGTCCATCAATGCCCGCGTTATGAAACGGCCTCTAGTCATTGAGGAGGAACGGATCAATTTTACGGAAAAAGAAGAAAACGGTCCGGAAGATGAGATACTTTTAATGTCGGCATCCGTGGAGAATGGGGAACAGAGATGAAATATAAGATAGATGTAGCGAGAATCCGTGAAAATTCAATCGTTTTAAACGGATGGGTCATTGGAAAGAGCCTTGACTCAGAGGCAGCGTTTGAGGTTTTGGACGGGCAGGAAAAAAATGTGGAATTTAAGTACGTTCCGGTACGCAGAGATGATGTGTGCCAGATCTATTTTAAGAAAACAGCCGACAGGGATTTAGGGTTTGACATCCGAATTCCCTACATCCGGGAGAAAAACGAGGACAGGATCCTGGTCATCCGGTGCGACGGTAAAACTGCCAGAGTGAAGCTGAATGCCCAGATAATCGAAAGACAGAACAGCTCTGCCCATAAAAAAAGCACAAAGCTGAAAAGCATGATGAATGTGCAGACCCTTCGGTCCGCTGCAGATTTCTGGAGAGATAACGGCTTTAAGGCCTTTGTATTAAAATCCAGGCACAAGCTTCAGGGAATTGACAGTGATTATGATTATCCGGAATGGTATGCCCTAACGAAAACCACGGATGAAGAGCTGGAAGCCCAAAGAAAGACTGTTTTTGACTATAGACCTAAGATGTCTGTGGTAATACCTGCCTATAAAACACCGGAGCGTTATCTGTCGGCTATGCTGGACTCCCTGCTGGCTCAGACCTATGGGAACTGGGAAGTGTGCATTGCAGACGGAAGCCCAAAGGGAGAGGGCGTGGAACGGGTCTTAAAGCGCTATGCCATAAAGGATGAACGGATCCGCTATGTGATCCTTGGCGAGAATAAAGGAATCGCGGGAAATACCAATGCTGCCATTGAAATGGCAACAGGAGATTTTATTGTCCTTGCAGACCATGACGATACCCTTGCACCCGATGCATTGTTTGAGTGTGTGAAAACAATTAATTCCGATCCGGAAATTGATGTGGTTTATACCGATGAAGATAAGCTTGACATTGACGGCGGAGAATTATTTGAACCGCATTTTAAACCGGATTTTAACCCGGATCTTTTAACAAGCGTTAATTATATCTGTCACCTGTTTGTAGTAAACCATGAACTGCTCATGGAGGTGGGAGGCTTCCGGGAAGAATATGACGGGGCCCAGGATTATGATTTTATTTTCCGCTGCACGGAAAAAGCCAGAAAGATCTCCCATATTCCCAAGGCTCTGTATCACTGGCGCTGCCATCAGAATTCCACTGCAAGCAATCCGGAAAGTAAATTATATGCTTTTGAGGCAGGGGCAAGGGCCATTCAGGCCCACTATGACCGGGTCGGCATAGAGGCGCTTTCTGTTGAAAAAGGTATTGATTACGGAATCTATCATACGATGTTTAAGATAGCAGGAGATCCCCTGGTTTCTGTTATCATTCCAAGCAAGGATCACAGTACTGACCTGGATTTATGTATTCGTTCCGTTATAGAGAAATCCACGTATCAAAATCTAGAATTCATTATTGTGGAAAATAACAGCACGGACCCGGAAACCTTTGCGTATTATGAAAGGATCCAGAAAGAGTTCTCTTTTGTCCATGTGGTTACGTGGGAGCGGGAATTTAACTATTCCGCCATCAATAACTTCGGCGTTGCCCATGCAAAGGGCGATTATCTCCTGTTTTTAAATAATGATACGGAAATGGTAGGTCCGGAAAGCATCCATGAGATGTTAGGCTTCTGCCAGAGAGAGGATGTGGGCGTAGTCGGGGTCAGGCTTCTTTATTCCGATGATACCATTCAGCATGCCGGTGTAGTGGTTGGCTTTGGCGGCATTGCAGGGCATACCTTTATCGGCCTTCATAAAGCAGAAAGCAGCTATTTCAATCAGGCGATGTGTGCCCGGAATTACAGCGCCGTAACAGCTGCCTGCATGATGAGCAAACGGTCCTTGTTTGAAGAAGCGGGAGGTTTTTCAGAAGACCTTGCCGTTGCCTTTAACGATATTGATTACTGCATGAAGATCCGGTCCTTGAATAAATTGGTGGTTTACGCTCCATATGCCCTGTTCTATCATTACGAGTCAAAATCAAGAGGGCTTGAAGATACGCCGGAGAAAGTGGCCCGCTTCAATGAGGAAATCAAAAAGTTTTCCCGGAAATGGCCGGAGATTTTAAGAGACGGGGATCCTTATTACAATCCCAATCTGACCCTGCGTAAATCCAATTTTGCCCTGCGGGACCTTCGTAAGGAAAAAATCGGGGAACCCTATCAGCTTGAGGTGTGAGATGGAGAAGAAAGTAACGGTTATTATTCCTAATTATAACGGACTAAAATTTATGGAACCTTGTTTTAAGGCCCTGGAAGCTCAGAGTGATAAGAACTTTGAGCTTCTTGTGGTGGATAACGGTTCCACGGATGGAAGTGTGGAGTGGCTGAAGGATAGAAATATTCCTTCTGTCTTTTTGGAGAAGAATACAGGCTTTTCCGGGGCAGTGAATGTGGGGATCCGCCATGCGAAAACCCCTTATGTCATTTTGTTAAACAATGACACGGAACCGGAACCTGATTATATAAAGGAACTGGTACTTGCCATGGACCGGTCGCCTAAGATATTTTCGGTCAGCAGTAAGATGATCCAGCTATACCACAAGGAGCTCATGGATGATGCAGGGGATATGTACAGCATATTAGGCTGGGCTTATCAGAGAGGCGTAGGACAAAGCATCAGGGGCTATCAAAAGCCCCGAACCGTTTTTGCTGCCTGCGCGGGAGCTGCCATCTACAGGCGGGAAGTGTTTGAAGAGATCGGCGGCTTTGACGAGGCCCATTTCGCCTATCTGGAAGATATTGATGTGGGATACCGGGCAAAGATCTATGGATATGAAAACGTATACTGTCCCACAGCCGTAGTTTATCATGTGGGCAGCGGAACCAGCGGTTCCAAATATAATTCCTTTAAGGTTCGTCTGGCTGCCAGGAATAATGTTTATTTAAATTATAAGAATATGCCGGTTTTGCAGCTTTTGGTGAATCTGCTTCCCATTTTATCCGGAATCTTTGTAAAGTATCTGTTTTTTAAGAAGATCGGTTTTGCTTCCGATTATATGGAAGGGTTAAAAGAAGGGCTAAGAACAGCAAAGAATACCAGAAAGGTACCGTTCCGGATGTCCCATCTTGGCAATTATTTTCGGATTGAAGGAGAGCTGGTCTTTGGCACGTTCCTCTATATATGGGAATTTTTACGAAGAAAGTTAAAAATTTTCAGGTCATATTAAGAATATTTTAATGGCATCATATTGACATATCATGTATAATATACGGGAATTATGGTGGAGAAATATGGTGCAATGCACGAATGGAAGGTTTTGCTGCTATGATTAAGGATAATCAGAAAAAATTAAATGGGTTTCATGTAGTACTGGATGGACTGGTCATTGTAATATCCTATGTATTTGCCTGGCTGCTTCTTTTACTGGGAAACCGGTTGTTCAGCCCTTATAAACAGGTTTTAAGGCCACAGTACTATTTTGCGGCGCTTCTTATCATATTGCCGACCTATCTGCTGCTTTACGGCATCTTCCATTTGTATGCCCCAAAGAGAGTTCAGGAGAGGCGGTATGAGTTCGCCAATATCTGCAAGGCCAATCTCCTGGGAGTTCTGCTTTTTGCTCTGATCCTGTTCCTGGCTAAAAAGAATCCTTATTTAAGTCAGTTCTCTACCAGGATGGTATTTTATTTTTTTGCTATCAATATAACCCTGGAGACAGCCGTTCGGAATATGCTCCGTTCGATGCTCCGCTCCATGCGCTCCAAGGGCTACAATCAGAAGCACATCCTTTTGATTGGTTACAGCCGTGCGGCGGAAGGCTTCATAGACAGAGTTCGGGTGAATCCTGAATGGGGCTATCAGGTCAAGGGGATCCTTGACGACACTAAGGAATGGGGAACCGGATACAAGGGAATCAATGTCATCGGCAAGGTTCGTGATTTAGATGAGATCCTTGCGTTAAATTCTCTTGATGAAATCGCCATTACTTTAAGTATCAAAGAATATGCGAATTTGGAAGGAATCGTGGCTTCCTGTGAAAAATCAGGTGTCCATACCAAATTTATACCGGACTATAATAACATGATACCTACAAGGCCCTTTATCGAGGACTTACAGGGACTGCCAGTAGTCAACATCCGCCGGGTACCCCTTACGGATACGGTAAATGCCCTGGTGAAACGGATGGTGGACATTTTTGGAGCCTCCGTTGCTCTGGTCTTATTTTCTCCTGTCATGCTTATTACTGCAGTTCTTATCAAGCTGACTGCGCCGGGGCCGCTTATTTACAAACAGGAGAGAGTGGGTCTTCATAACAGATCGTTTCCTATGTATAAATTCCGTTCCATGGTAGTGCAGACCGCCACAGAGGAAAAAACAAAATGGACGACACCCCATGATTCCCGTGTGACGCCAGTAGGGCGTTTTATCAGGAAAACAAGCATTGATGAAATGCCCCAGTTTATCAATGTCCTTCGTGGAGACATGAGCCTGGTGGGGCCAAGGCCGGAAAGGCCTCTCTTTGTTGAGAAGTTTAAAGAGGAGATCCCCCGCTATATGATCAAGCATCAGGTCCGTCCAGGTATCACCGGCTGGGCCCAGGTGAACGGTTACCGGGGCGACACATCCATCACAAAAAGAATTGAACACGATTTGTATTACATCGAAAACTGGACCCTGGGATTTGATTTTAAGATTTTGTTTCTTACCATATTCAAAGGGTTTATCAATAAAAATGCGTATTGATGCTGGATACGACACGATTAGGATGAGGTTAAATAAATGAGAAATGAATTTGACGATGAAGTAGGCCGCGAGGATATTAGGAAAAGAAAGCGCGGTTTCAACTCAAAACCAGATCCTTCTGATGAAGATTACTACCTGGATGATGATTATGAAAATTATCAGGAACAGAAATACGACAGGTCAAATCAGGCAGCAGATGGTCATGATTTACCAAAAAAGGCTGATGATGCGTCTGTAAGGAGAGGCGGGACTGGGGAAAGAACCAGGAGCGCTGACCGGTCCAGACAATCATCCGGTGACGGCCAGGCAGCCTTTCGAGGACAGTCCTCATCGGTCGCCGGTCCAGGTAGAAGTCATGGAGCAGCGGGAAACCGTGCTGCTTCAGGAGATAGCCAAAGAGCAGCGGGAAACCGTGCTTCTTCAGGAGATAGCCAAAGAGCAGCGGGAAACCGTGTTTCTTCAGGAGATGGCCAGAGAGCAGCGGCAAACCGTACTGCCGCAAGTATTAGCCAGGGAGCAGCGGTAAGCCGGACTGCTTCAGGAAATAGCCAGAGAACAGCAGGAGGCAGGGCTGCCTTAGACAACGGTCAGGGATCTGCCGGAAGCCGGACTTCCTCGGGAAATAGCCAGAGTTCATCAAGAGGCCAGATTGTTATAGGAGACGGCGGCACAAAGCAGCAGCAGAGAGTGCCGGGGCAGGATAAAAATGTGGCAGCCAGCCGGTCAGCGGCTCAGGCTGGAAAAAAGAGAAAAATCAGACGTATCATTCTTATGGTGGTTCTTGAAATCTTTACACTGGCAGGAATTTTCGCCTACGCTTATGTAGCCAGACTGATGGGATCCATCCAAAGACCAGATGATTTTAATAAAAACCAGGTAAGCAATGATATCCTGTCTCCTATACAGAAACAGCATATGACCGGTTATCGCACCATTGCCATATTTGGTCTTGACGGCCGTGATGGGAATATCAATAAAGGAAGTAACTCTGATTTAATTATGATTTGCAATATTAACAGAGATACGGGTGAGATCAGGCTTGTATCCGTCTACCGTGATACATACATGAGTATTGGAGAAGGATATTCTTATAATAAGATAAATGCCGCCTATGCCAATGGGGGAGCCGCACAGGCACTGGCTGCCCTCAACCGGGATCTTGATCTGGATATCACGGAATTCGTCACCTTTAACTGGAAATCGGTAGCTGACGGAATCAATATGCTGGGTGGAGTAGACATTGAAATTACCAAACCAGAATTTCGTTACATCAATTCCTTTATCACAGAAACTGTAAAAGAAACAGGTGTGCCTTCGGTTCATTTAAAGTCAGCAGGAATGAACCATTTAGATGGTGTGCAGGCAGTTGCCTATGCCAGACTGAGAAAAATGGATACTGACTTTCAAAGAACAGAGCGCCAGCGCCTTGTCATAGAAAAAACCTTTGAAAAAGCAAAGAAAGCTGACCTTGGACTTCTTAACAGGATCTTGTTGATGGAGGTAGACCAGATAGGATCAAACCTTACCTTTAGTGACTTTACGGAGCTGCTTTTGGATATCGGCAAGTATCATATCGGCAAAACAGGTGGTTTTCCATTTACCCGTGGTGATATGACGGTAGGAAAAAGAGGAGACTGCGTAATCCCTCAGACCTTGGAATCCAATGTTTCCGAACTCCATAAGCTTCTTTTTGATAAGGAAGACTATGAGCCTTCGGACATGGTAAAAAAAATAAGTGCTAAAATAGCCGCTGATACCGGTATGTATAAACAAGGGAGCACCTCGACCAACAGCACGAAAGACGATGACTCAAAGAAGCCCACAGAAACGACGAAACCGGAGAAAACCACTGCTGCAGAAGAATCTTCCGCACAGGAAGATTCAACAGGAGCTACAGATGGAAGCGGGAAACCAGGTAAGCCTACGGACTCCTCAGAAAGCAGTACGGGTGAGACCAAGGAAACCAGGCCTGGGGAAACAAAGCCTTCAGAAACAACGACCGGATCAACGAAGCCAGGGGAAACAAAGCCTTTACCTTCAACCAGTGAACAGGAGACTACATCCCCTCATGGACCAGGACCAGGCCAGACAACAGCACCTAACGAGACAACGGCTCCGCAGACAACCTCAGCAGGACCAGGCGGAGGACCGGGAGAAACAACTGCATCCTATCCTTCCAACCCGACGACTGGCGGGAATTCGGATGTTCCGATTGTGGTTCAGCCCCCAACCTAAGTAAATAAAAGATGAATACCCCGCAGACAGGGCTTTGACGATAAAAAAGGCCGCTGATGCGGGGATTTTTTTCTTTTCACATATTCAATATAATTTTATCACAAAATGGTCACAATTCATTGATAGACTCTGATTATCAAAAGAAATAACAGGTATACATGAAAGGAGATAGATTCTATGTATGACGAAGATGAGAAAAAAGACACAGGCCGCATGAATCCTGAAGAGCATAAAGAAGAAGCTGTTACCACAAATTTTATTATGAGGGATCCGGATTTAGAAAAATCCAGTGCCCAGGATTCCGATAGCAGCAGCCAGGCTCAGCCCCAGCCCCAGACTCACAGCTCTTATGAAGCGCAGCAGAATATTCCTCATTATCAGGAATTCCAGTATCACAGGGCAGCAGGGCAAAATGCATTCCAGGAGGAAGCAATGCCTAAGAAAAAAGGCGGCTTTGCAAAGAAGGCAGCCGGCCTTGTTGGAGGAGCACTTGTCTTTGGTGTGGTTGCCGGAAGCACCATGGTTGGGATCAACTGGGCAGCCGGAGCTTATGGAAGTAAAAACCCTGTGGAGATCAGCCAGGCGGAAACCATTCCTTCTTCCACCGGCGAATCAGGAGTCCAGGCGTCAAACACTTCCAGCATTACCGCCGCTAATGATGTTTCAGCCATCGTAGACAAAGCCATGCCATCCGTAGTTGCAATTACCAGCAAGATGGTTTATGAAAGCCAGACATGGTTCGGCCCTATGCAGAGAGAAGGGGTTGGCAGCGGCTCCGGTATCATTGTCGGCAAGAACGACGATGAACTTTTAATCGTAACGAATAACCATGTCGTACAGGGAGCGGAGGAATTAAAGGTTACGTTTATTGACGAAGTAGCCGTAGATGCTTCCATTAAGGGTACGGATGCAGACAGCGACTTAGCAGTGATCGCAGTTCCGTTAAAAAATATTTCTTCAGATACATTATCAAAGATTGCTATTGCCTCTCTTGGAACTTCCGATAACTTAAAGGTTGGTCAGGGAGTTGTCGCCATCGGCAATGCTCTTGGTTATGGACAGTCCGTAACCGTAGGTTATGTCAGCGCACTTGACCGCTCCGTACAGACTGAAGATGGCACAAGCCGTGATCTGCTTCAGACCGATGCGGCTATTAATCCCGGTAACAGCGGCGGGGCTCTGTTAAATATGCGCGGCGAGGTGGTCGGTATCAATTCAGCCAAATATTCTTCTACTGAAGTAGAGGGTATGGGCTATGCGATCCCCATTTCCAAAGCTCAGGATATCATTGATACCCTGATGACCAGAAAGACCAGAACTCAGGTTACCGATGCAAACCAGGGATATTTAGGTATCCAGTGCAAGAATATTGATGCAGTTACAAGCCAGCAGCTTGGTATGCCTCAGGGCGTGTTCATCTATAAGATCGTAGAAGGCGGAGCTGCTTCCAAGTCTGAACTGCGGGAAAAAGATATTATTACCAAGTTTGACGGCCAGGGAATTAAGACTTACGATGACCTGACAAACATGCTTAAATATTATGAAGGAGGAACCACCGTGACTCTTACTGTCCAGTCTGTTGAAAACGGACAGTATGTAGAAAGGAATGTAGATATTACGCTCGGCAACAGGCCGGCAGAGGTTCCGCAGCAGGGCTAAGAAGAATAAAGTCTCTCCAGGTTCATTGATTGGGCCTGGGGAGATTTTTTGTACTTAAAAATGGGCCGGCTCAATGGATTTTAAAACAGCCTTATGAAAAAGATGGCTATTTTTTCAATAAATGCTTGACAAATGCAGGTGTTTCCAGTATTGTAATATTTAGTTAGTTGCTGCTAACCACACACAAAACCAATGGCCCTTCTTCTTACCGGATATATAAGAGAGGAAGGCTGTTTGCCCTTACAAGCGGGGGATATGGTGTTTGATTTCTTTTACTAATTCACAGCGTCTTCGGGCGCATATCTTTTCATACATAGTTAGTGCGTACTAACTAAAGGATTGGAGGTAATTGCATGAGCGTAGTTATCGTTGGAGGAAATGAGTGCATGGTACGCCAATATAAAGAACTATGCAAGGAATACAGCTGTTGCGCAAAGGTCTTTACAGAGTTAAAGGGCGGGATGAAAAATAAAATCGGCAAGCCTGATTTGCTGGTGCTTTTTACCAGCACCATGTCCCATAAAATGGTTCGCTGTGCATTAAGTGAGACAAAGGGACTGGATACCATAATCGCCCGTTCCCATTCCAGCTCCATGTCGGCGCTGAAAAGTATTCTGGTAGAACACGTTGGATAGGAGGGAGCAATATGTCAGAAGAAATGCTGATCAGGCACTGTGCACCGACACTTGCCGGGATAAAAACGGGGAGTTTGTTTTCCTGCCCTTGCCGTTCCAAAGAAGAAATCCAAAATGAGGTGAGGCGGCTAAACCGTGTGCTTGCGCCAAAAGGGATCCGGGTTTTACCGCTGCGCTATTACAAACAGAGGGCTTTGATCTACCTTTATCGTCCCAGCCACTTAAAACGGGATCTGTCGGATGGGTATGCTTCCGCCTTGCTGAAGCAATATGGCTATTCCTTTGAAAACTCCCAGCGCTGTGTGGTTCAGCTTGTGGACAGGCTGCGCACCTGCTCTGGATTTCCTCATGAAATTGGTTTGTTTCTTGGCTATCCGCCGGAGGACGTTCAAGGCTTCATCGACAACAAGGCCTGTCACTGTAAATGCATCGGATGCTGGAAGGTATACGGCGACGAGGAAAAAGCGGTACAAACCTTTAACCGATACAAAAAATGTACGGAAACCTATTTTACACAGTGGTCAAAAGGCACAGCTGTTGAACGGCTCGCCGTAGCCGTTTGATATAGAAGGATTAATTGAGAAAGGTTGGTTATACATCATGAGTAAAATTGCAGTAGTTTATTGGAGTGGAACCGGAAACACCGAAGCAATGGCAGATGCCGTATTGGAGGGAGTAAAAGAAAAGGGTGCAGACGGGGTCATACTCACCCCTTCCGAATTTGAAGCTTCCATGATTGATTCTCTGGATGCCATTGCATTTGGCTGCCCCGCCATGGGGGCGGAGGTTCTGGAGGAGAGTGAATTTGAACCTATGTTTTCTTCCTGCCTATCGAAGCTTCCAGGAAAAAAGATTGCCCTGTTCGGTTCCTATGGCTGGGGCGACGGCGAATGGATGCGATCCTGGGAAAAGACCTGTGAAGACGCGGGTGTGGAGCTTGCCTGCGATAGTGTGATCTGCAATGAAGCGCCTGACGGAGAGGCTGCAGCAGCTTGCAAAGCACTGGGTGCGGCTCTGGCAGAATAGGGAAATGTATTACATAGAACGGGCAATCATTCAATTAATTGCGCTGAGTACTTATTTTTAGAGTATTCAGCGCTATATTTTTGCATATTGGTTTGCTGTTTTAGGATTATATGAATTTCAACTCATTAAAAAAATCTAAATTCCTGGCCCGCACTTGTAAGAGACTTTTAAATGCTTTATAATAATCTGGTATGCGGTGCATAATTACAGATAGAAGGAGATTACAATTTGGACGAGAAAGATTTTCCGGAAGAGAAAATGGAAGATACAGTTGCCCGCGGCAATGACAGCGGCAAAAAGAAAAAAGACGAAGATGAGTATGAAAAAGTCTGCTATGTCTGCCGCAGGCCGGAGAATGTGACAGGACCTATGGTTTCCATGCCCGGAGGCATGAATCTGTGTCATGATTGTATGCAGAAAGCATTTGATTCCGTAACACAGGGCGGATTTGATATAACTAAGATTCAGAATATGCCTTATATGAATTTGAATTTCAGCGATCTGGGAAGCTTAGACAAAAAAGATCTTGAGATACCTAATAAGCAGAGGGTGAAAAAAAGATCGGAAAAGGAGCCGGGGCAGGCACTTAATTTAAAAGATATTCCGGCGCCTCATGTGATCCGGAGGAAATTAGATGAATATGTCATCGGCCAGGAACAGGCCAAAAAGGTGATTTCCGTAGCAGTTTATAATCATTACAAAAGGGTTTATCTGGCGGATTCCAAAAAGGGGGATGAGGAAGGGAATGTTCAGATAGAAAAATCCAACATTTTAATGATCGGTCCTACCGGAAGCGGAAAAACCTACCTGGTTAAAACCCTGGCAAAGCTTCTTGACGTTCCCCTGGCCATTGCCGATGCCACTTCTCTTACGGAGGCCGGATACATAGGCGATGACATAGAGAGTGTGGTTTCCAAATTGCTTGCGGCGGCTGATAATGATGTGGAAAAGGCGGAGCGGGGCATAATTTTTATTGATGAGATTGATAAGATTGCAAAAAAGAAGAACACCAGCAGCAGAGATGTAAGCGGAGAGTCTGTCCAGCAGGAGTTATTAAAGCTGTTAGAGGGGAGCAGTGTGGAGGTCCCGGTGGGCTCAAACCAGAAAAATGCTCTCACTCCGATGACAGCGGTGAGCACCGAGAACATCCTGTTCATCTGTGGAGGAGCGTTTCCGGACTTAGAGGATATAATCAGAGAGCGGCTGAAGGAAAAGTCATCCATTGGTTTTTCCGCAGAATTAAAAGACCGGTACGAGAAGGATCCCAATATCCTGTCTCACGTGACCAATGAGGATTTACGCAAATTCGGCATGATTCCTGAATTTTTAGGCCGCCTGCCCATTTCGGTAACCCTGGAATCGTTAGATAAGGAGCTTCTGGTCCGTGTTTTAAAAGAACCGAAAAATGCTATTTTGAAACAGTATAAAAAGCTTTTGGAGCTTGATGAGGTGAATCTGGTATTTGAGGATGAGGCACTTGAATGGATCGCGGAAGAAGCTCTTAAGAAAAAGACAGGAGCAAGAGCCCTAAGAGCCATTATAGAAAATTTCATGCTTGATATCATGTATGAGGTTCCTAAGGATCCCAACATTGGATCAGTGGTCATAACGAGAGCTTACTTAGATAAGAACGGCGGTCCTCTCATTCAGATGAGATGTTAATGAAGCGGGAATTGCTGGGTAAGGGATAAAAAATACAAAAGAGTGGAGATAATAAGGACGGAAGGAGTGTGGGTCATGGTATTTATCGGTATCATTGCATTGCTGGCTGCCCTGGATCTTTTAATAAAAAGCGCCATTGAGGATCAGGAAGAAGCCGGCTTTCCTAAGGAACTGGAGGGAAGCGGCGGAAAAATTCTGCTGCATAAGAATCATAATGCCGGTTTTTCCTTCGGCTATTTTAAGGATCATCCGTCTATGGTGCAGATGATTCCCCTGGCAGTGGCATCATTTATCGGAGGAATGCTGGCAAGCCTTCTTCAAAGAAAAGGGAACATTTTAGAAAAACTTGCTTTGTCCATTGCCCTGGGAGGTGCGGCCAGCAATCTGTACGACAGGCTGGTTCGTCATTATGTAGTGGACTATTTCAGCATTCAGTATGGAAAGCTAAAAAAAGTAGTGTTCAATCTGGGTGACCTGTTCATTTTTCTGGGAGCCGGAATTATCCTTATAGTAGAAATCATTAAGGCTTTTAAAGAACGATAAAATGTATCACCTTGCGGGAATCCCTTCATGCTAAGATAGCGAGGGCAGTAAATACGTAAAAAAGCGGCTGTCTTCTTGACACGGCCGCTTTTCTATTGTAGAATCAATGATAAAATATTACAAAACAGGAGTTGGTCTTTTTGGATTCGAGTGACTATATACAGTTGCTTATGTTATTTATTTTAGTTGCATTATCAGCATTTTTCTCATCGGCTGAGACTGCGCTTACTACGGTGAATAAAATCAGGGTGCGGAATTTAGCCGAGGCAGGAGATAAGAATGCCATTACTCTGACTAAGATTTTAGAGAACCAGGGTAAGATGCTCAGTGCGATTCTAGTTGGTAACAATGTGGTAAACTTAACTGCCTCTTCCATGTCCACCACACTGGTTATGAACATTTGGGGCAATAAGGCAATAGGCATTGGGACCGGTATCCTTACGCTTGTCATTCTGGTATTTGGTGAGATCTCACCGAAAACCATTTCTACCTTATATTCCGAACCAATATCTTTAAAATATGCAAAAGTAATCTATGCTTTTATGTTTGTCATGACACCGGTCATTTATGTGATTCGAATTCTTTCATCAGGATTTCTGCGCTTTATCCATGTAAACCCGAACCGGAAGCAGGAGCCGATCACAGAGGATGAACTGAGGACCATCGTAGATGTGAGCCATGAGGAAGGCGTAATAGAATCAGAAGAAAGAAAGATAATTAATAATGTGTTTGATTTTGGTGATTCCGTGGCGCGGGATATTATGATTCCCCGTATTGACATGACTCTGGTAGAGGTTAATGCCGCCTATGATGAATTGATCGATATTTTCCGGCAGGAGATGTACACCAGGATTCCGGTATACGAGGAAACCAGTGACAATGTGATTGGAATCATCAATATGAAGGATCTGCTTCTTGTCGACAGGACAGATGATTTCAATACCAGGAATTTTTTAAGAGAGCCGCTCTATACATACGAGTATAAAAAAACTGCGGAACTTATGTTGGAGATGCGCCAAACCTGCAATAACGTTGTCATCGTTTTGGATGAATACGGAGCGACGGCAGGAATGATAACCCTGGAAGACTTACTGGAAGAAATCGTCGGAGAGATCCGGGATGAGTATGACGAGGATGAAGAAAATGAACTGGTTGAGGTGGAGCCCTTTGAATATCTGGTAGAAGGCTCTATGAAGCTTGATGATTTAAATGACAGGCTGGACCTTGAACTGGAGTCTGATGATTATGATTCCATCGGCGGCCTGATCATCGGACAGCTTGACCGGCTCCCGGAACAGGGGGAAGAGGTTGTCTGCGGCGGAATCCGCCTTGTTGTAGATGAATTGGACAAAAACAGAATCGATAAGGTTCGGATGTATTTGCCTCATTAAGCTTTTGGTTGGCCGGCGGTTTCGCAGGCTTTACCGGAAGGCTGGGAAAGAAGGGAGAGGGAAGCTTGCTGCTTCTGCTCTCCCTTTCATTTCCCGAAAAACCCTTCCGTCAGCTAAGCATCCCCCCCGCGGTGCCGCTTACTGCGCAGATGGCCATGGTTGTGAGGAGCTGGTTCATAGAGCCATTTAATCCCTTGTTTAAGAAAAAGGATACGGCCAAGAGCACCAGGAAATATAGAAGTCCCAACAAAAGGCCCCAGAAGAATCTTCGATGCCGTACACTTTTTCCCATTAAGACTCCGCCAAAGAGACAGGCGATAATATAAACCGCATTGACTCCCAGGCGTATCTGTCCTTCCTTCAGCCGGAATCTATAGAGTGCTAAGGCCAGGACTACCAGCAAGATTCCGGTCAGTATGTAGGTGATAAGAAGGTTTCTTAGTGTGACCTGAAGCTTTGATTTTTCCATTTGAATACTCCTTATATCTTGTCTTCTGGTTCAGTATATTCTTGGGGTGTGGATGATATTCATGGATGTCCTAACAATAAAATTGATCCTTTCTTATCAGGCTCCCTGGGGCAATTCATCTTGCACTCGTCTAAAACATGTGGTATAATCTCAAAGAATTAGACAAATACAGGAGGTGTAAGTTTATGAAGCATGTAAAGACCTTAAATTCCAGTACATTAAAAGAGTCTATGAAGAAAGGCGGCTGCGGCGAATGCCAGACTTCCTGCCAGTCAGCCTGCAAGACATCCTGTACAGTAGGAAACCAGAGCTGCGAGAACAGCAACCGTTAATTATTTTAACTGTATAGAATAGCCATAAGGCAGATAAGCAGATGCCCCTACGGTCGTAATGACGGTAGGGGTTCCTTCGCTTGTCTGCCCAAAACCAATCGTCGGTTAAATCTTTTCAATTAAGGAGAATACAAGTGATTCATCAATATATCAACAATGGCTTCCATATTATTATGGATGTCAACAGCGGCTCCGTTCACTCTGTGGATCCGGTCATGTATGAGGCCGTAGAGATCGCCGCAGGCATGGTACCGGAGATGGAAGAGGCCCAGGCCCTGGACAAAGAGGTAGGAGAAGAAGTACGAATCCGTCTTTCTGAAAAATATGGAGAGACAGAAGTAGAAGAAGCGCTGGAGGAAATCCAGTATCTGATCGATAAGGGAGAGCTGTTTACAAAGGATTTATATCACGATTATGTGGTGGACTTTAAAAAGCGGCAGACAGTGGTAAAGGCTCTTTGCTTACATATTGCCCATGATTGCAACCTTGCCTGCAAATATTGTTTTGCGGAAGAAGGGGAGTACCATGGCAGACGGGCGCTGATGTCCTTTGAAGTGGGAAAAAAGGCTCTGGACTTTCTTATCGCCAATTCCGGGAACCGAAGAAACTTAGAAGTGGACTTTTTTGGCGGAGAACCGCTCATGAATTGGGACGTAGTAAAGCAGCTTGTTGAATACGGACGCAAAAAAGAGAAAGAATATAATAAGAACTTCCGCTTTACCATGACTACCAACGGGGTGCTGTTAAACGATGAGATCATGGAATTCTGCAATCGGGAAATGAGCAATGTGGTCTTAAGCCTTGACGGACGGAAAGAGGTCAATGATAATATGCGCCCATTCCGCAATGGGAAAGGCAGCTACGAGCTGATCGTTCCCAAATTCCAGAAGTTTGCAAAACTTAGAGGAACCAAGGATTATTACATCAGAGGAACCTTTACCCGCCATAATATGGATTTTGCAAAGGATGTTCTGGAATTTGCTGATCTCGGTTTTAAAAGTATGTCTATAGAGCCCGTGGTGGCACAGCCGGAAGAAGAATATGCCATCAGGGAGGAAGACCTTCCTCAAATCCTGAAAGAGTATGACGATCTTGCTGTGGAATACATTAAAAGGCAGAAGGAAGGAAAAGGGTTTAACTTTTTCCATTTTAATATTGATTTAAACCAGGGCCCCTGTGTGGCTAAGCGCCTGTCCGGCTGCGGTTCAGGAACCGAGTATCTGGCGGTGACTCCATGGGGAGACTTTTATCCATGCCACCAGTTTGTCGGTGAGGAAAAATTCCTTCTTGGCAACGTGGATACAGGCGTGACTAATTTAGAGATCCGCGATGAGTTCAAGCTTTGTAATGTTTATGCAAAGGACAAATGCCGGGACTGCTTTGCAAGGTTTTACTGCAGCGGAGGCTGTGCGGCTAACTCCCACAACTTCCACGGTAGTATCACGGATGCATATGATATCGGCTGCGAAATGCAGAAGAAACGGATCGAATCTGCCATCATGATTAAGGCGGCTTTAGCGGAAGATTGAGAACACAATACTCTTATGCCCAGTGAACCTGGGCAGGAATAGGGAAATCAGATGAATTATAAGATCGTTGCAAAGGATGGACGTGCAAAGCGTGCAGAAGTAACCACCGTTCATGGCACCATCCAAACTCCGGTATTCATGAACGTGGGTACGGTGGGAGCCATTAAAGGGGCTGTTTCCACGGATGATCTCCGTGAGATCAGAACCCAGGTGGAGCTGTCAAACACCTATCATCTTCATGTACGAACCGGCGATAAATTAATCAGAGAGTTTGGCGGCCTTCATAAGTTTATGAGCTGGGACCGTCCAATTCTCACGGATTCCGGTGGCTTTCAGGTATTCTCCCTGACCGGCTTAAGGAAAATAAAGGAGGAGGGCGTATACTTTCAATCCCATATAGACGGACGTAAGATTTTTATGGGTCCGGAAGAAAGTATGCAGATCCAGTCCAATCTGGCCTCTACCATAGCCATGGCTTTTGACGAATGTCCGCCTCATCCGGCTACCAGGGAATACATGCAAAACAGTGTAGACCGCACCACCAGATGGCTGGAACGATGCCAGGCTGAGATGGCAAAGCTTAATTCCCAGCCGGATACCTTAAATAAGGACCAGCTGTTATTCGGCATCAACCAGGGCGGAACCTTTGAGGATATCCGCATCGCCCATGCAAAAACCATATCCGCCATGGATTTGGACGGCTATGCCCTGGGTGGACTGGCAGTAGGAGAAAGCCATGAGGAGATGTACCGGATCTTAGATGAGACGGTACCTTATCTGCCGGAGAACAAGCCCACCTATTTAATGGGTGTAGGAACTCCCGCTAACATTTTAGAGGCCGTAGACCGGGGCGTGGATTTTTTTGACTGTGTATATCCGTCAAGAAACGGCCGCCATGGACACGTATACACCAATCACGGCAAAATGAATTTATTTAATACCAAATATGAATTGGATCACAGGCCGATCGAAGAGGGCTGCGGGTGTCCGGCCTGCCGTTCCTACAGCAGAGCCTATATCAGGCATCTATTAAAGGCAAAAGAAATGCTTGGCATGAGATTATGTGTATTGCATAATTTGTATTTTTATAATACAATGATGGAAGAGATCCGCGACGCAATCGAGAACCACCGTTATGGGGAATACAAGGAGCAGAAGCTTTCGGGTATGATGGCAGGTCAGACTACCTAAAAAGAGAGACAAGCAGGCGGCGGATCGTTATATAAGGAGGAAATGGTTATGTTATCAGCAACAGGCGGTACCATGGGCGTGGGCTTTTGGGTCATTTATATCGCAGTGATCTTTGGCTTCATGTATTTTATTGCAATCAGACCACAGAAGAAAGAGAAAAAGAAACAGCAGGAGATGTTTGCAAACATTGCAATCGGAGACAGCGTTTTGACCTCAAGTGGATTTTATGGTGTCATCATTGATATGACGGATGATACGGTTATCGTAGAGTTCGGCAACAATAAGAACTGCAGAATTCCTATGCAGAAGACTGCTATCGTTCAGGTGGAAAAAGCACAAGCTTAAGAAATCAGGGCACCCGGAAAGAGAAAATCTCTTTCCGGGTGTTTTTTTGATTCATAGAGTCTGCCGGCAGTTTGGCAGCGGATAAAGGAAAGAGCCTGCTCTCCATTGCCGGGAGCAGGCTTTTTCCGGCTTCCATATACATTCTTTATTGCACTTGTGAAAATAGATTTCGTGAAGGTTAAACTTATAAAGAGGAAATAGACGAATGTGTATAATTAGCACAAAATAATATGCGATAATATGGTGTATCCAAGTAATAATTAGCAAAAATTCCGAAAAGAAATATTATTACATAAATATATTGACGTGAAATAAATATTCATATACAATGCAATTGTAAACATATAATGTATTCAGTAATGAATACGAATCATGTATTTGGAGGGCTACATAAATGAAAGTGAGCAAATTTATGGAAAAAAGTCTGGCTGCCATGATGGCAGCAGGTATGGCGGTCAGCCTGATTGGATGCGGAAGCCAGCCAACAAAGACCACACAGTCAGAAACAGCACAGCCGGCAGCTGGTGCACAAGAGACAACAGCAGAAAGCGTAACAAGCGGGGGCGATGTTACATTGGAATTTCAGCAATGGTGGGGCGTAGAATTGCCTGACGGTGTCCTTAAGGAGATCTGTGATGGATTTACAGAACAATCAGGGGTTAAAATCGAATTATTAAGCAATCCTTATGCAGATACCAAGACACAGATTGCGGCAGGCGCAGCAGCAGGAACCATGGCAGATGTAGTGGGTCTTGATGGAGCCTGGGTGTATGATTTTGCAAAACAGGGTTCCATTGCAAATATGACGGAGCTGATGTCATCAGACGGTTATGATGATGGACAATTATCTGATCAGATAAAGGTAGACGGAAATACATATATGATCCCGGTTGTTAACTTTGCATATCCCATGTACGTGAATAAAGATTTATTGGCATCAGCAGGTATTACGGAGGTTCCTAAGACATGGCGGGAATTTGCGGAAGCCTGTAAAAAGGTTGCGGCGGCAAATAAAGGTGTTGCCGGATGGGCAATCCCTTTATCAACAGAATCGCCAAGCGGTATTCAGAACAATTTCATGAGCTGGTTATGGGCTTCTGGCGGAACTATGCTGAAAGATGGGAAACCGGCTTTGACAGATAATCCACTTATGACAGATACTGTAGATTTTGTGAAAAATTTATTTGATGCAGGAGTCGTTGCACCAGGTGCTTATTCTATGAAAGAAGCAGATATGGTAGAAGAGTTTACAAATGGCCGTGTTGCATTTATGACAGATTCACTGGCACACTTAACAACAATTAAGAAAGAAGCACCTGGCTTGAACTTTGAATTTATGCCTGTTCCGGTAAAAGAAGGCTATACAGGAAAGAGTGGTATGGATGTGGCTAACTGGGGAATCGGTGTTGCAGAAAACTGTGACCATAAAGCTGAGGCCATGAAGTTCGTGGAATATTTAATGAGTCCCGAGGTAAATGCCAAACTTGCAGTATTTGCAAATGCCTTTCCCGGAAATGTAAATGCCAATCCGGATTATTCGAAAGCTGACGAGCTATTTGTAGAAGCATATGAATTATATCAAAAGTGTTATGCAATCAATGAATTTACGGGACTTCCGACTTCAGAAGAATTAATGAGACAGTTTGATGAGCAATTACAGCTGTATATTGACGGCGATACGGCAGCGGCAGCAGATATGCTGTCTGCAACACAAGAGATTTGGGAGGGAGCATTTAAGTAAAGACGAGACAGGCTGCATGATGGGATCGTGCAGCCTGATATTAAGAAGGAGGGGATGGGTGAGTTGGCTAAGGTAAGAGAAATGATAAAAAAGAAAAGCAGCGGTAAGATGTCACAGACCATGAAAAAGAAATGTGAACCATACTTATATCTCCTGCCAACAATTGTGCTTATGCTTTTATTGTTGATTATCCCGATCTGTATGGTGGTCCGATATTCTTTTTTTGACAATGTTATTATCATAAAGGATCCTGTGTTCGTTGGTTTAAAGAATTACGTCATGATATTATCAGACAAAACATTTTTTGTTGCAGTCAAAAACACATTGTTTTTTGTTGGTGCCAGTGTAGTGATGCACATGCTTTTAGGAATGCTGTTTGCCATACTCCTCAATACAAGTTATATAGGAATTAATATGAAAGCATTTTTCAGAGTGATTTACGTACTGCCCTGGATGTTTACAGCATCGGTTATCGCAATATTATGGAAAATGATGATGAATCCCAATGGGATTATCAACTACCTGTTACAAATTGCAAATCTTACGTCGTCACAGATCGAATGGCTTGGTTCCCGGAATTTCGCCCTGTTCTCAGTAACCTTGATAAACATATGGGCAGGCTATCCATTTTATATGGTCAGTATCCTGGCAGGACTTCAGGGGATCCCCACAGATCTTTATGAAGCATCGGCAATTGACGGTGCAAATGCAGTACAACAATATTTCCGCATTACAATCCCTCAATTAAAACCTATTATTATTAGCTTGTTAATGTTGGATTTTGTGTGGACGATACAGCAATTCGCCCTGATTTGGATGACCACAGGCGGGGGACCAATTAATGCGACAGAGATGATAAGTACTTTTATTTATAAAAGGGGATTTAGTAAATATCAATATTCCCAGGCTTCTGCATCAGCAGTGATCTTACTGGTTGTATGTTCTGTCATAGCTGTCTTTTATGTGCGGCATCAGAGAGAGAGGGATTGATTATGGTAGGAAAGAAAAAGTGGTACATAAAAACACTAATTATGATCCTTCTGATAACCGGAGCATTCTTTTCCGGATTCCCTATATTGTGGATGCTGCTGAGTTCATTTAAGCCTAATGCGGAAATCTTTGCTTGGCCGCCAACATGGATATCAGAGAGTTTTAGCTTGAACGCCTATATTTCAATCTTTCATAATCCTGAAAAAGTCAGATTCTTTATCAATAGTTACTGCATTGCATTAATTGTAGTGATTTTTACATTGATCATTGGAATACTTGCATCTTACAGTTTCAGCCGTTTTGATTTTCCAGGAAAAGGTGTTATTAATACAGTCATTGTCAGTGTGCAGGCAGTACCCCCGATCACCCTTTTGATTCCATATTTAAGCCTGATTGTCAGCCTGAAATTATACAATACATTTGGTGCATTGATACTGACGTATATGCTGTTTACATTGCCCTATGCGATTTTGATGATCACCGGATATATGAATACTCTTCCGAAAGATTTGGATGAAGCTGTAATGATTGACGGCGGTTCAAGGTTTATGGCTCTTTGGACAGTACTGGTTCCTGTATCAATACCTGGCCTGGTTTCGGTGGGAATGTATACATTCATGCAGGCCTGGAATGAATATTTGTTTGCATTGGCATTAACGAAAACAAATGAAATGCGTACCGTACCGGTGGGCATTAGCCTGCTGATGGGGCAGCATGCATATGAGTGGAATCAAATGATGTCAATGAGTGTATTAGGCTCCTTACCTGTATTGATCCTGTTTTTGTTTTTCCAGCGGTACTTTATTGCCGGAATGACAGCGGGAGCTGTAAAAAATTAATACGTATGATTATCCGGAAACGGAAATCTAATAAAAAATTGGAGGAAAAAACGATGCTGTTAAACATGAAAGAACTGTTAACGGTTGCAAACGAAAACAATTTTGCGGTACCTGCATTTAACATCAGCTCCTATGCGATGTTAAATGGAATTATGGAGGCTTCAGAAGAAGAAAATGCACCGGTTATTATTTCAATCCATCCGGATGAGCTGAGCCATATTGGGGTAGATGTCATTTCCGCAATAAGACAGAGGGCTTATAAGTCAAATATACCGGTTTGCATTCATCTGGATCACGGTGCTTCTTTTGAGCAGGTCATGGCAGCGATTCAGGCAGGATATACATCTGTTATGATTGACGGTTCAAGTCTTCCCTTTGAAGAGAATATTGCTCTATGCAAAAAGATATGTGAAGCAGCACATGCAGCCAATGTATCTGTAGAAGGCGAACTTGGCACAATTGGTACAACCGATTCTACAGAAACAGATAATCAGATAATTATTTATACAAAGCCGGATGATGCTGTAACGTTTGTAAAAGAAACAGGTGTTGATACACTGGCAATTGCAATAGGAACATGCCACGGATTATATCCTGCTGGCATGAAACCGGAATTAAAGCTGGATTTATTAAAAGAGATCAAGTCAAAAGTAACGATTCCGCTAGTGCTTCACGGAGGATCTAATAATCCGGATAAAGAAATTGGGGAAGCAGTAACATTGGGGGTAAATAAGATCAATATTTCCAGTGATATCAAAGTGGCTTATTATAATAAAATGAGAGAAGTTTTGTCAGATAACAGCCTGAGAGAACCAAATATGATTGAACCACCTTGCATGAAAGCCATGAAAGAAGTGGCGTATCACAAGATCCGTCTTTTTAAGGCAAATGGAAAGGCTGCACTTTATTAATCAGACATCGTTTCATTGCCCTGTAAAATAGAAATATAAAGTTTTTATTTTATGGGGCAAAGCTGATTTAAGAAAAACAGATAGCAGGAGAAGGCAGGGGATAGCGTGAAGATCGAGGAAAAATATATTGAAACATACGAAAAAATGGAGCTGCTGATTGGATCCAGAATTAAAAACAATGCTTTTACAGCTCTGGGTTACACGAGTAATCTGGATGTTTTGTGTGATTTTCAAATAGAAATATTCAATCAACTTCTGAACAGATATCTTCCGAATGCTGATTTGGTCAAAATGAAAGCGGCAAAAGAGATAACCAGCATGGAGGAATTCTTAGAAACTATTGTATTTTATTGCAGGCATGGGATCGGCGGAGAAGTAGATATTTCAGATTTCCATATTATCAGGGATACTTTTGCAATAAAAGAGGGCATGGGCGGAACTGCAACCCAGGGGGCCATGGCTTTGGCTGCAGTAGGATGTCCTTCCATCGTCCATTTGACGGATGATTCGAAAGAAGTATGTGATATTTTAAATTCCCCATATATTTATACGGTCTCCAAAGAAGGAGTAATGGTTCATACGGATCAGATCCAGCAGACAGCGGAGCAGGAAATACACTACATCATTCAATTTAAAAAGGGTGATATAATCTGTCTTAACAGACGGAAGATTACAATTCCAACATCAAATCGGCTGATCATAACCAAAATTACGGTAAATGAGATGCTTCCCTTCTCGGCTTCCTATTTTTCCTACATAGAAGCTCATGCTGCAGATATTAAAAGCAATGTTCTGTCAAGCTTTAATGCCATTCAGGATAAAGATATTTTAGAACAAAGGCTGGCTTATGTAAAAGAGCATATCAAAAAATATAAAGCAAATAATAAAAATGGGATTATCTATTTTGAAGATGCACATTACCATAATAAGGAGGTTCGGCAGCTGTGCCTGGAAACACTTTATCCATACATTGATATTTTGAGCTTAAATGAAGAAGAATTGGAATATACCCTAAACATGTATGATTTTCCCATAGTAACCGATGATATCTTTTCCTGTATCAGGGGAGCATCTTATATAAAGGAAAGATATTCTGTAAAAAAAGGGGTTATTGTACATACCAAGAATTATTCTATGTATCTTGGAAAAACGTTGAATGCAGACATTGAAAAAGGCTTAATGCTTGGCAACCTACTGGCGACTGCAAAAGCGGTCAATGGCTGGTATGGAACAAAAGAGCAGATCGGAGAAGTTATAAAGCTGCCATTAAGTGAAAAAGGAATCAGATACAGGGAATTAATATTAAATGAGCATTTTACCTGCGAGGTCATTTTAGTTCCGTCTAAATACATTGACAAACCAAAGTATACCATTGGATTGGGGGATTCTTTTGTTGCAGGTGTCCAGATGTGTTTAGAATAAAAAGCTTGAAAAAGGGTGTAATTTACGGCAATATAGTAGATAAGAAGGGAGGGACATGATGCTAGACAAACCTGTACTAGATGTGATCAAGGATAATTATGGAAAAATTTTCTCGGCAGAGAAGAAAGTGGCAGATTATGTTCTGGAACACCCGCAGGAAGCAGTAGATGCAAATGTTTCTGAATTGGCAAAGGCTAGCGGAGTGAGTGATGCAACGGTTGTGCGTATGTGTCATCATCTGGGGTATAAGGGATATTATCAGTTTCGTTTGATGCTGGCTAAAGATGTTGGAAGAGAGGAAGGAGAAGAAATTGAAGAGCTGCAGAATACTCCCAATCCAGTAATGAAAATTTTCCAAAAGTATGTGAATTCATTAACAGCGGTAGCAGAAAGTATTAACGAAGAAGATATGAAGTCCTGCGTGAACCTGATAAAGTCATGTAAACAGGCTCATATTTTAGCGGTAGGAAATACAACCCCGCTTGCACTTTATATGGGCTTCCGGTTAGGGAGACTGGGTGTAAAATGCACCAATGATATCTCACCGGAATATTTTTTAAATCATGTGAATCTTGCTGATAAAGAAGATATTATTATAGCAATTTCTCAATCTGGAAGTTCCAGACAAGTGATACAGGGGATGGAATTGGCCAAAGAGAAAGGCCTTAAGATGATGGCCATCACCGGATACCGGCAATCGCCCATATCGGAATTGGCAGATTATGTATTGATCTCAAACGGAAGAAAGGAATCCTTTGATTATTATAAAAATTATGCCCATCTGAAGGAGACGGCATTAATTGATGCTTTGTTGGAGCTGTTAACAAACTGGAAAAAGATTGAGGAAACGGATGCCGATAAACCAGAGGTTATTTTATCTGAATATAAATATTAATCAAACGTTTCACTGAGAGGATCGAATCAATCGCAGTATCATGAATCTACATAAGGAATCCTTATTAGTGCCCAGGTACTAATAAGGATTCCTTCATAAATTATCTTATGAATCAAAAAAAGCCAATTACGTCAGTGCATTCCTGTCTACTCCATGGTTTCAGTATACACCAGGGGTTTTTCAACATATGATTTACTAAGGGATGTTATATTAAAGCCAGCCTCCGTCAAGGCCGATGACCTGTCCGGTCAGATAAGAATTTTTATAGCCCAGGTGGTATACCAGATCGGCTACCTCCTCTGCTTTTCCCAGCCGCCCTGACGGTATTCCATCGATGAGATCAATTAATTCATCTTCCTCCAGGAATTGATTCATTTCCGTATCAATGGCACCGCAGGCAACAGCGTTGACCTGGATATTGCTTGGAGCCAGCTCCTTAGCCAGAGCCTTTGTAAATGCATTGATGCCGCCCTTTGTGGCGGAGTAAGCGACTTCGCAGGAGGCACCTGATATTCCCCATACAGAAGAGATGTTAATAATCTTTCCTTGCTTTTTTTCAACCATTCCGGGAATGGCCAGCTTACAGCAGTTAAATACTGATGTTAAGTTGGTGCGGACAATCCGGTCCCAGGCATCTGTGCTCATATCCTGTAAAAGCCCGATGTAGGAGATGCCTGCGTTGTTAACGAGGACATCCAGTGTGCCAAACTGCTTGCGCACCTGTTCAAAGAGAGCCTGGCACTGGTCCATGTCTCCCATGTCCCCCATGCAGGAAAGACAAGTTACCTGATAAGCTTCCAGCTCCTTTTTAACCTGCGCAAGACGGTCCTCGCTGTGGAGGCAGTTAATGACCACGTTGTATCCTTTTTTTGCAAATTTAAAAGCAATAGCTTTTCCGATCCCCCGGGAAGCTCCGGTGATGAGTACTGTTTTTCTGGCCATAACATCATCCTTTCTGTCGATGTAAGATAATTTCATTTTATCAAATTGTCAGGAAGAATGCAACGTGGCCGGAAAAAGGGCTTTTTGTGATTTTGTTACGGACCAGGCATTGCATACTTAAGGGCTGGTGAGATATAATGAAGATAGAAAACCTAATATCAGATAGAATAGAGAAAGCAGGTAGATAAATATGAATGAGATTTATGATGTGGTGATCATCGGGTCCGGGCCCGCAGGGCTTTCGGCTGCGGTTTATGGTAAAAGGGCTGAGCTTAAGATGGTAGTAATCGAAAAAGAGATGGCAAGCGGCGGCCAGGTCCTTAATACTTATGAAGTGGATAATTACCCGGGGCTGCCTGGAATTAACGGCTTTGATCTTGGAATGAAGTTCCGGGAACACGCAGAGAAGCTGGGAGCAGAGTTTTCCACAGACGAGGTCCTTCGGATCGAAGCGTCTGACGGGAAATTTACCGTAGTGGGAGAAGAGAGGACCTATGCGACAAAGACAGTCATCATCTCTACCGGAGCCCAGCACCGGAAGCTAAGCGTGATCGGAGAAGAGGAGTTAACAGGCATGGGAGTTTCCTACTGTGCGACCTGTGACGGTGCATTTTTCCGCAATAAGGTGGCAGCAGTTGTGGGTGGCGGTGACGTTGCCATTGAAGATGCCATTTTCCTGGCCAGAATGTGTAAAAAGGTATACTTAATTCATAGGAGAAATAAGCTGAGGGGGGCAAAGACTTTGCAGACCCAGCTATTTAACCAAAAAAATGTGGAAATCATCTGGGATACCGTGGTAGAGGAGATCGAAGGCGGTGATCAGGTGGAATCCCTGACCATAAAGAATGCAAAAACCGAGGAATCGAAAAAGCTTGCGGTAGACGGAGTGTTTATCGCAGTAGGAATCAACCCGCAAAGCGAAGCGTTTAACAACCTGGTGGAGATGGATCATGGCTATATAAAGGCCGGCGAGGACTGTGAAACCAATGTTCCCGGAATCTTTGCAGCCGGTGATGTGCGCACCAAACAGCTTCGGCAGGTTTCCACAGCTGTTTCAGACGGCGCAAACGCAATTACCAGTGTAGAGCGGTATCTGACTCGAATCTAAGTATGAGAAAAAGCAGCCAGGACAAGACAATTGTCCTGGCTGCTTAAAATGTAGACAAAATGTATTGAGGTTCGTAGAAAACCATTCTTCCGCTTCATGTCCCCCGAAAAAAGACGAAGAAACTATCTTTTTTCTCCTCCTTTACTTACGCGGAAAATGGTTTTCTACGAACCGGCAAGATTTTAGGGCATTGCTGATGCAGTGCCTTTTTTTGACCAACAGCTGCTATGCCTACCGAATTTGGAAAGTTAGTGACCAAATTCAGCTATTATATTGGATATTGTGAAATGGCGTGATATTCTGATAAAAATATAAAAAAAGCATTTCTCTTGCAACAGGTACATTATATCAATTTTCAATTTGATGGATTAAGGAGGTAATAGCATGGCAAATGAATCGGTAAAGGCTGGAGTTAAAGTTACCCGCGAGGCTGCGTATATTGGAGATTTTAAGTTTAAATTTCAGGGAAATCTCATTGAGAAATATATTGAAATGAAAGGTGCCGGCAAACTGGAGGATTATGAAAAAGAAGTCATGGAGCTGATGGTCAAACATTATGCATTTTATGGGCAGTTTCAGGAAGAAAATGAATATGTAACAAGAGGATCAATTCTACGGTGCAGCGGAGGGAATAAAATGATTACATTCGATATCCTGAATGATCATGGGGTGGAAAAGGCTGGTTCCCCCTTAGGAATATGCACTGATTGTAAAGCGAATGAGAACATACATACATTTGGAGAATGTAAAAGACCTACGCCGGAAGGATATCCCGAAAGACCTATTGTGATTCCAACTCTAAAGTCCAGATTACCGTTTATCATGCATAAATGTATTCCTATTTTAAATGGAAGTTGGAGTAAGACTAAGAGTTCTAAAGTGAAGATATGGGATGAGTCGGTAGGAAAGTATGTTGATGCCATTACTACAGGAGATTTTCTAGTATGCCTTTATGGAGGAATAATAGAGGTTATAGAGGTTCCAACAGTAAATAGAACTAAGGGTTCGGGGTATCCACTAAATGATTATAAGACGACAACAAATTCCAATCTGATAGGAACCGGTTCTTCAAAGAACTATATTACTTTGGCTCAATTGAAAAGTTTTAATTTTGAATATGACAGACAAACCTATATCAATAAGCTTGCCGGTTATACTGCTAATGACTTCCAAGGAATTGTCTCAAATGCCACAGCATATCTTAATGAAATACAAAATCATTTAGATTATTTAAACAATGAGTTTAGCAGTATTTCCGATCAAGATATTGTATCGAACTTTAACTATTATATTGAGAAATATGGAATAGGAAAGTATGATGAATCAGTTTTAATGTTTATGGCTATTACGGCACAAGAATCCTTGTATGGAAAAAGGATAGCTGAGACGTGGAGTTCCTCTTTAGGATATGCTTATAACCAAAGAGGTGGAGGGTACAGCCAGTTAACAGGCACGACGTCATCTAACCCCACCGGAAACCAGGTTCCGTTCATGACATCCATCGGATATTCGAGCAATGATATTAGCAGTATACTGGATTTACCATTTCATATAGCAACATATTTACCAATGTCATCAGCATGTTACTCATGGACAAAAGGGAATGCTATAAGCTGCGACATAACGACTAATGTTATTGAATATGGCATTAATAAGGGGGCCGAGATGAAGTTAATATACTTAGCAGTAAGTTATGCTATAAATGGTGGTTATACAAAATCAGGATTGCAAACACTTCTAAACGGAAAAATATACTCAGAACCAAGTACTCCACCAATTGGTTGGGCGGATAGAAAGAACTCATTTAACAAAGCAATTGGTATCTTTTCAAATGGTTCAAGCACCTTTAACGCATTTTAAAGTTGTTATTACAGAATACTTTAATTATTAATCATTAAGTATTTGCAATTAGCCCTAAGAAGAACTTGTTGACGATAATTTAGAAACGGATATTGGTTTAAATACTCAAACTTCGTACATGGATAATACCTATGCACGAAGTTTGAGTAAATATCTCTAAACAAATCGAAGGAGTCATTATGCATAAAAAGCCAATTATTTTTACAATCTTTTTATTTTGCTGTATTGGAGGGGGAATCATATCGAAAGCAAATTTATTGGCGGTCGAAAATTCAACAGCAGAATATTCTGTTGACCATGAAATCAACTCTAAAGATGTATTAGATTCTGCGACAACAGATATGTTAAAAGCCCCAGTACCAGATCAATATAGCAAATATATAAATGTTCAAGCAACAGAACATATGCCAGATTTAAGTTTTGAGTTAATTGGTAAAATTGAAGAAGATGATTATAATACTAATTTTTATTATCCTGTCAAGCTGGTTATTAAAGCTGATACAAAGATAATACAAGAAATTCAATTTGATGAAGATGATTTCGCCCCTTGCACATTAGATACTTTTGATTTCGAATATGGAGATTTTAAGTTTGATGGTTATGGCGGATTCAAAATTTTAAGCACTTCAATGGGAAAAAATCCTTCTTATTATTTTTGGGTTTGGGATAAAACAGAGAATAGCTTTATTGAGTCCCAAGATTTAAAAATAGTTGGATCAATTTCGTTTGACTATGATAATCAGGTAATTAATGTTACCAACAGAGGCAGTGCTACTGGACATGAATTTACGTCATATAAGTATATTGATGATAAATTAACATTAATCGAAAAGGTTATAGATCCCGATAAAGATGGCTATAGAAAGACATATAAATTAGTTAATAGTGAACTAGAGTTAATTGAAACCATTGAAAGTCAATTAAAATAACAATGATGAGTTCTTGGAAAAAGGTGAATATCACAGAATAGTTAATATTTGATTATTCTGTGATATTCTTCTTAGTAATTTAATTCTAAAGAAAAACATTTAAAGATGGGCTTATGCCAAAAAGATTGGCACGAGCCCATCTTTGTGTTTTGAACTAAGATTGTGTTTATAATTTTCTTAAGAAATTAATCACTCTTACTGCATCCAGAAATCCCTGCCAATACAGATAAGGTTCTTCACTGGCAAACTCATCGATGAATTGTTCGATGTAATCATCTACCAGTTCTCGTTTATCATCCGGTAGATTGTCGATAAAATGTGTTGCTTGAAAGATCTGCTCATTTTCTGCTGTTGTCTTTTCCTGCTTCGTTTTGTTGAGGGTTGCCAGCAACATATTGATTCGTTCCTGAATAAACATATCCAGTAATTCTTGTTCGGTCATGAGATACCTCCTTTCTGACAACACACGATACCGTAAAGCACATGATAAGTCGATACCAGAATCCAACAAAAATGAGCAATAGGGATGGTCACGAAGGAGATAGAACACTCATTATACGGAATGTGGCAGGTTGGAAATACAATTGGGTACAGTTTAAAATACAATATTACCGGTGGTGCCTTAGACTATGCAGTAATAGAAATATCAAAAGACCATCTTTTTATCCACTACAGCGAAAAAACTTTTAGAGACCCTTTTTCAGATTAACATGATAACCCTGTATTTGCTTATTATCAAGAAACCTTAAGTCAAATGAAACAAGATGATTTACTTGATGATTATTCTGGGATAGATGGTTTAGACCCTGCTACCGTAGGTATGGTTATAATCGCGATGGGGTTACCCTCAGATTATCCCGATAAGTATGATTTTATTACAACAAAGTTCATAATTGTCAGCGATTATGTCATTGCCGTTTGTCAATCGTCATTTTACCGATTGCAAAAAATTAATTGAAAAAACAAACATTACCTTCAACACATTACCCTAAGATGGTCAATCACCTTCTAATTTATATTATGATTCCAAATTGAAAAAACAGTAGAACATGTGAAACTGGTTACCTGACATATCTAAGAACCATACATGGAGTTGTGTGAGGACATTAGCTATATACCGTGGATGAAGGAACTGTATGGTCACCGGAAAGAAACAAAAGAACGGGTCAGCTAAAGGACAGCTTTTCTTTTCTGACGTTAAAAATCATGATGAACAATATGTACATAGAAAAACAGTGCCAGGACTTGCGTCCTGACACCGATTTGCCTACAATCTGATCAGCCGGACAATTGTCCTGGCTGCTTTTTTTAAGTTTTAGAATTCTGGTTCAATCAGGCCGTAGGAGCCGCCTTTTCTTTTATAAACCACATTGACTTCCTCTGTATCTGCATTTAAGAATACGTAGAAGCTATGACCAAGAAGTTCCATCTGAACACAGGCTTCTTCCGGATCCATGGGCTTAATGGCAAATTTCTTTGACTTAACGATTTCTACATGATCATCTGGCTGGGTTTCATCTTCCAGAAAAGCTGTTGAAAAGGAAGGGGCATTCAGCTTTTTGTTGATTAATTTGTTTTTATATTTTTTCAGCTGGCGTTCCAGGATCTCTTCCACAAGATCAATGGAAACGTACATGTCTGTACTGGATTCTTCTGCTCTGATTATATGTCCTTTCACTGGAATAGTTACTTCGATTTTCTGAATTTCTTTCTGTACGCTGAGTCTTACTGTTGCTTCTGTCGCAGGAGCGAAGAAACGGTCCAGCTTTCCAAGCTTGTCCTCGACTGCCTCGCGTAATCCCGATGTTACCTCAATATTTCTCCCTGTAATTGTAAAACGCATAAGTCATCAGCTCCTTTTTCTTGAGATGGTTATAGTATAGCATATTTTTGAGAATAGTTCAATTGCATTGTAAAATTATTAGATAATTATTGGTAATTTTTTGTAAAATGTCTCTACTTATTAGTTTGACTAATTATTGAAAAACTATAGATGGACTAAAAAAAAAGTCAAGGGAAAAAGAGAAATTTTCGTCGAAAAAGGAAACTTTATGACATATATACAAAAATCCGAAAGTCTGACAACTGGATGGGAAATATGGGAATCTGTGGAGAATAAATGTGGATAATGTGGATAACTTGGTGTATAACTAATTTTTCCCCTAATTATGGGATTTCATAGTGGGGATAAAACTGGGGGAAAAATACACAATGTAATGTGGATAATGTGGAAAAGCGGAGAATCGAACAGGTTTTTTGTGCAATGTGTCAGGTTAACCATAAAATTTTCCAGATTTGCCGTTGTTTGCTGTGGAAAAAGGAAGGACCTGGTAATAATAGGCCCTGTTTATTACCAGAATGTTAATTTTTTATGAATTCGTTGAATTAAGAAGGAGTTAGTGCTACAATATACGAGATTGTATCGTGTATATCGTTAAGAAGAGTAGGAGAATGAATTATGAACTTCGTTCAAAAAATATTTGGAACTCATAGTGAAAGAGAATTAAAATTAATAGAACCCATTGTGGATAAGATAGAAGCTCTGCGTCCGACCATGGTTGCACTTACGGATGAGGAGCTGAGAAACAACACAAGGCTCTTTAAGGAAAGGCTTTCATCAGGCGAGACTCTGGATGATATTTTACCGGAAGCTTTTGCAACGGTGAGAGAGGCAGCACGAAGAGTTCTTAATATGGAGCATTTCCGTGTGCAGCTCATCGGCGGACTCGTTCTTCATCAGGGACGTATTTCTGAGATGAAGACCGGTGAAGGTAAGACCCTGGTATCTACCTGCCCTGCTTATTTAAACGCACTGGCAGGCAATGGAGTCCAGATTGTAACGGTCAATGATTACCTGGCAAAACGAGATGCAGAGTGGATGGGAAGAGTACATGAATTCCTGGGCCTGACCGTTGGGGTCGTGCTTAACTCCATGAATTCTGACGAAAGACGTGAAGCATACAACTGCGACATTACCTATGTAACCAACAACGAGCTTGGTTTTGATTATCTGAGAGATAACATGGCCATCTATAAGGAACAGATGGTTTTAAGGAATTTAGATTTTTGTATCATTGATGAGGTAGACTCTGTATTAATTGATGAGGCAAGAACACCTCTTATTATTTCCGGGCAGAGCGGCAAGTCCACAAAACTGTATGAGGTCTGTGACATTCTGGCCCGTCAGCTGGAACGAGGCGAGGCTTCCGCAGAATTCTCCAAGATGGCAGCCATCATGGGAGAGGAGATCACGGAAACCGGCGACTTTGTTGTGGATGAAAAGGACAAGGTTGTTAACTTAACCGAACAGGGTGTGGAAAAGGTAGAGCAGTTCTTCCACATCGAGAACTTATCCGATCCCCAGAACTTAGAGATCCAGCATAACATTATTCTGGCCCTTCGTGCCAATTATCTCATGTTCCGGGATAAGGATTATGTAGTAAAGGATGATGAGGTACTGATTGTTGATGAGTTTACCGGACGTATTATGCCTGGCAGACGTTATTCTGACGGACTCCATCAGGCGATTGAAGCCAAGGAGCACGTAAATGTGCGGAGAGAGAGCAAAACTCTTGCCACCATCACTTTCCAGAACTTCTTTAATAAGTACAATAAAAAAGCCGGTATGACCGGTACCGCCCTTACAGAAGAGAAGGAATTCCGTAATACCTACGGCATGGATGCCATTTCCATCCCAACCAACCGCCCGATCGCACGTATTGATCAGGAGGATGCCGTTTATAAAACAAAGAAAGAGAAATTTGAAGCGGTATGCAATGAAGTGGAGATTGCTTACGAGAAGGGACAGCCTGTCCTGGTAGGTACCATTACCATTGAAACCTCTGAAATGTTAAGCAACATGTTACGGCGCCGGGGAATTCCTCATAAGGTGCTGAATGCAAAATATCATGAGCTGGAAGCTGAGATCGTAGCAGATGCAGGTGTGCATAAGGCTGTAACCATTGCCACCAACATGGCAGGCCGTGGTACGGATATTAAGCTTGATGACGAGTCAAAGGCAGCAGGCGGTTTAAAGATCATCGGTACGGAGCGTCATGAATCCCGCCGTATTGATAACCAGCTGCGCGGCCGTTCCGGACGTCAGGGCGACCCGGGAGAATCCAGATTTTATATTTCCCTTGAAGATGACTTAATGCGTCTGTTTGGTTCCGAACGTCTGGTAGGCATGTTCAATGCTCTTGGTGTGCCGGAAGGAGAGCAGATCGAGCACAAGATGCTCTCTAATGCCATTGAAAAGGCCCAGATGAAGATTGAGACAAACAACTACGGCATCCGTGAGAACCTTTTAAAATATGACGAGGTCATGAACGAACAGCGTGAAGTGATCTATGCAGAGAGAAGAAAGGTTCTGGATGGAGACAATATGCGTGACTTCGTGTTAAAGATGGTGACGGATATTGTGGAAAATGCGGTTGATCTTTCTGTCAGCGATGACCAGGCACCGGAAGATTGGGATTTGAATGAGCTTAACACCCTTCTTCTCCCTATCATTCCTCTACAGCCAGTTACTCTTCCGGAAGATAAGAAGATTAAGAAGAATGAACTGAAGCATATGCTGAAGGAAGAAGCTATTAAGCTATATGAATCCAAGGAAGCAGAATTCCCGGAGGGAGAACAGATTCGTGAAATCGAGCGTGTGATTCTCTTAAAGGTGATCGATAATAAATGGATGTCCCATATCGATGATATGGATCAGCTGCGCCAGGGCATCGGCCTGCAGGCTTACGGACAGAGAGATCCGCTGGTGGAATATAAGATGAGCGGATATCAGATGTTTGATGAGATGGCTGCTGCCATCCGTGAGGATACCGTAAGAATCTTATTCCATATCCGCGTAGAGCAGAAGGTGGAGAGAGAACCGGCTGCCAAGGTGACAGGAACCAATAAGGATGAGAGCTCCCCGAAAGCACCGGTAAAGAAGGTGGAAGCTAAGGTATATCCGAATGATCCATGTCCATGCGGTTCCGGTAAGAAATACAAGCAGTGCTGCGGACGTAAATTAGTATAGTATTTTTATAAAATTGGAGTTCGCACCCTTTTTTAGGATCGGACTCCAATTTTGTTAAGATAAATAATTAAATTCAGAAAGTGGGTGACACAGTGGTAGAGTTAGACCAGTACAAATACGAATTATCAACGTTTGAAAAACCATTAGTGGAAGTGAGGGATTCACTTTGACTTAGATAATAAGTTAAAGAGAATCGATGAGCTGGACAAGTCCATGGAAGAGCCGGGCTTTTGGGAGGATCCTGAAAAGTCGGCCAAGATTGTACAGCTTGCAAAGAATTTAAAAGATACTGTTCAGAGTTATAAGGACTTAGAGCAGCAGTATGAAGACATTGGCGTAATGATCGAAATGGGAAATGAGGAGAATGATCCCTCCCTGGTTCCGGAAGTGGAAGAGATGTTAAACCAGTTTAAAGAAAAACTGGAGAACATGCGCATCAATACCCTGCTGTCCGGTGAGTACGACAGCGACAATGCCATTTTAAAGCTCAACGCAGGCGCAGGAGGAACCGAATCCTGTGACTGGTGCGGCATGCTGTACCGTATGTTCTGCCGGTGGGCGGAGAAAAAAGGCTTTTCCTTAGAAGTCCTGGATTACCTTGACGGGGAAGAAGCGGGCATTAAATCCGTTACGGTTCAGATCAACGGGCCCAATGCCTTTGGGTATTTGAAATCGGAAAAGGGAGTTCACCGTCTGGTGCGCATCTCGCCGTTTAATGCCGCAGGCAAACGCCAGACCTCCTTTGTATCCTGTGATGTCATGCCGGATATCGAAGAGGATTTGGATGTGGAGATCAACGATGAGGACCTTCGCATCGATACCTACCGCTCCAGCGGAGCAGGAGGACAGCATATCAACAAAACTTCTTCGGCCATCCGCATCACTCACCTTCCTACCGGAATTGTGGTTCAGTGCCAGAATGAGCGCTCCCAGTTCCAGAACAAGGACAAGGCCATGCAGATGTTAAAGGCAAAGCTTTATATGCTGAAGCAGCAGGAAAATGCGGAGAAATTATCCGGAATCCGGGGCGATGTGACAGAGATCGGCTGGGGTAACCAGATCCGTTCCTATGTCCTTCAGCCTTATACCATGGTCAAGGATCACAGGACCAATGCGGAAACCGGCAATGTAGGAAGCGTTCTGGACGGTTCTTTGGATCAGTTCATGTACGCCTATTTACGCTGGCTGAGTACTGGGGCAAAGTCCGGGGAAAGCAGCGCTGAATAGAGGTTTTTTCCTGTATTTTTTTAAAAACCGAAGAAAATAAATAGAAAAATAGTTGCATACCCTGCCTAAATATGATAATATCTTCCCTATGAGCACAGATGTATTTCCGATGCGGACACAGAAGGGAAGATATTTTTATTATGGAAGAAAAGAGTAAATATTTTGTGGTAAAGCAAAAGGCTGTACCTGAAGTATTGCTGAAAGTAGTTGAAGCAAAAAAGCTGTTGGAATCGGAGCGGGTTATTACCGTACAGGAGGCAACTGACCGGGTCGGGATCAGCCGCAGCTCTTTTTATAAGTATAAGGATGATATCTTTCCTTTTTATGATAATACGAAAGGGAAGACCATAACACTAGTGATGCAGATGGATGATGAACCAGGTTTACTGTCCGATCTGCTTCATGTGGTTGCTGTGTACCGCGCCAATATCCTAACCATACACCAGAGCATTCCGGTCAATGGAGTGGCCACCTTGACATTAAGCGTGGAAGTCCTTGAGACCACCGGCAATGTTTCAAAAATGGTGGAGGAAATAGAAGAAAAAAATGGAGTCCACTACGTTAAAATTTTAGCCAGGGAGTAGAGGCAGCCGTTCGATGAGCTGAATGACAAATTGAACTTCCTTGAAAAATAATACGAAAGCGAGTTGCCGGAGGATAATATGAGACATATTGCAGTTATGGGCTATGGCACCATTGGATCAGGTGTGGTAGAGGTTTTGGAAAGAAACAAAGAGATAATTGCCAAAAAGGTTGGCGATGAAGTTGATGTAAAGTATGTCCTGGATTTAAGGGAATTTCCGGGAGATCCTGCTGAAGATAAGATCGTTCATGACTTTTCCGTCATTGAAAAGGATCAGTCAGTGTCCATGGTAGTTGAGACCATGGGAGGACTAAATCCTGCTTATCCCTTTGTGAAGGCGTGTTTAAAGGCAGGCAAGCATGTGGCCACCTCCAATAAGGCTCTGGTGGCGGCATACGGAACGGAACTTTTGGAAATTGCAAAAGAGCATCATGTGAATTTTTTCTTCGAGGCAAGTGTAGGCGGCGGTATTCCTGTCATACGCCCTCTGTATACTTCCCTTGCAGGTGAGGTGATTGAAGAGATCACCGGTATTTTAAATGGAACCACTAACTATATTCTGACAAAAATGGACAAAGCAGGCGAAACCTTTGAAACGGCTTTACGAGAGGCTCAGGACCTGGGCTACGCGGAGCGGAATCCGGAAGCCGATGTGGAAGGACACGATACCTGTCGAAAGATTGCCATCCTGACGGCAATGGCAACGGGACACGAGGTTAATTACGAGCATATTTATACAGAAGGGATAACAAAAATAACGGATGTGGATTTCCGCTATGCCGATGCTATGGGAACCTCTGTAAAGCTGTTTGGCTCCAGCAGGATCCAGGACGGAACCGTCCATGCATTTGTAGCCCCGGTCATGATTGGAAAAGATCATCCGTTATATTCCGTAAATGATGTTTATAACGGCATTCTGGTAAAAGGAAACATGTTGGGCACGTCCATGTTTTATGGAAGCGGGGCCGGTAAGCTTCCAACAGCAAGCGCTGTGGTAGCGGATATTATTGAAGCCCTGAATCATCAAGGCCATCATGTGGAAATGGGCTGGGATAGGGAAAACCTTACCATTTCTTCCATGAGCAGCAGCTCCTTCCGCTATTTTGTGAGGATCAAAGGAATTGCTGATAAACGTGTGAAAGAAGTGGAGGCAGTATTCGGCAAGGTGGAAGTGGTGGAACTGGACCATATGGACGAATTTGCAGTCCTTACGGAAACTATGACCGAAGAAGAATACGAAATTAAAGCGAAAAAGCTGCCGGGAATCAGGCAGCGCATCCGCGCAGAATTAGTAACGGTGTAACAGGTTATGAGCATACAGCAAAGCGGATCAGAATATCTGCTTGACTTTTCGCCAGGAGGCATCAATGTTAGTAGTGAAAAAATTTGGCGGTAGCTCCGTCGCAGACAAAGAAAGAATTTTTAATGTGGCAAAGCGCTGCATTGAGGAATATGAAAAAGGCAATCAGGTGGTAGTGGTACTGTCCGCTATGGGAAAGACAACGGATGGTCTCATTGCAAAGGCCCTTGAGATAAATCCTAACCCTCCTAAGAGAGAACTGGATATGCTGTTAGCCACCGGGGAACAGGTCAGTGTGGCCCTTATGGCTATGGCAATGAATTCTTTGGGAGTCCCCGCCGTTTCTTTAAATGCGGCTCAGGTGGCCATGCACACCACCTCTGCCTACGGAACGGCCAAATTAAAGCGGATCGATACAGAACGTATACGGCATGAACTGGAGGCCAGGAAAATTGTGATCGTCACAGGCTTTCAGGGGGTTAATAAGTACGAAGACTTAACAACACTTGGCCGGGGAGGCTCTGATACAACGGCCGTAGCCCTTGCAGCCGCCCTTCATGCGGATGCATGTGAGATCTATACGGATGTGGATGGAGTATACACTGCAGATCCCCACATCGTTCCAAACGCTAGAAAGCTCCCTGAGGTTTCTTATGATGAAATGCTGGAATTCGCTTCCCTTGGAGCAAAAGTGCTCCATAACCGGTCTGTGGAGATGGCAAAGCGTTATGGAGTTCAGTTGGTTGTTCTGTCAAGTCTGACCAGGGCAGAAGGTACAGTCGTCAAGGAGGAAACAAAATTGGAAAGAATGCTGGTTAGCGGTGTTGCCGCGGATAAGAATGTAGCCCGTATTTCAGTAATCGGGGTTAAAAATACGCCGGGAATTGCTTTTAAAATCTTTAATCTCCTGGCAAGGAATAATATCAATGTGGATATTATCATTCAGTCCATCGGACGGGAAGAAAGAAAGGATATTTCCTTTACGGTGGCAAAGACAGATTTAAAGGATACCATGGATCTTTTAATGGAAAATAAGGAGTCCATCACCGCCCAGGATGTGACGAGCGAGGAAAACGTCGCTAAGATTTCCATTATCGGCGCAGGGATGACAGGAAATCCCGGAGTGGCTGCAAAGATGTTTGAAGCCCTTTCCAGTGCCAATGTGAATATCAAGATGATCGCCACCTCTGAGATACGGATAACGGTTTTAATCGATGAAGCGGATGTAAACCGTGCTATGAGGACCGTCCATGATGCCTTTGATCTGGCGGATTAAACTAAGGTGAAAAAATGAACTTGTTAAAAAGAATATTTGGCCTCGGGCTTCCCTGTCTGTTCCATTCCCTAACCGGACTTTATTGTCCGGGCTGTGGGGGAACCCGGGCCGTCCGGTCATTGCTGCGAGGGGACCTGCGAATGAGTTTTCAGTATCATCCGCTGGTCCTTTATGCTGTTCTCGTTCTGTTTTTGGAAATGATCATATGGGCCGTTAAAGGACATAAAAATCCCTTTGAACATAAAAAAAGAGCCAGGATACTGATCCTGGCAGGAGCGGCTATTGTTGCAGCCAATTGGATTTTCAAGAATTATATGCTGGTTATAAAGGGGATAGATCTGCTGCCTGTTATGAGATAGGCTCTATTCTCCGGAAGGAGAGGATGTAAGGGCCTGAGAGGCAGTCTCAAAAACCTGTCTGAAATAATGGCCCAAAGGCGTATTGGTGTCCATAGTATCATATACAAAAATAATAAATAAAGCCATCATAAGGCCGCAGACCGTGGAAATAATAGACAGGATCAGGCCAAGCTGGGCCTGTTGCGTAAATGGTTTTCCCTGTTTGGAGAGCACAGCGCATGCAATGCCGATCAGGCCGAGAAACAGGCCTGCAGGCAGACTCCAGATACTGAATAGGGGAAGACAGTCGCTGGCAAGTCCAATGCCGCCAAGAAGAACGGACCAGAAGGCCAGAAGGGAACCTGTCGGACGGATCTGGGGCAGCATCCCGTTGTTGCTGTTATGGTTTTCTTCCATTCGTAATTTACCTCGTTTGCATATTGTGAAAACAAAAAAATGGTTATTAACCACACTATTTTATGATTGTAGCACGAAAAGGCCTGCATGTCCAGACGGGTCTTGCATAAGGAAGGCTGATGAATTATAATAGTAAATTGAATAAAGGCTGAACGAAAATTCATTACGATACAAATTATGAAAAAATAAGGGGATCACCATGGACATAATAAAGGCATTACAAGAAGAACTTTCCATTAGCCGCGGGCAGGTGGAAGCGGCAGTAAAGCTCATTGACGAAGGGAACACCATTCCGTTTATTGCAAGATACCGGAAGGAGGTCACCGGATCTTTAGATGATGAGGTTCTGCGTAACCTGGATGAAAGGCTCCGCTATCTGCGGAATTTAGAAGAGCGGAAGGAACAGGTTCTTTCTTCCATCAGGGAGCAGGAGAAGCTGACTCCGGAGCTGGAAAAAAAGATAATAGAAGCCCAGACTCTGGTAGCTGTGGAGGATTTATACCGTCCCTATAAGCCAAAGAGAAGGACAAGAGCGACCATTGCAAAGGAGAAGGGGCTGGAACCCCTTGCGGATTTAATCATGCTTCAGATGATAAAGACTCCCTTAACAGAGGTAGGACTGGAGTATGTTTCTGAAGAAATGGGCGTTTCTTCTCCGGAGGAAGCCATAAATGGGGCAAAGGACATCCTGGCAGAGCGGATTTCCGACAACGCGGAATACCGCACCTATATCCGGAATGCCACCGTAAACCAGGGAAGCCTTCAGTCATCAGCAAAGGATGAAGAGGCAGAATCTGTTTATGAAATGTATTACAATTATGAGGAAACCATTAAAAAATCCGCAGGCCACAGGATCCTGGCTTTAAACCGAGGGGAAAAAGAGAAGATCCTTACGGTAAAAATACTTGCACCTGTAGAGCAGATTATACGTTTTCTGGAAAAGCAGGTGATTGCAAAGGACAATCCATACACCACGACTGTCCTTAAAGAGGTGATCGCAGACAGTTATGACCGCCTCATAGCCCCGGCCATTGAGCGTGAGGTAAGAAACTCGTTGACAGAGCAGGCAGAGGCTGGAGCGATCCGGGTGTTCGGCAAAAACTTAGAGCAGCTTTTAATGCAGCCTCCCATTGCAGGACGGGTGGTCCTGGGCTGGGATCCGGCATTTCGAACCGGCTGCAAGCTGGCTGTTGTGGATGAGACAGGAAAAGTTCTTGATACCATAGTCATTTATCCCACAGCACCCCAGAACAAGGTGGAGGAAGCAAAAGCCGTCTTAAAGAAGCTGATCAAAAAATACCATATATCCCTGATTTCCGTAGGAAACGGAACCGCATCCAGGGAATCGGAAGCCGTTATCGTGGAATTGTTAAAGGAGATCCCAGAGCAGGTTCAGTACATTATTGTTAATGAGGCAGGGGCCTCTGTTTATTCTGCCAGCAAGCTAGCTACGGAAGAGTTTCCTGAATTTGACGTAGGCCAGAGAAGTGCCGCTTCCATTGCAAGAAGACTGCAGGATCCTTTGGCAGAACTTGTGAAGATCGACCCCAAATCCATTGGGGTGGGCCAGTACCAGCATGATATGAACCAGAAGCATTTAAGCGAAGCCCTCCAGGGGGTGGTAGAGGACTGTGTAAACAAAGTGGGAGTGGATCTTAATACAGCTTCTACTTCCCTGCTGGAATATATATCCGGCATTTCAAAGCCCATTGCAAAGAATATCGTAATTTACCGCGAAGAAAACGGGGCCTTTGCCGGCAGAAACCAACTTTTAAAGGTTCCCAAGCTTGGGCCAAAGGCATACGAGCAGTGCGCAGGCTTTATGAGGATCCAGGGTGGGAAGAATCCATTGGACGGAACCAGCGTTCACCCGGAAACCTACGATGCAGCAAAAAAGCTTTTGACAAAGCTTGGCTATGACTTAACAGAGCTGGCTCATGGAGGATTAAATGGAATCGGTAAAAAGATTCTGGATTATAAAGCGCTGGCAGCCCAGCTGGAAATCGGAGAGATCACCCTGCGTGATATTGTAAAAGAGCTGGAAAAACCGGCAAGAGATCCCAGAGACCAGATGCCTGCCCCCATTCTCCGTACCGATGTTATGGACATGAAGGATTTGAAGCCAGGCATGGTATTAAAGGGAACGGTAAGAAATGTTATTGATTTCGGTGCCTTTGTAGATATTGGAGTTCACCAGGATGGCCTTGTTCACATCTCCCAGATGTCGGATAAATTCATCAAGCATCCCCTGGAAGCGGTGAGCGTGGGAGATATTGTTGAAGTCAAGGTCATAAGCGTGGACGTTCAGAAGAAGAGGATCGCCCTGACCATGAAATTATAAGCCAAGGCGTACAGAAAGGAGAAAACGTGGAAGAGAAAGATCCGATTGTAATAGAAGTAAAATTAACGGCAAAGGATTTATGGAAGTTTTCCATGTATCATTCCTATCAGGGACTGCAGGGGCTTTTTAATGTTATTTTCAGCGCTGCTGCTGTTTTTCTCCTGATTACCACATGGAGTTCCAACTCCACCTCATACCGGGTGCTGCTAATCATTTGCGCCCTTATGTTTACAGTCTGGCAGCCTGGTATTCTTTATTTAAAGGCTCTTAAGCAGGCAAAGACTCCCGCGATTCAGAATGCCATGACTCTCACCTTCGATGAGAATGGAATCCTGGTTTCCCAGGGAGAGGAAAACCTGGAAATTGCCTGGGAAAACATGGTCAAAGTGGACCGTGTAAGAGATATGATGATCCTGTATATGGACCGGGTTCATGCCTATCTGCTGCCTGATTCCGTAACCGGAGAAAAAAAGGCGGCTATCCGTGGGCTAATCAAAGAAAAACTGCCTCCTGAAAGGCGAAAGAGGATATAAATTATGGTAATAGAAAGCTGGAAGCCAGAAGAAACCTATGAATTTGGGAAAAAACTGGGAGAGGAAGCAAAGCCTTCTGACGTATACTGCCTAAATGGTGATCTGGGAGTGGGAAAGACCGTATTTACTCAGGGGTTTGCATCAGGCCTTGGGATCATGGAGCCGGTTAACAGTCCTACCTTTACCATTGTTAACCAGTATGAGGATGGTCGGCTGCCTTTTTACCATTTCGATGTATACCGGATCGGTGATGTCAGTGAGATGGATGAGATCGGTTATGAAGACTGCTTTTACGGGGAGGGAGTAAGCCTTATTGAATGGTCGAATTTGATTAAAGAGCTTCTCCCTGACCATGTAATAACCATAACCATGGAAAAGGATTTGGAAAAAGGGTTTGATTACAGGAAAATAACCGTGGAGGGAATGTAAATGAGGATACTTGGAATTGAAAGCTCGTCTTTGGTGGCTTCCGTTGCCGTGGTGGAGGACGAGGTACTGACTGCGGAATATACGGTAAATTTTAAGAGGACCCATTCCCAGACTCTTCTTCCCATGCTGGATGAAATTGTAAAGATGGTGGAACTGGATTTGGATACCATTGATGCCATTGCGGTTTCCGGTGGACCAGGTTCTTTTACCGGACTGCGGATCGGCTCCGCTACAGGAAAGGGCCTTGGCCTGGCTTTGAATAAACCCCTGGTTTCCGTTCCTACCGTGGATGCCATGGCCTATAACTTATACGGCAGCGCTTATCGTGTCTGCCCCATCATGGATGCCAGAAGAAATCAGGTATATACCGGCATTTACGATAACCAGAACGGTTTTTCCGTGATGAAAGAACAATGCGCTATGGACATTTTGGAATTGGTGGATGAATTAAATGCAGCCGGACAGAAGGTGATCTTTTTAGGAGACGGAGTTCCTGTATACAAAAAGCAGATACAAGAAAAGATAACGGTTCCTTTCCTCTTTGCACCGGCTCATTTGAACCGGCAGCGGGCAGCAGCGGTTGCGGCTTTAGGAGGCCTTTACTATGAAGAGGGGAAAACCCTTACAGCGGCGGAGCATGCCCCTGATTATTTAAGAAAGCCCCAGGCAGAGCGGGAACGGGAGGCAAATTTTTCTGAATGAAAGCAAGCGTAAGCGTGGCTTGATTTTAGAAAAATTGCCGTTCCATGAACCGACAGGTGAATCAAACTTCCATGAAAGGGGGGAGAAGCCAATGGTTCATGAAATGAGACAGTCGGATGTATCCGGTGTCGCTGAAATAGAACGGATCTGCTTTTCGGATCCATGGTCCTTGGATACAGTCAAAGAAGGCTTAGAAAGCAGACTTGATACCTGGTTGGTGCTGGAAGAAGAAGGGGACATTTTAGGGTACTGCGTCTTCCGGGTCATTGCCGGGGAAGGAGAGCTGCTTCGGATTGCCGTTTTGCCAGCGTACAGGGGGAGGGGCCTATCTAAGAAACTTATGGACCGACTGGTGGAATTTTCCATTAAAAATGGAGTAAAATCCCTGTCTTTAGAGGTCCGGGAAAGCAATAAAAAAGCCAGAAACCTTTATAGATACTATGGTTTTCAAGAGGAAACCATCCGGAAAAATTATTACCTTAATCCCTGTGAAAATGCCATCATTATGTGGAACCGCCGGATATGAAACATTTACCACTAAAAATAAGGGGAATCACCGTTTATAATGTAGGGGTATCCAGTGAGGATGCCCTTTTTCCTGTTTTCGGATGACGCAAAACGGAAACAGGGCCTGACTGGTAAGTGTGAAAAAGGAAATACCCTACGGGTATCCCTTTATGCCCCATAAACAGGGCGAATAAGTGGAAACACCCTACAGGTATACCTATATGCCCGAAAAGCATGGGCAGGAAAATGGAAAGGTGAGAGGAAGATGAGAAAGTACAAAAACGGTGGTCAGCTTGAAACAGTTGTGTGCAACTGCTGTGGCAAAAAAATTATCGTGTCAGAAGGTGTTGCCAGGGAGGGGGTAATAAGCGTCAATCATTCCTGGGACTTTTTCTCCGAGAAGGATGGTGAGATCCATCATTTTGATCTGTGTGAGGACTGTTACGATACTATGATTCAGGAATTCAAGATTCCTGTGGAGGTAGAAGAACAGCTGGAATATTTATAGTTGCTAATTGCCTCTGCTTTGTGATATGATTTTATGAGGCGGTTTTTTACCGCTGTTCATTGATAGAAACCAAAGCGAGGAAATTTTATGTTGGATATATGTTTGCTGGGAACCGGAGGAATGATGCCTCTGCCATACCGGTGGCTGACGGCTATGATGGCCAGATGCGGTGGCAGTGATCTTCTCATTGACTGCGGGGAAGGAACCCAGATTGCGTTAAAAGAAAAGGGCTGGAGCCCGAAACCCATTGACATCATTTGTTTTACCCATTATCACGCCGACCATATCAGTGGTCTTCCGGGGCTTCTCCTGACCATGGGCAATGCGGAAAGGACAGAGCCCCTGACTCTTATTGGGCCAAAGGGCTTAGAGCGAGTAGTGGGAGCGCTGAGAACCATTGCGCCGGAGCTGCCCTTTGAACTGAAATTCATCGAACTTTCTGAGAACCGGGAGCAGGTAAAGATTGGGCCTTATGTAATCGATGCTTACCGGGTGAACCACAATGTTGTCTGCTATGGTTATTCCATTTCCATTCCAAGGACAGGCCGGTTTGATGTGGACCGGGCCAATGCCGCCGGAATACCCCAAAAGTTCTGGAGCCGCCTGCAAAAAGGGGAAACCATTGAAGAGGGCGGAAGAACTCTGACTCCTGATATGGTCTTAGGTCCGGCAAGACGGGGGCTTAAAGTAACCTATTGTACGGATACAAGGCCGGTTCCTGTAATTGCGGAATACGCAAGGGAGGCGGATCTTTTTATCTGCGAAGGTATGTACGGAGAGGAAGGGAAGGAAGCAAAAGCCAGAGAGTATAAGCATATGACCTTTTATGAGGCTGCCAGACTGGCAAAGGAAGCCAGGCCCAAACAGATGTGGCTGACTCATTACAGTCCATCTCTTACCAGACCAGAAGAATACTTAGAAAAAGTCCGGGAGATTTTCCCTCGTACCAAAGTGGCAAAGGATGCCTGGACCCTGGAACTGGAATTTGATGAAGAGTGAGGGAGCGGCGATGAAAAAGAATCATACAGAGGAAGATGTCTATATACTTGCGATTGAAAGTTCCTGTGACGAGACGGCGGCTGCCGTAGTAAAGAACGGAAGAGAGATCCTTTCCAATGTGATTTCCTCTCAGATCGCCCTGCATACATTATACGGGGGCGTTGTACCGGAAATCGCATCCAGAAAGCATATTGAAAAGATAAACCAGGTCGTAGAAGCAGCCCTTCTGGAGGCAGGACTGAGTCTGGCGGATATGGACGCCATTGGCGTAACGTATGGTCCAGGCCTGGTGGGAGCACTTCTTGTAGGCGTTGCAGAGGCGAAAGCCATTGCCTATGCAGCAGGTAAGCCGTTAGTGGGTGTCCATCATATAGAAGGACATGTATCAGCTAACTTTATTGAGCATCCGGATCTGGAGCCGCCTTTTTTATGTTTGATCGTATCCGGCGGCCATACCCATCTTGTTATTGTAAAGGATTACGGTGAATTTGAAATTCTGGGCCGTACCAGGGATGATGCGGCAGGAGAGGCATTTGACAAGGTAGCAAGAGCAGTGGGCCTTGGGTACCCGGGAGGCCCGAAGATTGATCATGCGGCAAAGGAAGGAAATCCCCATGCCATCAAGTTCCCTCGGGCAAAGGTGGAAGGGAACATTTACGATTTCAGCTTCAGCGGCCTTAAGTCTGCGGTATTAAATCATATCAATCATGCGGGCATGTTGGGAGAGGAAATTAATGTCGCTGATTTAGCAGCTTCCTTCCAAAATGCGGTTGTGGATGTGCTGGTGAGCCATACGGTGGATGCGGCAAAGGAATATGGATTTAAAAAGATTGCCATAGCCGGCGGAGTGGCTTCCAATTCTGCCCTGCGCAAAGAGATGGGACTAGCATGTGAAAAAGCCGGCATTGCCTTTTACTATCCGTCACCCATTTACTGCACGGATAACGCAGCCATGATCGGTACAGCGGCTTATTACGAGTATATTAATGGAGCGAGGGCCGGTTGGGATTTAAATGCAGTTCCCAATTTAAAACTGGGTGAAAGGTGATGGACGGATGGAGAGCAGGGGGAGAACGGCAGCAGTCATATTGGCGGCAGGAAAAGGAACACGCATGGGAAGCCAGGTGCATAAGCAGTACCTTGAGCTCTATGGGAAACCTCTGCTGTATTATGCGCTTCGTGCCTTTGAAAACAGTTCAGTAGATGAGATCGTCCTGGTGACCGGTCCTGGAGAGTCCGGTTATTGCCGGGAGGAGATCATAGAGAAATATGGTTTCAGCAAGGTGACTGCGGTTACTGAAGGAGGAAAGGAACGGTATCATTCCGTATACGAAGGGCTTAAGGCAATTAACAACTGTGAATATGTCCTGATCCACGACGGGGCCAGGCCCTGCGTGACGGTCGAGATCATAGAGGCAGCTTCCGATGCAGCCAGAATGTACAGGGCTTGCGTGGTTGGTATGCCTGTAAAGGATACCATTAAAATTTCTGACGAAAGTGAATTTGCAGCCATGACTCCGGACCGGAACAGTCTTTGGATGATTCAGACTCCTCAGGCCTTTGAATATGAACTGGTACTTCGGGCATATGAAAAGCTTATGTCATCAGAACAGTACCAAGAGGGAGTAACGGATGATGCCATGGTGGTGGAAACCATGACTCAGGAAAAAGTGAAACTAATTCGGGGCGATTACACCAACATAAAGATTACAACACCGGAGGATATGGAAATTGCCGGTGTTCTGATGAAAAGAAGATACCTGGAAAAATAAAAGGACGCTGTAAGTGCAGCTTCCTTTTTATTTTTTTCCTCCTGATTTTAAAAGATCCTTTACGATCAGATGAAGGTGGTCAAGCTGCTCACGGTTTAAATGCTGTGCATCCTCCATTAGTTCTTTTAGTTTTGCAGGGCTGCTGATGTTGTGAGAGAAAAATTCGGATGGCTCAATGTCCAGATACTCACATATATAGAAAAAACCCATCATGGACGGAAGAGCCAGTCCATTTTCTATTTTGTGGATATATGTGGGATTCTGCCCGAGAGACAGGCTCATATCACGTGCAGACACGCCCTTTTGAGCTCTGAGCTCTGAAAGGCGTTTTGAAAAATTGAAATCTATATACATAGGTAGCTCCTCCTGATTCCATAGTATTGCATTTAATGAAATATATGTAGTAAATAATGCAATCCATCACTTGACATGTTGCATTCATTACAATATTATTAGTTATATAAAGTATTTAATGTATGATTATACAGAAAAGTCTGCCATACAGGTTGGCGGCTGCCAGATATTATCCGCGGCCGCATCTGACGTAACACTCTTTGGGTGTACCTTTACACTCGATTAGAAGGTGCTCTGCCCGGAAACCATGGCAGGAAAGATGAAAGAAGGTACGGTAGATGGAAACTGAAGATAACAGGATAGAGAGGGACAAAAATGCCAGGGCTGGGCTTTTGGACCGGATAGCGGCGAATTCGGGCTGCATGTACCTTTCAGATTTAAGAAACTGTATTTATAAAAGATGCTGCCGATTCGTCATTGCAGAAATACCGGCAGATGATTACCCAGTAAAAGTATGGGAAGAAGCGATCAATTATATGACAGGCACAGAAGAAGATTTTAAGACAGCTGAAGAAGCAAAACAACGGCTTTTGGAGTATTTTTAAGACTAAATAATATAATTTGAAAAAAATGTAAAAATGTGTTGACAGAACAAACAAACAATGATAAACTATCCAAGTTGCAGCTGATAAGTACAGCAAAACAAGCAGTATTGGTCTCCAAGAGATTTGGAAAAATAGAAAAAAGAGCTTGACAAAAGCATGGACTTCTATTAAAATATAAAAGCACATTTGGAGAGGTATCGAAGTGGTCATAACGAGGCGGTCTTGAAAACCGTTTGTCCGCAAGGGCGCGTGGGTTCGAATCCCACCCTCTCCGTTGGCAGGTTTTTAGCCGCTAATAACATAAAAGAATCAGCTAACTGCAGAAGTACCCAAGTGGCTGAAGGGGCTCCCCTGGAAAGGGAGTAGGCCGTTAGTAGCGGCGCGAGGGTTCAAATCCCTCCTTCTGCGTCAGCATCAAGGAAGCGAACCTTCCGGCAGATGCACAGCACTTTGAAAACAGAAGATTGAACAGTATGTAAAACCCTGAAAATTCTAATAAAACAAGTCATGTTTGATGGCTTTGAATGAGAAAATTTCAGAACGAATACAAGCAATTGTATACGAACCAAACAACAAGTAAAACGGGAAATAAATTAGCTAGTTAGTTGATTTTGACCCCGGATTGAACACCATTTAATTTGAGAGTTCGATCCTGGCTCAGGATGAACGCTGGCGGCGTGCTTAACACATGCAAGTCGAGCGAAGCGATTCAAATGAAGTTTTCGGATGGATTTTGAATTGACTTAGCGGCGGACGGGTGAGTAACGCGTGGGTAACCTGCCTCATACAGGGGGATAACAGTCGGAAACGACTGCTAATACCGCATAAGCACACAGTGCCGCATGGTACGGTGTGAAAAACTCCGGTGGTATGAGATGGACCCGCGTCTGATTAGGTAGTTGGTGAGGTAACGGCCCACCAAGCCGACGATCAGTAGCCGACCTGAGAGGGTGACCGGCCACATTGGGACTGAGACACGGCCCAAACTCCTACGGGAGGCAGCAGTGGGGAATATTGGACAATGGGGGAAACCCTGATCCAGCGACGCCGCGTGAGTGAAGAAGTATTTCGGTATGTAAAGCTCTATCAGCAGGGAAGAAAATGACGGTACCTGACTAAGAAGCCCCGGCTAACTACGTGCCAGCAGCCGCGGTAATACGTAGGGGGCAAGCGTTATCCGGATTTACTGGGTGTAAAGGGAGCGTAGACGGCACTGCAAGTCTGGAGTGAAAGCCCGGGGCTCAACCCCGGGACTGCTTTGGAAACTGTGGTGCTAGAGTGCAGGAGAGGTAAGTGGAATTCCTAGTGTAGCGGTGAAATGCGTAGATATTAGGAGGAACACCAGTGGCGAAGGCGGCTTACTGGACTGTAACTGACGTTGAGGCTCGAAAGCGTGGGGAGCAAACAGGATTAGATACCCTGGTAGTCCACGCCGTAAACGATGAATACTAGGTGTTGGGGAGCAAAGCTCTTCGGTGCCGCCGCTAACGCAATAAGTATTCCACCTGGGGAGTACGTTCGCAAGAATGAAACTCAAAGGAATTGACGGGGACCCGCACAAGCGGTGGAGCATGTGGTTTAATTCGAAGCAACGCGAAGAACCTTACCAAGTCTTGACATCGGAATGACCGGGATGTAACGATCCCTTCCCTTCGGGGCATTCCAGACAGGTGGTGCATGGTTGTCGTCAGCTCGTGTCGTGAGATGTTGGGTTAAGTCCCGCAACGAGCGCAACCCTTATCCTTAGTAGCCAGCAGGTGAAGCTGGGCACTCTGGGGAGACTGCCAGGGATAACCTGGAGGAAGGTGGGGATGACGTCAAATCATCATGCCCCTTATGATTTGGGCTACACACGTGCTACAATGGCGTAAACAAAGGGAAGCAAAGGAGCGATCTGGAGCAAACCCCAAAAATAACGTCTCAGTTCGGATTGTAGTCTGCAACTCGACTACATGAAGCTGGAATCGCTAGTAATCGCGGATCAGAATGCCGCGGTGAATACGTTCCCGGGTCTTGTACACACCGCCCGTCACACCATGGGAGTTGGTAACGCCCGAAGTCAGTGACCCAACCGTAAGGAGGGAGCTGCCGAAGGCGGGACTGATAACTGGGGTGAAGTCGTAACAAGGTAGCCGTATCGGAAGGTGCGGCTGGATCACCTCCTTTCTAAGGAAGAAGAAGTAAGGGTTTTATATACTGTTGAGTCTTAAGTTTTCAAAGAAATAAAAAAGAATATGGAAACACCAAGAAGACAAAAGATTTCTGGTGCCGATGCGCTTAGGGGAGACACCCGTTCCCATCCCGAACACGATGGTTAAGACTTAAGCGGCCGATGGTACTATGCTGGAGACGGCATGGGAGAGCAGGTGGGTGCCAGATTACTTTATGGGGGTGTAGCTCAGTTGGGAGAGCACCTGCCTTGCAAGCAGGGGGTCAAGAGTTCGAATCTCTCCATCTCCATTTGGTGTAATTACGAAGTTTATTATAATCAATAGCACTTCAGATTGCATCACGCATGTACCTTGAAAACCACATATTGAAATATATCTAGATTAGTTTTTATATGTCAAAGTATAAAAACAAAATCAAGACATCCGAGGTGTTACATCGAACGATGTAACCAAACAAAACTCGTTAAAGTAACCGTAACGTACGGTGAAATAACAAACCTAAGACCAGAGATACAACGCTATGTATCTTAGATTAGTAACCCGCACCCGCAGGTGAACATCGAATTGGTTAAGCTAATAAGAGCGCAGGGTGGATGCCTTGGCACTAAGAGCCGATGAAAGACGTGATAAGCTGCGAAAAGCTTCGGGGAGGAGCAAATATCCTTTGATCCGGAGATATCTGAATGGGGAAACCCAACTGAGCAAACCTCAGTTGTCGTATGGTGAATAAATAGCCATACGTCGGGAACCCGGGGAACTGAAACATCTAAGTACCCGGAGGAAAAGAAAGAAAACTCGATTTCCAAAGTAGCGGCGAGCGAAATGGAAGGAGCCTAAACCAGTATGCGTGCATACTGGGGTTATGGACTGCAATAAGTGAGACGATTTGTTACCAGAACGGTCCTGGAAAGACCGGCCATAGAAAGTGAAAGCCTTGTATGGGAAAACAATAGTCAGCGAGCAGGATCCAAAGTACCACGAGACACGAGAAACCTTGTGGGAATTCGGGGGGACCACCCCCCAAGGCTAAATACTACTTAGTGACCGATAGCGCATAGTACTGTGAAGGAAAGGTGAAAAGGACCCCGGGAGGGGAGTGAAAGAGAACCTGAAACCCTGTGTTTACAAGCTGTGGAACCACGTTAAAGGTGGAACCGCGTACTTTTTGTAGAACGGTCCGGCGAGTTACCGTTACTGGCAAGGTTAAGCACTTAAGGTGTGGAGCCGAAGGGAAACCAAGTCTTAATAGGGCGTAGAGTCAGTAAAGGTAGACCCGAAACCGGGTGATCTACCCATGTCCAGGTTGAAGTTTCCGTAAAAGGAAATGGAGGACCGAACGCACATCCGTTGAAAAGGGTGGCGATGAGGTGTGGGTAGGGGAGAAATTCCAATCGAACCCGGAGATAGCTGGTTCTCCTCGAAATAGCTTTAGGGCTAGCCTCGTATTAGTCTGCCGGAGGTAGAGCACTGAATTTCCTAGGGGGCGTCAAAGCTTACCAAAGAATATCAAACTCCGAATGCCGGCCAGATGATGTACGGGAGTCAGACTGCACGAGATAAGTTGGGTAGTCAAAAGGGAAAGAGCCCAGACCACCAGCTAAGGTCCCAAAGTGCGTGTTAAGTGGAAAAGGATGTGGGATTTCACAGACAACTAGGATGTTGGCTTAGAAGCAGCCACACATTCAAAGAGTGCGTAATAGCTCACTAGTCGAGAGGTCCTGCGCCGAAAATGTCCGGGGCTAAAACACGACACCGAAGCTGTGGAATGTATATTTATATACATTGGTAGAGGAGCATTCTTAACGCACAGAAGCATTACCGTAAGGAGATGTGGAGTGTTAAGAAGAGAGAATGCCGGAATGAGTAGCGAGATGGAGGTGAGAATCCTCCAGGCCGAATATCTAAGGTTTCCAGAGTAAAGCTGATCTGCTCTGGGTAAGTCGGGGCCTAAGGCGAGGTCGAAAGACGTAGTCGATGGACAACAGGTTGAAATTCCTGTACCGCATATTATCAGAACTGTGGGGACACAGAACCGAAGAAGAACCCGGGAATGAAAAGACCGGGGCAAGCACTGGACTGGCTGGAATGGCAAATCCACCCAGCAACAGGAAGGTGTGACGCGTACCGAACATAAGTAGGGAAGTCTTCGTAGGGGCTGTCAAGAAAAGCCGCTATTGTGTAATATGTGCCCGTACCGTAAACCGACACAGGTGGATGAGGAGAGAATCCTAAGGCCGGCGGGAGAAGCATTGTTAAGGAACTCGGCAAAATGACCCCGTAACTTCGGGATAAGGGGTGCCTGGGAAACCAGGCCGCAGAGAATAGGCTCAAGCAACTGTTTAGCAAAAACACAGGTCTATGCAAAACCGAAAGGTGAGGTATATGGGCTGACGCCTGCCCGGTGCTGGAAGGTTACGAGGAGGGGTTAGCGGCAACGCGAAGCTCTGAATTTAAGCCCCAGTAAACGGCGGCCGTAACTATAACGGTCCTAAGGTAGCGAAATTCCTTGTCGGGTAAGTTCCGACCCGCACGAAAGGCGTAATGATTTGAGCGCTGTCTCAACAATGCACCCGGTGAAATTGAAGTACCAGTGAAGATGCTGGTTACCTGCGCCAGGACGGAAAGACCCCATGGAGCTTTACTCCAGCTTGATACTGGGATTCGGTACTGCATGTACAGGATAGGTGGGAGGCTAAGAAGATAGGACGCCAGTCTTATCAGAGCCGATGTTGGGATACCACCCTTGCGGTATTGGATTTCTAACCTGCAGCCATGACCTGGCTGGGGGACAATGTCAGGCGGGGAGTTTGACTGGGGCGGTCGCCTCCGAAAGGGTATCGGAGGCGCTCAAAGGTTCCCTCAGAATGGACGGAAACCATTCGAAGAGTGCAAAGGCATAAGGGAGCTTGACTGCGACACCGACGGGTGGAGCAGGTAGGAAACTAGGACTTAGTGATCCGGTGGTATAAAGTGGGATTGCCATCGCTCAACGGATAAAAGCTACCCTGGGGATAACAGGCTTATCACTCCCAAGAGTTCACATCGACGGAGTGGTTTGGCACCTCGATGTCGGCTCATCGCATCCTGGGGCTGTAGTAGGTCCCAAGGGTTGGGCTGTTCGCCCATTAAAGCGGTACGCGAGCTGGGTTCAGAACGTCGTGAGACAGTTCGGTCCCTATCCGGCGTGGGCGTAGGATATTTGAGAGGAGCTGTCCTTAGTACGAGAGGACCGGGATGGACTGACCTCTGGTGTATCTGTTGGCTATCAAAGCCATGGCAGAGTAGCCAAGTCGGGAAGGGATAAACGCTGAAGGCATCTAAGCGTGAAGCCCCCCTCAAGATGAGATATCCCATCGCAAGAGTAAGACCCCTTGAAGACGACGAGGTAGATAGGGCAGAGGTGGAAGCATGGCAACATGTGCAGCTGACTGTCACTAATAGGTCGAGGGCTTAACCAGGTTGGTTTAGGTAAGAGGAAAGAACGGATGAAAATAGATATGTAGCAATGTGTGGTTTTGAGGGTATATGCCTCAGTATTCCTCGATAGCTCAGTCGGTAGAGCAAACGGCTGTTAACCGTTGGGTCGTAGGTTCAAGTCCTACTCGGGGAGCTTTGGCCCCATGGTCAAGCGGTTAAGACATCGCCCTTTCACGGCGGTAACACGAGTTCGAATCTCGTTGGGGTCATTTAATGCCGATGTGGCTCAATTGGCAGAGCAGCTGATTTGTAATCAGCAGGTTATCGGTTCGAGTCCGATCATCGGCTTTTAGTAATTTAATTCATTTGCAGATTATAATGTTTAGGACCTTTAGCTCAGTTGGTTAGAGCAACCGGCTCATAACCGGTCGGTCCCGGGTTCGAGTCCCCGAAGGTCCACTGACACTGAACTAAATATTTGATAATCTGGCCCGGTGGCTCAGCTGGTTAGAGCGCCGCCCTGTCACGGCGGAGGTCGTGGGTTCGAATCCCATCCGGGTCGTTCTGTGCTGAAAAGTACAGGCTTTACAAACCAGCAGGTAAGTAGTATAATACTTATTGCATCGTATATGGGATCTTAGCTCAGCTGGGAGAGCATCTGCCTTACAAGCAGAGGGTCATAGGTTCGAGCCCTATAGGTCCCATTTCCATGATAACGAGACGAAGTACGCTTTGCGAATTTTACTCGTTGTCGCGGCAGTCACCAACTGAACATGCTTGCATGTTCGTTTGGCACGTTGCTCGCGCAAATCATGAGAATGCCGGCGTGGCGGAACAGGCAGACGCACAGGACTTAAAATCCTGCGGGCTTAATCGCCCGTACCGGTTCGATTCCGGTCGCCGGCATTTGCCTGATAAGGCAATTAAGTGAATATGTGTGTGTAGCTCAGCTGGATAGAGCACTTGGCTACGGACCAAGGTGTCGGGAGTTCGAATCTTCTCACGCACGTACAGAAAACCTTTGTTTACAAGGGTTATAAGAAAGGCATCCTGAAAAGGGTGCCTTTTTTATATATAAAAGACAATTCATCGCTTTACAAATTTAGCAAATTGGTGTATATTAACCATGTATCATGAAGTGCGCTGGTAGCTCAGCTGGATAGAGCGTCTGGCTACGGACCAGAAGGCCGCGAGTTCGAATCTTGTCCGGCGCATGAGAAGAACAGTTTCATTATATTGCGAAAACTGTTCTTTTTTCATATTAGCTTTGGCGGATAGTGCGGAAGTCTGTTTTTATACAAATTATCGCTTGATTTTTTTTCGGAATTTATTATACTAAACTTAAGGCTTTGAGACAGATAGAATCAGGTGCGATGAGGTAGCTGTAGACAATAGGTGCAGTGCCTCTTTTTTTATATCAGGCTGTCAAATTAGGCCGGCAGGGAGTTTATTTATAGATATGAAAGATGAAATTATAAAGAAGCTGGAACGGATTCCTGGAAAAATCAGCTTTTTATATGAGGATTTGAAGACAGGAGAAGGATTTGCATATCACGAACAGGAGCCCATGATGGCGGCAAGTGTCATCAAGCTGTTTGTTATGACGGCTGCCTTTGAAAAGAGTAAGAAGGGGACCTTCCAGATGGATAAGCTGTTTCCTGTGAAAAGAGAGGACTGTGTTCCTTCCTGCGGCGCTCTTACTTACCTTCATGATGGGATTTTAGTAACAGGTTTGGATTTGGTCACATTAATGATCATTTTCAGTGATAATACGGCCACCAATATACTGATCGATATTCTTGGAATAGAGGAAATCAACGATACGATCCGGGGGCTTGGATTCAGGCATACGCTTCTTCAGAGAAAAATGTATGATATAGAAAGGTCAAGCCGTGGAATCCAGAACTACATAACTGCCTATGAAACAGGCAGGCTTCTAAAAATGATGTATGAGGGGACTCTTATAGACAGGCGGTCCAGCGAAGCAATGATTTCCATTCTTAAGAATCAGCAGCTTTGCAGTAAGATTCCCTTTTGTCTGCAGGCCCTTGGGGAGAGTCCGGAGATTGCCCACAAGACAGGGGAAGATATGGGGATCACTCATGATGTGGGGATTGTTTATGGAAAAGAACCGTTTTTGGTCTGCTTTTGCGGAAATGAGACGGATACTCCTGCTTTTGAAAGGGTCATGGCTGAGGTTTCCCTGGAATTATATAAGCAAGTCAATCATGATATTTAAGAAATTGGGGGAAAGCAATGAAGATTATAAAGATAGAAACGGCAAAGGTCAATATTCCTCTTGTGACACCATTTAAAACAGCGTTACGAACGGTTGACAGCGTCAATGATATTGTGGTGAGGATCACAACGGATGACGGTCAGACTGGGTTCGGTGAGGCGCCTCCTACGGCAGTGATTACCGGGGATACCCATGGATCCATCCGTTCCGCTATTGAGGATTTCATTGCACCGGCCATTATTGGAATGGAGATTGAAAACCTGGACGGGATCATGAAAAAGCTTCATGGCTGTATACTGAAGAACAGTTCTGCAAAGGCTGCGGTGGATATGGCTGTTTATGACCTTTTTGCAAAGTCCTGCAGGAAACCTTTATATAAGATTCTGGGAGGAGGACGTAAGGAGATTGAGACGGATCTGACCATCAGCGTCAATGGCGTGGAAGAGATGGTGGCTGACAGCCTAAAGGCGGTTTCGCAGGGCTTTCGTATCCTGAAAATCAAAGTGGGTAAAGAGAGCAAAATGGATGTGGAGCGGATTCAGGCCATTCGTCAGGCGGTAGGGCCGGATATCAGGCTTCGCATTGATGCAAATCAGGGGTGGTCTGCCAAGGAAGCAGTAAAGATCATCCGGACGCTGGAAGATATGGGAATCGTCATGGATCTGGTGGAGCAGCCGGTGAATGCCCATGACTTTGAGGGGATGAAATTTGTCACCAGCCAGGTGTATACTCCCATCCTGGCGGACGAAAGCGTTTTTTCTCCTGAGGATGCCATAAGGATCATCAGGGAGCGGGCAGCGGATCTCATTAATATAAAGCTTATGAAGACCGGGGGGATCCATGAGGCTTTAAAAATCTGTGCCATTGCGGAAAGCTTTGGGATGGAGTGCATGATCGGGTGTATGCTGGAGAGTAAGATTGCAGTGAGCGCGGCAGCTCACCTAGCGGCCGGAAGGGGGATCATTACCAGGGCGGATTTAGATGGACCATCTCTTTGCAGGGAAGATCCTTACATAGGAGGGCCTGTTTTTGACGGACCTAAGATTATTATGAATGAGGATTCTGGAATGGGAATCAGCAAAGTAGAAGCATTCTGTGATTAATGTAGTAAAAGGATACTAATCCCGTTTGGGTTAGAAATATTAGGAAAATGGAGGAGAATTTATGAAAAAAAGAAGACTGATGGCCGCGGCACTATGCGCAGTTCTGGCTGCTTCTACAGCATTAAGCGGCTGTGGCGGGAATAAGACGGCAGGAAATGGTTCCCAGGCTGCAGGGAATGAAACAGGAGCAGCGGAGAGCGGAAATCCGGCTGTGTATACCAAGCTGTATGGTTCTGAAGCTACTACATTAAATTATCTCACGGCCTCATCGGAAAATGATAACAAAATAGGGGCCAACTGTGTGGATACCCTGATTGAATACGATAACAAAGGACAGATCAGGCCGGGACTTGCAACAGAATGGAGCTACGACGATGCCACGCTGACATGGACCTTTAAGCTGCGGGAGGCGAAATGGGTGGACAACACCGGAGCGGAAGTTGCGGATGTCACTGCCCAGGATTTTGTTGATGCCATGAAGTATGAGCTGACTCCTGAGTATGAAAGCGCAAACGTACAGAACCTTTTTGGAGTCATAGCCAATGCAGAGAAATATTATAATGGTTTGGTATATAACGGCGGAGCGGATAAAGACGGAAAGGTCTGGGAGCCGATGGATTATTCAGAGGTAGGTGTAAAGGCGGTTGATGAACATACCCTTACTTACACTCTGGAAAAGGAAGTTCCTTATTTTCTTTCCTCCCTGGCCTACGTAGTATATATGCCGGCTTATGGCCCGCAGCTTGAGGAACTGGGAAAGGATTTCGGTACGGCAGCGGATAAGATGTACTATAATGGCGCGTTTTATCTGGAGGAGTTTTCTCCCCAGGAGAAGCATGTATTCAAAAAGAATACTGCAAATTATGATGCAGATATAGTTTACATAAATGAGATTCAGGAGATTTATAATGCGGAATACAATACCATCGGGCCAGAAATGATAAAGCGCGGAGAAATTGATTACGCGGAGATTTCCTCTGACATTCTGGACAACTGGATGAGCAGCGAGGATACCAAGAATCTGGTCAGCCGTGAAAGGCCGAGAACCAGCTATTCCTATTTCTACAGCTTCAACTTTAATCCTCAGTTCGATGCTCAGTATGAGCCGGATAACTGGAGAAAAGCGGTGAATAATGAGAATTTCCGCAAGGCATTATTTGCAGGCTTAAATAAGACAAAAGAAGTGGCAGTTCTGGAGCCGGCAGCTCCTGACGATTTTGTAATTAATTCCATTACACCGGCTAACTTTACCTTCAATGCGGACGGAACGGATTATACTACAGTGGGCGATATGGCATCCCTTGGGCAGTCCTTTCATGAGGCAAAGGCAAAGGAATACCGTGACCTGGCAAAGACAGAGCTCGCAGCTGAGGGTGTCACCTTCCCGGTAAAGGTGCTGATGCCCTATAACCCTTCCGAAGTCAACTGGGATAAGGAATGCCAGGTGGTGGAGCAGCAGATGGAAAGCCTTCTTGGCACGGATTTCATTGACATCATAGTAGAAGCAGGTCCTGCGGATGGATTCTTAACGGAAGTGCGCCGAAGCGGTAAGTTTGCACTGATGAAATGTAACTGGGGAGCTGATTACGCAGATCCGGAAACCTGGACCGATCCATTCTACCAGGCAAAGGGAGAAGATGGATATGACCTTGGATATAAGTACGGAAATATTGCAAAAGCAATAGAAGAGGGAACCCCTTCCGCCGAAGCGGCATTGGAGTATTTTACTCTCATAGAGGCGGCCAAGGACATAAAAGTGGATATCAACGCCCGTTATGAGGCATTTGCCAAGGCGGAAGCAAGCCTGATAAACCATGCATTTGTATTGCCTTTCAGCATTTCTGTCAGCAAATATGTAGCCAGCAAGCTGGATGTATTTGAAGGCCAGTATGCACCCTTTGGCGTATCAAATCTCAGGTATAAAGGCCAGCATCTTCAGGATCATTACATTTCCATGGATGAGTTTAAGGCTAACAGAGAAGCAAACGCAAAATAAAACGGCAGGTATATACGCCGGACCATTGGCTGAGACGCTTATGGTCCGGCGGAAAAATACCGTCTGAAAAGGATGTGCCGGAGCTACATCTTCTTCCGAGGGTATTTTTAAAAGAAAACACAAAGGAGCCGAGAAACAGATGTTAAAGTATTTAGGTAAACGAATCGCACGTTCATTTCTTACACTGATCATCATTCTGACCGCGGTGTTCTGTCTGCTACGCCTGATGCCCATCGAGGGATATTTCCAGAACTTTGATAAAATGACGCCTCAGCAGATCCAGGTAGGTTTAAAGGAGATGGGGCTTTCGGATCCTCTGCCGATCCAGGTAGTCCGCTTTTTTAAAGACCTTCTTAACGGAGATTTGGGCGTATCCAGGATCTATCGTTCCAATGTTCCTGTGTCTGATATTTTAAAAGATAAGGTCCCTGTCTCTGTGAAACTTGGGATCTGGTCCATGGCGCTCTCTCTTCTTGTAGGGCTTCCCATGGGGGCTTTGATGGCACGGTATAAATACAGGTGGTTCGATAAGATCGGAACTCTTTTCATTGTCTGTATCCAGGCAGTTCCTGCTGCTGTTTATTTTCTGTATATCCAGCTCTATGGCACCAAGCTGATGGGGGTGGGATTGTTATTCCAGATCAATGATCCAAAATACTGGGTTCTTCCGGTTGTTTCCATGTCCCTTGGAAATATAGCCTTTTATGGCATGTGGCTGAGACGGTATATGGTGGATGAAAGCAATAAGGATTATGTGAAGTTAGCTAAGGCAAAGGGAATGTCAGAAGGCGGAGTCATGTTTAAGCATATTTTCCGCAATGCCTTTGTTCCTTTGGCTCAATATATTCCTACTGCATTTTTAAATACAGTGATCGGATCCATTTATATTGAATCCCTGTACAGTATTCCGGGAATGGGAGGGCTTCTTGTAACGGTGATTAAAAAGCATGATAATACCATGGTTCAGGGCATTGTCCTGCTCTATGCCTGCGTAGGTGTTTTGGGACTTTTACTGGGCGACCTTCTTATGGTATTGCTGGATCCCAGAATTAGTCTGGGAAAGAAAGAAGGTGACAGATGATGAAGCAGTTTTCTTATCGTCATACAAAAGAAGCGGAATTTATGGAGACGATGGAGGAAGGGTCGTTGTTTTCCTTTGCAGGCTTTAACGAAAGGGAAGCGGAGAAAACAGGATACAGTAATTATTCTTACTGGTACAGCACCTTCCGTGCTTTTTTAAAGAACCGGGGAGCCTTTATCCTTCTCGTGCTTTTGATTCTTCTCCTGGCGTTTACATTTATCCAGCCCTATTTGCCGGGGCAGTATGATCCCAATATGATCATCAATGATGCAAAGGGGATGCAGTTTCGTAACATTCCTCCGGGAAAAGACTTTATTTTGGGAACCAATTCCATTGGACAGGATTTATGGGCAAGGATCTGGGCGGGAACCAGGACTTCTTTGATCATCGGTTTGTCCGTGGCCCTGGCGGAAGCGGTCATCGGCATAACCGTGGGAGTGATCTGGGGCTATGTGAGAAAGGCGGATTTCATTCTTACGGAAATCTACAATATCATTGACAACATACCTAATACCATTGTTCTGATCCTGATCTCTTATATTTTAAAACCCAGTGTTAAGACTCTGGTCTTTGCCATGTGCCTGACCGGCTGGATTCAGATGGCCAGATTTATCAGGAATCAGATCCTTATTATCCGGGACAGGGATTATAATGTTGCCAGCCGTTGTCTTGGAACACCTGTCAGCAGGATTATTTTAAAAAACCTGCTTCCTTATCTGGTGTCTGTGATCATGCTGCGCATGGCCCTGACCATTCCGGCTGCTATCGGAAACGAAGTGTTTATTACATACATTGGCTTGGGACTTCCGGTGAACATTCCAAGTCTTGGCAATCTGATCAACGAAGGACGGGCTTTGATCACCACCCCTGCATTGCGCTATCAGCTGGTTTACCCGACAATCATCCTTTCCTTTGTTACCATATCGTTTTATATCATCGGCAATGCCTTTTCGGATGCCGCTGATCCCAAGAATCACATGTAAGGAGAGACAGCATGAACCAGGAAAAGATTTTAGAGGTAAACGATCTGGACATCAAATTTGAATTAAGGGGAAAAACCCTCCATGCCATTCGGGGGATTTCTCTGGATTTATATAAGGGGGAGATTCTGGCTATAGTAGGGGAATCGGGAAGCGGAAAGTCTGTTTTTACCAAATCCTTTATGGGTCTTTTGGAGAGAAATGGTTATGTGGATGGTGGAAGTGCTGTTTATTCCGGGGCAGATGACCGGGAGAATGTTGAATTAACAGCCGTTAAGAGGGAGAAGGACTGGCTTAAAATACGGGGGCATGAGATTGCGATGATCATGCAGGATCCCATGACCAGCTTAAACCCTTTAAAGACCATTGGGGTTCAGATCATGGAAGCAGTGCTGCTTCATCAGAAGGTGGGGCATTCTGAAGCAAAGAAACGGACGCTTAAATATTTAATGGATGTGGGAATTCAGGACCCGGAAAAAAGGTTTGACCAGTATCCTCACGAGTTTTCCGGGGGGATGCGCCAACGGGTGGTGATCGCCATCGCCATTGCCTGTAATCCACAGATCCTTATTTGTGATGAGCCGACTACGGCTCTTGATGTGACCATACAGGCCCAGATCCTGGACCTAATTAAGGAACTGCGGCATAAATACAGGCTTTCAGTAATTCTGATCACCCATGACTTAGGAGTGGTAGCCAACATCGCAGACAGGGTGGCGGTTATGTATGCCGGGGATATTGTGGAGATCGGCACCTGTGAAGATATTTTTTATGATGCAAGACATCCTTATACCTGGGCTTTGCTTTCTTCCCTGCCTCAGGTGGGAGTAAAGGGGACGGATCTGTTTTCCATTCCAGGCACGCCTCCCAACCTTTATGCGGAGATAATGGGGGATGCCTTTGCTCCCCGCAATCCTCAGGCTCTTAAAATCGATTTTGTAAAAAGGCCTCATTATTTTGAGGTATCGCCTACCCATAAGGCGAAGACCTGGCTGTTAGATCCCAGGGCACCAAAGGTGGATCCGCCGCCTGTGGTCAGCAAAATCAGGAATGGAGGGCTGCTTTGATGGAACGTGAAGTACTGTTAGATGTAAGGGATTTGGATGTGACCTTTGGAGAGCGCAGAAAGAAATATGAAGCGGTAAAGAAGGTAAACTTTAAAATATACAAAGGAGAAACCTTTGGGCTGGTGGGGGAGTCCGGATCAGGGAAAACCACCATTGGCCGTGCGATCATGAGGATCGTTCCAAGCTGCGGAGGAGATATCCTTTATAAAGGTGATAAGATCAATGGGAGAATCCCTGCAGAGCTGGACCGGAAGGTCATTAAGGAAATACAGATGATCTTTCAGGATCCCCAGGCTTCCTTAAATGAAAGGGCCAAGGTGGATTATATCATCAGCGAAGGCCTTATGAATATGGAAAAGGGACTAGGGGAAAAGGAACGGAAAAAACGGGTGGACCAGGCGCTTCTTGACGTAGGGCTTCTTCCGGAATTTGCAAGCCGTTTCCCTCATGAGTTTTCCGGAGGCCAGAGGCAGAGAATCGGGATCGCCAGATCCCTTATTATGAACCCGGATTTTATCATCGCCGATGAACCGATTTCTGCTCTTGATGTATCGGTCCGGGCCCAGGTCCTAAACCTTCTTGGAGATATGAAGAAAAAACGGCAGATCACTTATCTTTTTATTGCCCACGACTTATCTGTTATGAGATTTATCACGGACCGGATCGCGGTGATCCGTAAAGGTGAGATTGTGGAAATGGCGGAAACGGAGGAGCTGATCACCCATGCCCTTCATCCCTATACAAGGGCGCTGCTCTCCGCAATCCCCATGCCGGATCCGAAGCATGAAAAGGAGAAAAAGCTTCTGGTTTATGATCCTTCGGTTCATGATTACTCATGGGAAAAGGCTTCCTGGAGGGAGATAAGGCCAGAGCATTTTGTGCTGGCAAACCGGAAGGAAGCGGAAGAATATAAAAGACTGTATAAGGATTGAGAGAGTATAAGAATGAGTTTTTAATATATCGGATCATATATGGAATCTTAGGAAAATATAATATACTCCTCCTGTGACAGACAGCTTGAGTTTCAAAAGCTGCCTGTTACGGAAGGAGTTTTTTAACTTTTGGGTTTTATTGACATTCCGCATATCTGACCATATAATAATGAAAAATATAGTATCTTGCGGTTTACAAAAACGGGAAAACCATTTGTACTGTCATGAAGCGGTATAAAAAGTGCCGGAAGGAATATAGCAGAAAGAAAAGGAGGAGATGACATTGGAATCTTATGGAATTATAAAGATACCGGTTGCTACTATTTGGGAAGGCCGGTCGGAGATAAAAGAGAGCAGCCTTGGAGAGACAGTGTCGGCCATTTCGGATGAAGGGCTGTATGGGATGGGGCTTACGATAACCGGGGCGGAAGAGCTGGGATTTTACCCGGTACGGACATTTTACGGCTATTCCGGCTTTATCAGGAAAGAGGAGATGGAACTGGTGAGTCTTGATGAGCTGAAATGCTGGGAAGAGTGCGGGCTTATGGTTACAGATGGAATCTACGTGGACATTCTATCTCTCCCAAAGGTTCAGGGAGTACGCCTTTTAAGCCTGTTCCGTGGTTCTCTTATTAGGGTACTCTCCTTTGACTCAGAAACCGAAGGCTGGGCCAAGGTGGAGCTTTTTAATGGACGAGTGGGCTATATGAGAAACCAGTTTTTAAGGAAAAAGGAATTTTCCCAGTCAGGTCTGTGGACGGGGGACCTTCCGCAAAAGAAGATTGTGGATGAAGCATCATTCCGTAAGTCGGTGGTAGAGACGGCAAAGCAGTATCTGGGGACCCAGTATCGCTGGGGTGGAAGATCTACCGCAGGGATCGACTGTTCCGGGCTTACGTCGGAAAGCTATCTTTTAAACGGAATCCTTATCTACCGGGATGCCAGGATAAAACCAGGATTTCCGGTACATGAGATTCCAAAGGATGAGATGCTTCCAGGGGACCTTATGTATTTTCCGGGACATATCGCCATGTATATGGGAAATGGTTCTTATATCCATTCTACGGGAAAAACCGGCAGTGGCGGTGTGGTGATCAACAGCCTAAATCCTCAGGCAGAGGACTATCGGGCGGATCTTGCAGAAAGCTGGTATGCCTCAGGGAGTATTTTTGGCACAGCCCCATTGATGCAAACTCCGTGCTGAGGAAGTATGGCTGCAAAAGCAGCTGCACGAAACGCGTGAATCTGTCCTACAGATTTATTATTTAAATAAGTTAAGAGAAAGGTCGGATAAAATGGATTCCAGACTGACATTAGAGAAAAGAATTGAAGCGGAGATCATGAGCTATGATGGGAAAATGGGGATTTATCTGGATGATTTCCATGGTAATGTAATTGCCATTCACGCTGATGAGGTATTTGAGACAGCAAGCACCATAAAGACCTATATACTGGCATGTCTGTTTGATGAGGTGGAAAAGGGAAATAAAAACCTTGAGGATATGATCGAGTATAAGGAGGAACATGTAGTGGACGGAAGCGGTGTGCTTCCGGATCTGGAGCCGGGAGCAATGCTCAGGGTAAAGGATGCGGCGACCATTATGATCATTGTAAGTGATAATATTGCAACCAATATGATGATAGACTATCTGGGGCTGGAGAGGATTAACCAATGCATCAAAGCCCTTGGCTGTAAGGATACGGTGCTGCATAATCCCATTCACTTTGAGCAGTATGACAGGCTTGGGACCAGTACGCCGGAAGATTATGCAAGCATTTTTATCCGTCTGGCAAAGGGGGAGCTTATTAGTCCGGGGGCAGATGAAAAGATGCTGGATATCTTAAAAAAGCAGCATTATAACAGCATGATCACTAAGGACTTTCCTCCATTTTACATGGACAGTGACAATACGGATGAAATCCTGATTTCCGTTGCTTCTAAAAGCGGAAGCATGGATGCCTGCAGAAATGACGGCGGCCTGGTGTTTACTCCCTATGGGCCTTATGCTATCGTCATGTTCCACAAGGAATTTTCTGATGCCATGTATTATCCGGCCCACCCGGCCACCGTGTTCGGGGCCAGGGTCAGCCGTATGATCCTGGATCAATTTTTAGCATTGGAGGGAAGATTTTTAAAATAAAGAATCAGTGTGTATTTTTACTAAAAAAGGTTTGGATAAGTTCAAAAATCACGACATTATTACTGATTTTTCGGTATCTGCTTTTGGATTTTTTTGTTATTATAAGGTAACAGAAAAAACGGAGGGATATCTATTATGAAAAAAAGAACGGCATTTTTGCTGGCGCTCACAGCGGCTCTCAGTCTGACCGCATGCGGTTCCAAACAAGAGGCGGCAGCTACAAAGGCAGAGACAGCAGCAGAGGCGCAGTCGACAGCTGAAGGAACAACGGCTGCTGCAGGGGAAGAGAAAAAGGATTCAGGGGAAGATGGAGATTTAACAGAACTGATCAAGGCAGCCCAGGCTGAAGGGGAATTAACGGTGTATGGCTCCTGCGAAGAGGAGCATTTGGCTGCGGTATGCCAGTATTTTGAAAAGACCTATGGCATTAAAACAAAGTTCCAGAGACTTTCAACCTCAGAGGTTTATACCAAGGTTTCTGAGGAGGGAGGAAAGCCTTCTGCTGATGTATGGTTCGGCGGAACGACTGACCCCTATAATGAAGCGGTTGCAGCGGGGATTTTAATGCCTTATGATGCGATGAATGCCAAGAATCTTATAGGAGACCAGTATAAGGATCCTACGAATAGCTGGTATGGTATTTATAAGGGGATTCTGGGCTTTATGGTGAACACGGAAGAATTAAACAGACTTGGGTTAGAGGCTCCCAAAACCTGGGATGATCTGACAAAAGAAGAGTATAAGGGACTTATCATGCTTTCCAATCCAAATACAGCAGGTACGGCTAAGCTGGTGATCAATACCATGGTACAGATGAAAGGCCATGATGCTGCTATGGAGTATTTTAAAAAGCTGGACAAGAACATTGCACAGTATACAAAATCTGGTTCCGGCCCATCTAAGATGGTTGGACCCGGGGAATGTGTCATTGGAGTCGGTTTCCTTCATGACGGAATTTATCAGATTCTTCAGGGATATGATAACATTCAGCTGATTGTTCCTGAGGACGGAACCTCCTTTGAGGTAGGAGCAACTGCGATCTTTGAGGGCGCTGCTCATCCAAATGCAGCGAAGCTGTGGATCGAATATGCGCTGTCACCAGAGTGCGTGGATCTTGCAAAGGAAAACGGTGCTTATCAGTTCCTGGTTTTAAAGAACGCAACACAGCCGGAAGAGGCTGTACGCTTTGGTCTGGATATGAATAATACCATTGATTATGATTTTGAAGATGCAAAAGAAAACAGTGCGAAATATGTGGAAGATTTCTTTGAAGCCTTGGGAAGCTCTTCGGAAAAGGCAGATGCCGACCGTTTCCTGACACAGTAAGGAGACTGAGGCAGGAAATAAACGTCCGGCTGTAGGAAGGAACATGCTGCGTAATGCGTAAAAGGCCATTACGCAGCATTTTTTCATCATTGGAGTCAGGACTCCTGCCTGGAATGAGAAAGGAGGACTATTATGGCCAGCTTGCAGAGTAACCGGCTGGAGCGCAAAAAATTCTTTTCTGACCCGATTTTGGTCAGCATGATTACAGTTTTGCTTATTTTTCTTGCGCTGTTTATTCTTTATCCTCTGTTTATGCTGTTGATAGACAGCTTTTATGCGGAGGGCTCTGTTACACTTCAAGTGTTTCGGAGGGTTTTAAATCTGGAACGGTTCCAGAATGCATTTAAAAATACCCTTGTTCTTGGATTTATCACGGGGACCGCTTCTACGGCCATCGGATTGCTGTTTGCTTATGTAGAGGTGTATGTGAAGCTGAAAACTAAGGTTTTGGAAAAGCTCTTTGGGCTTGTTTCCATGCTTCCGGTGGTATCCCCGCCATTTGTTCTGTCTTTGTCCATGATCATGCTTTTTGGAAGGAGCGGCCTGATCAGCAGGTCCTTGCTTCACATATATGATTCTAATGTCTATGGGCTTAAGGGAATTGCCATTGTCCAGACTCTGACCTTTTTTCCGGTATGCTACTTAATGCTAAAGGGGCTTTTAAAAAATATTGATCCTTCTCTGGAGGAGGGCACCAGGGATATGGGGGCCACCAGGTGGAAGGTGTTTTCCAGTGTTACGTTTCCCCTTTTGCTTCCGGGACTTGGCAATGCGTTTCTGGTGACCTTTATCGAGTCTGTGGCGGATTTTGCAAATCCCATGCTGATCGGCGGGTCTTATGATACTTTGGCTACCACCATTTACTTACAGGTGACAGGAGCTTATGACTCCACGGGCGCGGCAGCCATGTCAGTTGTTCTGCTGTCCCTGACAGTTGTGCTGTTCCTGATACAGAAGTATTATCTGGAAAAGAAAACAGCAGCTACTTTGACGGGAAAGGCTTCCCGTATGAGAATGCTTATTGAGGATAAGAGTGTGACTGTCCCGCTTACCTGTTTCTGCGGCATTGTTGCGGCTTTTGTCCTGCTGATGTACATCATGGTTCCCTTTGGCGCCCTGTTTACTCTATGGGGAAGGGACTACAGCTTAAGCCTTAAGTGGTTTCAATATATGTTTAAAACCAGCGGAATCAAGGCATTTAAGGACTCCTTTGTGCTGTCCTTAATCGCCGCACCTCTCACGGCATTTCTTTCCATGGTCATTTCTTATCTTGTGGTTAAGAAGCGGTTTAAGGCAAAGGGCTTTATTGAGTTTGTTTCCATGCTGGCCATGGCTGTTCCGGGAACGGTCCTTGGTATTGGATATATCAGGGGCTATGCAAACGGATTGTTCCGTTCCGGAATTATGAGCGGCCTTTATGGGACAGGGCTTATTCTGATCATTGTATTTATCGTCCGGAGCCTTCCCACCGGTACCAGAAGCGGGATATCTGCCCTGCGCCAGATTGATAAATCCATTGAGGAATCTGCTTATGACATGGGAGCCAATTCTGCCAGGGTATTTATGTCCGTGACTCTCCCTCTTATTAAGGATTCTTTTTTCAGCGGTCTGGTAACGGCCTTTGTTCGCAGCATTACCGCCATTTCCGCCATTATCCTGCTGGTGACGCCAGATTTTCTGTTAATCACCTGCCAGATCAATGAACAGGCGGAAAAGGGGAATTACGGTGTGGCCTGTGCTTATGCAACCGTATTGATTCTCATTACTTATGGTGCGGTTCTCATTATGAATGCTATGATGAAGTTCTTCGGTGTCAGCAGAGCCGTGAAAGAGGTACAGGATTAAGTTTAACACCCTGAGGGTATATCTCTATGCCAAAAAACGTGGGCAGGAAAGAAGAAACAGGAGGAATATAACATGGAAAAACAGAAAAAAGGCGTTCGGTTGGAACGCATTTCAAAAATATACATGGATCCAAAGACAGGTAAGGAGTTTTATGCAGTAAAGGATACCTCTCTGGATATTGAGCCGGGAACCTTTGTTACCCTGTTGGGACCGTCAGGCTGCGGCAAGACGACTACCCTTCGAATGATCGCGGGCTTTGAAAGCCCGGACGAAGGGGAAATTTATCTGGGAGGAGAGGCAATCAACCATTTGACTCCCAATAAAAGGGATACGGCCATGGTGTTTCAGAGCTATGCCCTTCTGCCTCATTACAACGTGTTTGACAACGTGGCCTACGGTCTTAAGATCCGGAAGGTTCCAAAGGAAGAGATCAGGGAACGGGTCATGAATATACTAAAGCTGGTGGAAATGGAAGGGATGGAGACCCGCATGACAAACCAGCTCTCCGGCGGGCAGCAGCAGCGTGTGGCATTAGCCAGAGCCCTGGTCATAGAACCGGGAGTCTTACTCTTTGATGAGCCTTTAAGCAACTTAGATGCAAAGCTGAGGGTAACCATGAGGACTGAGATCCGAAAGATACAGCAGAAGGTCGGGATTACGGCGATCTATGTGACCCACGACCAGTCCGAGGCCATGAGTATTTCCGATAAGATCATCATCATGAGCAAAGGCAAGGTGGAACAGATTGGAAGCCCAAGGGAGATCTATTATCATCCCGCTTCCAGATTTGTGGCTGATTTTATCGGAGAAGCCAACTTCTTAAAGGCAAAGGTTTTATCAGAAGAAGGAGAAAAAGCCATGATTTCTGTGGCAGGCAAAGAGTTCCAGGTAAACAATTTTGCAGGAGCACATTCCGGAGATGAGGCGACTTTGGTGATACGGCCGGAGGGAGCGATCCTGGCGGAGCAGGGCATTTTAGAGGGACTGGTCACCTTATCCACTTTCATGGGGTCTTATCAGTACTATCAGATCATGGTGGGAGATATGGAAATCCAGATTACGGATTATAACCCGGTCAACCGTAGAATCTATGAAGTGGGTGAAAAAGCTTATCTGGATTTTGATCCAAAGGGTGTTTACATCCTGTAGCACTGTGTTAGAATAATAATAATAAGCTAGAAGGGCAGGAAACAGGGACGATGAGAGGCTGGACCTTATGTGCTGCGGCCCTTTTGTGCATTGGCTGTCTGGCAGGCTGCGACCGCAGTTCCCGGATGGTGCCAGCAGAGTTTCATAAGGATGAGGAACTGGTGGTGTACTGTCCTCATCCGCTGGAATTTATTAATCCCATTGTATCGGAATTTGAGGAACAGACAGGGATTAAGGTGGAGGTATGCACGGGAGGGACGGGAGAACTGTTAAACATGGTGGAGGACAGGAAGGAACCCAGATGTGATATCTTCTGGGGGGGCTCCCTGTCTACCACCATGGCTAAAAGTGAGCTGTTTGAGCCTTATATCAGCAAAAATGAATCCATGATCCAGGAAGATTACAGGAATAAGGAAGGAAACATGACCCGGTTTACTGATGTTCCAAGCCTTCTCATGGTGAATACCAATCTTGCTGGAGATATTGCCATAGAAGGGTATGGGGACCTTCTTAAGCCTGAGCTTTTCGGAAAGATTGCCATGTGCAATCCTTCTACTTCATCCTCGGCGTTTGAGCATCTGATCAATATGCTTTATGCCATGGGAGGAGGAGAACCGGAGGCTGGCTGGGATTATGTGGAGGCATTCTGTAAAAACCTGGATGGAAAGCTTCTACAAAGCTCCTCTGAAGTATATCAGGGAGTGGCCGAGGGGCGCTATACGGTAGGACTTACCTTTGAAGAGGGGGCAGCTCACTACATTGCTTCCGGATATCCGGTCAGTGTGGTGTATATGAAGGAGGGTGTAATATCCAAACCGGATGTAGTATGCATCATTAAGGGCTCCGGCCACATGGAGTCGGCAAAGCAGTTTGTGGATTTTGTAACGGGTAAGGATGCCCAGACGGTTATTTCTGAAAGTCTTGGAAGGCGTTCCGTAAGGACGGATGTAAATGAACCGGAGTATCTGCTGGATAAACAGGCGATCCACATCATTTATGACGAGGAAGGCGTGGTGAAGGAGAACAAAATGGAATGGCTGAGACGCTTTTCAGAGGTTTTTCAAAGCACCCTGAATTAGAATAGGGAGGGAGCATGAAAAAGGGACGATATTTCAAAGATGAGCTGCGCCGCCTGATCATGGGATATGCTATCATTCCGGCAGTAGGTTTTACCCTGATCTGTACCCTGGTTTTTCTTGCGGTCCTGCTCTATGGAAAAAAAAGCGGGAATGAGTCCCACAATGCTTTCGTGGCGGAGGAACTGGAAAAGGTTCTTACAGGGTATGAGAAGAAACTTGATGTGCTTTCGGAATCTGACCTGCTTTTTGACAGGGATTCCGGCGCAGCCGGACGGATGGCCGTGTTTGAGCAATTTTACGGAATGTCCGGCCAGTTGGGATATAAGGCTGATCTGTATGTTTTTGACGGTGAGAAGCGGGTGCTGTTATCCACAAGAAAGGATATCCCGGATTACTTATCAGGCAGGGAGGATATCCGCTGGGGATTGTTCGGAGCCATGGATGAGAATCCGGGGGAAACCAGAGTACGCTTAATGGAAGCCTGGAAAGGCCAGGACCGGGATATTGCTATGGGCATGGCAGTAATGCGGGGAGATAAAAAGGCGGGATACTTAATCTTCACCATTAACAGCAGCCAGTTTAAGCCGGCGCTTGACCGGTCAGAAAGCCAAACCATCATTGCCGACCGGTTTGGCTGGGTTTATTTAAGCAGCAATTATTATCTGGTGAACAGCAGCAGCCAGGTGTTAAAGGTGCTTGAGACGGCAGGCAGGTATCTGCCTTATGAAAAGAAGATGTTTCTCATATCCGTTCATCCGGCATACCATAACATGTTTTTAATCTATTCTGTAACAGATATCCAGAATATCGTGTTTTCCCTGGGGCTTAGCAGTGCTCTCATCATTACGGCTCTTGTGCTGATGACCATATGGGTACTGATCAGCACGAAGAAGGTGACGGAACGGAAGACCAGGGATTTTTACCTCCTCCTTCATGTCATGGAAAAGGCCAGAGATGGGAATTTAGACGCATCCATAGAGATAGAAAGTGAAAATGAATTTCGGATCATAGCAGATGCATACCGGGAAACCATTGCCAGCTTAAAGCTGCAGATGGAGAATAACAGAAAGATGACGGAGCTGGTGGCAGCTTCTCAGAATAAGCAGCTGGAATCCCAGTTTAATCCGCATTTTCTGTTTAATACTCTGGAAAATATCCGGTATATGTGCATTATCCAGCCGGAGACAGCCGGGAAGATGGTGTTCAGCCTGTCTAACCTGCTGCGTTACAGCCTGGATGGCAGCAGGACGGAGGTTACCCTGGAAGAGGATTTAGAGCACCTGGAGAATTATCTGACAATCTTAAAATACCGGTTTAACCGCCGGTTTTCCTATGTGATTGACGTGGAAGAAGAGGTACTATCCTGCCGGATTCCCAGATTGGTGCTGCAGCCTATGATCGAAAATTCAGTCAAATACGGGTTTGGCAACCAGGAAAATTTAAGGGTGGAGCTTAAGGCCTATATTCACGAAGACCGGCTGATCATGATCTGCAGGGATGACGGGATTGGAATGACTCCAGGAGTTTTAAGTGACATTCAGGCCTTATTGGAGCAGGAAGAAAACAACAAACGGCATTCCGGGCTTTATAATATTCACAGACGGTGCAGGATCCTTTACGGAAGGCCTTATGGAGTGGAGATACGCAGTGCAGAAGGGCTTGGCACAACACTGGTGGTGACCCTTCCGGCACAAAGGGAGGAAGTATAATGTTACGGGTGATGATAGCAGAAGATGAGGATATTATCCGAAAGGGACTGATCTATACCACGGATTGGATGGGCATGGACTGCGTGGTGGTGGCTGAGGCGGCAAATGGACAGGAGGGGCTTTTAAAGATCCTTGAGCATAAGCCTGACGTAGTTGTTGCAGATATCTGCATGCCGTTTATGGATGGGATCGAGATGATAAAGGAAGCCTCTAAGAGCGTGAAGTTTAAAAGCATCCTTCTGACAAGCTATGCGGAATTTGAATATGCAAGAAGGGCCATATCCGCCGGGGTCAGTGAATACCTGTTAAAGCCGGTGGATGAAGAAAAGCTTGCGGTCCTTATGAAAAGGCTGGGAGAAGAAATCGCAAACAGCCGCCAGGTGGAGTATGTGATGGAGCAGGCGGAATCAGACGCGGGGATCATGAACCTGGAATACTATATACAGCTGGACCTTTCAGAAAACAAATATGTTTCAAAGGCAATCCAGGAGATTAAGTCAGGATATGGAGACAAGCTGAGCGTGGAATCCATATCAGATAAGCTGGGAGTCAGCGCCAGCTACTTAAGCCGGAAGTTCAAAGAGGTGACCGGACAGACCTTCCTGGACTTTTTAAACAAGTACCGGATTTCCCAGGCCATTGTTCTGTTAAATACCGGGCAATACCGGATCGGCGAGGTTTCCGATGCAACAGGATTTACGGATTATAAGCATTTTTGTGCGGTATTTAAGAAGTACACCTTGAAATCGCCGTCAAAGTTCATGAAAGGGATTTAACCCCTTAAAGCAGGGGCCCGGATTGGGAATACCTGATTGACCAGAAAGCCCGGCAGCGGAAGCTGCCGGGCAATGATGGAATAGAAGAAGTTAAAGGTTTAACAATTCGGTTATATCGTGAATGGTATGAGTTGCGGCTGTTGACAGGGGCTCTGGGGAGCTGCTAAAAAGACAGGAATCAATGTTTGCATTCACTGCACCCTGAATGTCAGAGGATATACTGTCTCCTACCATGATGGTCTTGTCTTTTTCAAAGTTCGGAATATTTTTAAAACAGTGCTGGAAAAAATGAAGGGATGGCTTTTCATAACCCACTTTTTCCGATATAAACATTCCTTCGAAAAGATGAAAGATACCGGCGTTTTTAAGACGCTGGATCTGGGTGGAATAAACACCGTTTGATGCAGTGTATAAATGTTTCCCCCTCTCGTTTAATTTGATCAGGGTTTCCTTGGCGCCAGGGATTAAATCGGAGTTGTTTCCAAGATGCCCACGGTAACGCCCTTCCGCCTCTTCTCCGTTAATTTCCATGTCATAAAGGCGGAAGAATTCATGAAAGCGGGTGTTAAGAAGTTCTTCTCTTCCGATCTTTCCCTGCTCTAATAAGTCCCATAAATGACGGTTCATCTTTTTATATTGGGACAGCATTTCATCCTTAAATTCCAAATCATAGGATTGGATCATCTTTATAAAGCCCTGCTCTTCGGCAGCGTCAAAATCCAGCAGGGTATTGTCTATATCAAGTAAATAAATCTGATACATGTATTTTTTCCTCCATAGTTAAATGTTTCTTAAAAAAGTCTAGACAGATCCCCAGCAGCGGTGCCAGGAGAAGAATGCTGATAACGGTTCCTTCCCTTATTTGCAGCGGGGTATGTGAAAATAAGGTCAGGCATAAAGTGAGGATTAAAAATATCACATCAAAGCTCATACGGACAGCGGTGAACTTCTTATTATAGGCTTCACTAATGATAAGGCACATACTTTCCAGAGGGAATTTTACGATTCCGATTGCAAGTACGGCCCCCAGGCTGATGGAAGCAATTATAATGCCGATTAAATAAAGGATCACTCTGTAAAAATAGTTTTCCACGGTAAAATTAGAAAGTAAGTGATACAGAAACAGGTTGATGATGTATCCGTTTGCAATGGTTGCAATAATCTGTATCCCATCCTTATAGTTTAAACGGGAACGTCTTAAAAGTAAATAGGATAGGAAGAACAACGTATTGATCCCATTGAGTATGGTGCCAACCTTCAATTGAATGGTGTAAGATAATGTTACTGCCAATGCGTTTAAGACGCTTTGCCCGATAGCTGCTTTTAGCTGCAGCGATATCCCAAAGCCAAAAAACAAAAAGGATATAATGGTTATGGCCAGGTCGTTTATTTTTTTTCTGCTCATTGTTTTCACCTCGGGAATATGATACCATAAATACAGACTGATGACTATGAGAATTATCATATTGGGAATAAAGGTTGATAGAGATATATGGAAAAACACAATATATATGAAATACCAGACAGCCTTGCGGCGGCCGGGGAGGAAAGGCATTTTCCTGCGGGGAGGAATATCTTTCATGTGGATGAGAGTATCACCCATTGCTATCTGATTCTATCGGGAATGGTGAAAATCTATATTGACCATGAGAACGGGCGCCGTTCCATTCTTGATTTTGCGGGTAAGGGCGACTGGCTGGGGGAACTTTCCATATTCCGCCAGGAAGATTATATCAAAGAAAATAAAGTGATAGAGGATGTGATCTGTCTGGAATTTGAACTGGATCGGTTAAGGCAGATCTGCAAAGAGAAGGCAGATGTATCCTTTTATTTTGCGTCCTCTATTTCCAATAAGCTGATGATTAGGAGCTACCGGCTGAGTGAATACTTAAATTATTCATTGGAAAAGAGACTTGCTTCCTTTATACTTAAATATCAGCAGAACGGGAAATACACCATATCTCATACGGAGGTTTCGGAGTATATGAACATCAGCTACCGTCACGTACTCTTTGTCATGAAAAAATTTTGTGATGACGGAATACTAAAAAAGGATAAGGGGTATCGGATTGTGGATCAGGAAAGACTGGAAGAAATCTCTGACGGTTTTTTAACATAAGGAATAAGAATGATATGTAGGAAGACAGTTATAAGGGAACCTGCCTGCCGGGTTCTCTTATTTTGCGATTCAGACCTTTCAGTTATGTATTGTTTCTTTTCCATTTATTCGCTATAATTGGGAATACGAGTTTAAGCAGAGGAAAGAGAAAAGAGGAAGAAATAGGGTTGGGAATCAGAGATATGGAAGCAAAAGGTCCTGACAGCAGAGGGGAAACAGGTGTGATTTCCTTTGTTGATGGAAGCGAATGTTCTTACAGGATCATAAAATCAGACAGGCGTACCATGGCCCTGCAGGTCACGAAAGCGGGAGAGGTTTTCGTAAGGCTTCCCAGGCGCCTTCCCTTTAAGGCAGGGCATGAGCTGGCGCAGAAGAACAGAGACTGGGTCTTTGCACAGGTGGAAAAGATCCGAATAGCGTCACAGAGAAGGACGGATTTTCATTGGACGGAAGGGGCATCTGTGCTTCTTTATGGAAAGTGCCGGATCCTTCATATTAAGTCCGATCATAAGAAAAAAGCTTTTTGTATACAGGATACAAAGGAGGAGCTGGTGGTTTCCGGTCCGGCTGCGTCCTATGAGGAGAAAGAGCTGGAAGCAGCGGTTAAAGAGGCGGTGAAGCTTTGGTACCGGCGGGAAGCCAGAGGTTATTTAGAGGCAAAAGCGGCCACCTGGTCTGCAATCATGAATGTGGACTATGGGAAAATTGCAATACGGGATCAGGCGACCCGGTGGGGAAGCTGCAGCGCCAGGGGGAATTTGAATTTTAACTGGAGGCTTGTGCTTCTTCCGGAAGAACTGGCCGATTATGTGGTGGTGCATGAACTGGCGCATCGCATTCAAATGAACCATTCCAATGCATTTTGGGAGATTGTGGAAAGAGAGTTACCGGATTACCGGTTAAGGAGGAGAGAACTAAGGCGTTATGAAGGTGAAATTTATCAGAAATATTAAAATTAAAACAAAACTCCTGCTTTTAGGCGGAATCAGTATAGCAGGACTTATTTTTATGGGATCGGATTCTATAATAACAGCCAGGCAGATCAACGAAGCAAGTACTGAAATTTCCCAGTCCTGGGTACCGGCAATTATCATTGCCGAGGAACTGAATACCAGAACATCAGACTACCGCATTAAGGAATATAACCACGTTATCACCGGCGACAGCAGGGATATGGACCGGCTGGAGGGAGAAATGGCTCAGATCCGGGAAGATATCGCCCGTGGTTTTACGGATTATGAGCTTTATATCACCAATGAATCGGACCGGAAGCTCATAGTAAAGGCGGAAGAAGAATGGAATCAGTACCTGGAGTATAGCGGCCGTCTGCTTGTCATAAGCCGCCAGAACCACACACAGGAAGCATTTGATATGATCATAGGGGATTCCAGACAGTTATTTGATGATGCAAGTAACGGACTTTTAAAGGTGGCGGATTTTAACCGCAAAGGGTCTGAGGCGGCCAGCATTCAAGGTGATAATCTTTATGATCAGCTTACGAAAATAAAAATCATAACCATCTGCATGATCAGTGGGATTATTTCTCTCCTGATCATTTATATAATAATAGCCATTGATAAACCAGTGAAAGCCCTTGTAGAAGGGACCGGAAGAGTTGCCAACGGAGATCTGGAGGTATATCTTCCATACCGTTCCAAAGACGAAATCGGAGTTCTGACTAATTCCGTCAACCAGCTGATTAAGCGGCTTAAACACATTATCGATGATGAGAAATATCTGTTCCAGGAGATTGGAAGTGAGAATTTTGAAGTAAAATCCACCTGTGAGCATGCTTACCGCGGTGATTTTGCGCCCATCCTCTATTCCATTACCAGCTTAATGAGCCGGCTTGATGCGGCTAAAAAGCGAAAGGAAGGGGTAACAGGAGACTTACCAGCAGAAAACGAAAAGGAAGAACTGGCCAAAAGAGCCGTTTGCAGGGAGATAACGAAACATGGCAGAAGAGAAATGGATGCTTCAGACAAAAAGAGCTGATTTTGAAGAAATGGCAAGATGCTACCGCATCACCCCGGTAACAGCGAGAATCATAAGAAACCGGAATGTGATGGGGCATGAAGCGGTGGAGAAATACTTGTACGGCGGGTTAAAGGATCTATATAGCCCTCATCTTCTTAAGGATATGGACCGGACCGTGGCGATCCTTAAGGAAAAGACAGAGCAATTAAGGCCTATAAGGATCGTAGGGGATTATGATATTGACGGAGTCTGCTCCACTTATCTTTTGTACCAGGCTCTGTCTCAGGTGGGAGCTGTGGTGGATTATGAGATCCCGGACCGCTTAAAGGATGGCTATGGAATCAATGAATCCATTATCCGGGCAGCGGCAGCAGATGGCATTGATACCATACTCACCTGTGACAACGGAATCGCCGCAGTGGGGCAGATCAGGCTTGCAAAGGAGCTGGGTCTTACGGTTCTTATCACGGACCACCATGATATTATGAAGGAGGACGGCAAGGAGATTCTGCCTCCCGCAGATGCGGTGGTAAACCCAAAACAGGAGGAGTGCCAGTATCCTTTTCCTGATATTTGCGGAGGATTGGTGGCCTATAAACTGGTTCAGGCTCTTTATGAGGAATTTCATGTGCCTCTGGAGAAATGGCTTGAGATGGTGGAATTCGCTGCCATCGCAACCGTGGGCGATGTGATGAAGCTTCAGGATGAGAACCGGATCATTGTTAAGGAAGGGCTTAAACGGATCGGACAGACAAAGAGCCTGGGACTTTTAAAGCTTATTGAAAGGAATGATCTGGACAAGGATCAGATCACTGCCTATCAGATCGGGTTTGTAATCGGACCCTGCCTAAATGCGGGAGGCCGCCTTCAGACGGCCAAGCTGGCCTTATCCCTGCTTCTTTGCCGGGAGGAAGAAGAGGCAGATCGAATGGCTCTGGAATTAAAAGCGTTAAATGACCAGCGAAAGACCATGACAAAACAGGGGACCATGGAGGCAGTGGAACAGGTGGAAGCCCTTTATGGAGAGGATAAAGTTCTGGTGGTGTATTTACCGGAGTGTCATGAATCCCTGGCAGGGATCATTGCCGGACGGCTGAGGGAGTATTTCCAGAAACCTGCTTTTGTCCTGACGGATGGGGAGGAGTGCGTCAAAGGCTCCGGCCGTTCCATTGAGACTTACCATATGTTTGACGCCCTGGTTGAGGTGAAGGATCTGCTGTTAAAATTCGGTGGTCATCCGATGGCAGCCGGCTTATCCCTTCCCAAAGAGCATGTGGATGAATTCAGGAAATGCCTAAATGAACAGGCAAGGCTGACGGAAGAGGATTTCATACGAAAGGTATGGATCGATGTTCCCATGCCTCTGGAGTACATAGATGAACCGTTGATCGAAGAACTGGAGCTCCTAGAACCATTTGGCCAGGGCAATGAGAAGCCTTTGTTTGCCCAAAAGGGTCTTTATATCCGAAGTGTCCGTGTTTTGGGGAAAAACAGAAATGTCGTTAAGTTTTCTCTTGCCACGGACCAGGGGACGCCAATGGATGCCATGCTGTTTGCTGACGGAGATTCTTTTTTGGAAGAGCTTGGAGACAGCCGGGTCCTAGATGTAATCTATTATCCTGCTGTAAATGAATATAACGGGAATAAGAATCTGCAGATTGTAATAAGGAATTATAAGATTCCAAAGAGTCTATAGCGGAGTAAATATAGATGAAATACCTTGCAAAAAGATTCACTATGAATTAAACTTGTGACAGGAAGTGTAATATTCAGCCTCAGTTTTCTAATATGAAACTGTGGTGATTAAATAAACATAAGGAAAGGCGAGGGAATGGACATGGTAAATGAGGTTATGAAATTTATCACCGGCTATGATAAAGAAGTGGGAGAAGCCATTGAAAAGGAGTGCGCAAGACAGAGAAGAAATCTGGAATTGATTGCATCGGAAAATATTGTTTCAGAACCGGTTATGATGGCAATGGGAACAGTGCTTACTAATAAGTATGCAGAAGGCTATCCGGGAAAGCGTTATTATGGCGGCTGTGAGGATGTAGATATTGTTGAGACCATTGCCATAGAACGTGCAAAAAAGATATTTGGCTGTGATTATGCCAACGTCCAGCCTCATTCCGGGGCTCAGGCCAACATGGCGGTTTTTCTTGCCATGCTGCAGCCAGGGGATACGGTCTTGGGTATGAATTTAAACCATGGCGGTCACTTAACCCATGGAAGCCCTGTTAATTTTTCCGGTATGTATTTTAATATTATCCCTTACGGCGTAGATGATGAGGGCTTTCTTGATTATGATGAGATGGAAAGGCTTGCCATTTTACACAAACCGAAATTAATTGTTGCAGGCGCCAGTGCCTACGGAAGAACCATTGATTTTAAGAGATTCCGGGAGGCTGCTGACAAGGCGGGCGCTTATCTTATGGTAGATATGGCACATATTGCAGGTCTTGTTGCGGCAGGAGTTCATGAGAGCCCTATTCCTTATGCAGATGTAGTGACAACGACCACTCATAAGACTCTCCGTGGACCGAGAGGCGGAATGATTTTAGCTAACCAGGAAGCTGCGGATAAATTTAACTTCAATAAGGCTATTTTCCCCGGAACACAGGGAGGTCCTTTGGAGCATGTAATCGCCGGTAAGGCCGTCTGCTTTGGGGAAGCCTTAAAGCCTGAGTTTAAGACCTATCAGGAGCAGGTGGTAAAAAACGCAAAGGCTCTGGCTGCTGCCCTGATCAAGCAGGGATTCAACATCCTGACAGGCGGTACAGATAATCATCTGATGCTGATCGACTTAAGAGGAATGGAAGTAACCGGAAAGGAACTGCAGAACCGCTGTGATGAGGTTTATATTACTCTGAATAAAAATGCAGTGCCAAATGATCCAAGAAGCCCGTTTGTGACTTCCGGTGTCCGCGTGGGAACTCCGGCTGTTACCTCAAGAGGCTTAAAGGAAGAGGATATGGAAAAAATCGCGGAGTGCATCTGGTTGGCAGCTACGGATTTTGATGGTAAAGCTGATTACATTAGAGGTGAAGTAACAAAGATCTGTGATAAATATCCGCTGTATGAATAAAGAAATATAAATAAGAGGCTGCCATGAGAGAATTTTTATCGGATTTTGTGCAAGAAATGGATTATTATGCTCAGTATCTGATAAAAACTCGTTCATGGCAGTCTTTTTCCTATTTTTAACAATTATTTAATACTCCAACAGTAACAAATATATTATACTATAACGGGTTGAGCGTATTGGTCCTGCTCTGCCTAATAAATAGAATAACTACTAATTCGGATTACACAAAGGAGAAACTATGGAAATAACCACCATCCTGGGAGTTATAGTAGGCGTTGTCGCCGTTGTCGGCGCTATGATTTTTAAGCACATTGAATTTTCAGTCCTTATGAACCCAGCAGCTTTTTTTGTTATTATTGTCGGAACTGTCGCCACAATTTTGAATTCATTTCCAGGGCAGAATATTAAATCCATCGGATCGCTGTTCAGAGTTCTTTTTACAAAACAAAAAGGATCCTCTGAATCCGAGATGATTGAATTAATGTATAACCTATCAAAACAAGCCCGCTCAGAGGGGCTTTTGTCCCTGGAAGCCAAGGCAGAAGAACTTCAAGACCCTTTTTTAAAAAAGGGAATTCGTTTGCTTGTTGACGGTGCAGGGGAAGAACTGATCGAAGAGATTTTGGAAACGGAAATTGCTGCAATGGAAAAGAGACATGAAATTAATGCCAGTATTTTTTCATCGGCAGGTACATATGCTCCTACTCTTGGTGTTTTAGGTGCAGTATTTGGTTTGATCGCTGCGATGTCATCAATTAACGATACAGAGCGAATGGCGGAAGCAATTGCTGCGGCATTTATTGCTACGATTCTTGGTATTTTCACCGGCTACGTGTTATGGAACCCATTTGCAAAAAAGCTTAAAGTAAAAAGCCAGCAGGAAGTAATGGCGAAAGAAATTATTATAAAAGGTGTACTCTCCATGCAACATGGTGATTCCCCCTTTATACTCAGGGAAAAGTTACTTGCCGCTCTTCCGAAATCCAAGCAGAAAAAATTATCTGAGCAGGACCCAACATCTGATCAGGGCAAAAAGGGTTAAGGTGATCACGTATGTCAAAAGAGAGAGAGCATGTACACCAGGAAGAAGAAGCAGGCGAAGCATGGCTTCTGCCATATTCGGATTTAATGACCCTGCTGCTGGCAGTTTTTATTGTACTTTTTGCTGTCAGTAAGATCGATTCGGAAAAAGCACAGCAGATTTCCGAACAGTTTGCAGGATCTATGATGGATAAGAACTATGCTGCCGGAGTGGCATCAGGAACTGGTTCCGGTGGAACCGGAGCACCGGCAGGCGGTCCCTTAAATATTGAAACTCAAAGCGAGCTGGAAAGCTTTTTGGGAGAGTATGAGCTCAAAAAACTGGAAAATATAAAAACCGAGCTCGACACAAAACTGCATAATCACGGCATGGATCAATCGGTATCAACCATGATTGATATGCGCGGTCTTGTAATCAGACTGAATAATGCCATATTCTTTGACTCTGGGAGTGCGGAAATTAAGAAGCAAAGTGAGGATACTTTGGTTGAAGTAGCGGGCATTCTGAATACGATTGATAATTATATACGTGTTGAGGGCCATACCGATAACGTTCCCATCAAACACAGCAACTATCCTTCTAACTGGGAGTTATCTACGGCAAGAGCTGTCAATGTTGTAAAGATTTTTATAAATAAATGTAATTTTTCGCCAGACAAGCTGATTGCAGTCGGTTATGGCGAGTTTAAACCTGTGGCAGACAATAGTACACCGGAAGGAAGAGCCCAAAACAGGCGTATTGATGTCATTGTCTTAAGTTCAAAATACGATAATCTGGAAGAACAGCTAGTGAAATAAGGATGTAATTTATTACCCATATTATGAAAAACTGCGTGGCAAAAAAGCCACGCAGTTTTTTTAGGAGGAAATTAAAATTTTGCTGTTATGCCTGGTTCTTGAAAGATTCGCAGTCAGTACATTCCTTCTTTGTAGGATTCTGCTCATGAGTTCCCACTTTAATTCTCTCCAGCGTGCAATAATCTTCGCTTTTTGCATGATAAGCGCAATTATCGATGGAGCATTCGATACATTCGTTCTTTCCGTTTACTAACATGGGTAAACCCTCCTTGATTGATTATTACATCTATATTGTGGTCAGAATCAGCTGAATTATTATGGCAATTTTTTCTTAGGAAGGCCTATGTTATATTTCTGTTAAACAAAAAGTTTTTTTGTTGACCAAAAAATTTTTTTGTGTTATTCTTTTTTTCGTCAAAACAGCACAAAATTCGCTGTCAACTATATATGGAGGTGTAGTAATGGATAATTCAAAGCAATATGATCTTATTTACCAACTGGACGGCAGACCACCGTTAAAAGTTGCGGTTCCTCTTGGTCTTCAGCATGTTATGGCAATGTTTGTTGGTAACCTGGCTCCAATCTTTATCCTGACCGGCGCTATGAGCACACAAGATGCACCATTTCCTCCGGAATTACGGATTATGATGATTCAGTGCGCTATGTTTGTATCCGGAATTGCCACCCTTCTTCAGCTTTACCCGCTGAAATTGGGAATTATTCAGGTAGGTGCACGCCTTCCCATCGTTATGGGAACAGCATTTGCATTCGTTCCTACCATGCAGGGGCTTGGGGCAAAGCTGCTGGCAGAACAGGTCGCTCCGGTTGAAGCTATGGGTTACGTATTGGGTGGTGTAATCGCAGGAAGCTTAATCGAGCTGCTCATGGGCATTTTCTTAAAGCCTCTGAAAAGATTTTTCCCGCCGCTGGTAGTTGGTGCAGTTCTTATTACCATTGGTATTAAGCTGCTTACGACAGGAGCTACCTACTTTGTAGGCGGTGCAGGCGCAAAGGATATCGGTGCAGGAAAGTACTGGCTGGTTGGCGGCATCGTACTGCTGGTCATTGTTCTCCTCAACCGTTTTGCAACCGGTATGTTAAAGGCGACTGCTATTTTAGTTGGTATCGTCGTCGGCTATATCGTGGCTGCTTTTGCAGGAATGGTGAATTTTGATACTGTTACCAGTGCAGCATGGTTCAGTGTTCCGATGCCATTTATGATCAAACCGCTGTTCCGTTCCGACATCATTTTCCCGTTCTTTGCGGTATACGTGGTTGCAGGTCTTGAGACCATGGGCAATGCAAATGGTATCACCATTTCCGCTTTTGGACGCGAAGCTACTGCAGAAGAGATTTCCGGCGGAATTATATCTGATGCTGTAAGCTGTGCATTTGCAGGTGTCTTCAATGTTCTTCCAAACACAGCGTTCGGCCAGAACGTAGGTATCATTGCAATGACGAAGGTTATTAACCGGTTCTGTATTGCGATCGGCGCCATAGTTCTGATCATTGCAGGCCTGTTCCCTAAAATCGGCGCGATTTTCAATGCAATGCCTAACTGCGTTATGGGCGGTGCGGTAATCACTGTTTTCGCCATGATTTTCTTAAATGGTGTAAAGATGGTATTAAAGGAAGGCTTAGACGATATAAACAGCCTGATCCTTGCCATTACGCTCGGTCTTGGCTTTGGTGTGGGTAATTTAGCCGATTCAGTGAAGGAAAACTTCCCTGCTGCTCTCCGTTTTATCTTTGCGGAGCCGGTGGCTGCAGTCTGTATCGTAAGTGTTCTGGCTTGCATCTTTTTAAGACCGCAGGGATCCAAAAAAACTACAGAGAAATAAGCTGCATTCCAGCAGTTGCTATATATAGAAAAAGCCCTGTCCGGCTGATAAGCCGGCCGGGGCTTTTTCTGTTTATAGATCATACAGGCTGTTGGAGCCGTGAGGGAGATGTGATATACTGTTAAAAAAAGGGAGGGATAAGGATGAAGGAAAAAATCATGATCACAGGATCCGGGGGCTTCCTTGGAGGAAGAATTGCTGCATATTATGAAAGAGATTATGATGTGATCCGTGTGGGCCACAGGAACTTAGATATTACGGATGAAGAGGCAGTAGGGGAATATATAAAAGATCATAAACCTGGTGTAGTGATCCATTGCGCTGCAATTTCAGACACCAGGGTATGTGAGGAGAACCGGTTGCTTTCTGAGGCGGTGAACTTAAGGGGGTCCGTTAACATAGCTAAAGCATGCAGGGAAAATGGCAGCAGGCTGCTCTTTATGAGCTCGGATCAGATTTATGGGGGCAGCAGACAAAAAGGACCGAATAAAGAAACGGATGATGTCCCTCTTATCAATGTTTACGGAGCCCATAAAAAGCAGGCGGAAGATGAGATTCTGGAGATTTTGCCTGGGGGAATCTGTCTTCGACTTTCTTGGATGTATGATTTCCCGGTCAGAGGCCTTAAAAGCAATTCAAACTTACTTACCAATCTGTTAAGATCCATGGTGCAGAACCGCCCCATAAGGCTTTCAGTTTCCGATTACCGCGGTATTACCTGGGTACAGGAGGTTGTGAAAAATATAGAGCCGGCCATGGACCTGCCTGGCGGAATTTATAATTTTGGCAGTGAAAGTACCCTTTCCGCTTATGAAATAGGAAGCGGAGTCTTTCAGATGCTTGATAAAAACGGGAACAGAGGGAACTTTGTGATCCCGGATGAAACTGGGGCCGGGGACAATCCCAGAAACCTAACCATGGATATGGGAAAACTTAAGGCTCATGGGATCAGTTTTTCTGAAACAGTGGAAGGATTTTCCAAGTGCCTTGAAGCCAGTCCTGAATATGCTTATGCCTTGATAGGAGAATCTATTGTCGAATTTTGACGAATTTAATAAAAAACCCTGAAAGCCATTGTCAAAACCGGAAGGAGTATGATATACTCTTTTCGGTTTTTCTAATATATAATGCAATGTTTATAAGTGTTATTAATAAATAAAGTGGTATTTTACTGATAGGTAAGGGAAAAACGGCCAGCAGACAACGATGAGAGCTTGGGAGCCAGGAGGACAGTTCTAATGATTCGATTTAAAAATTATGTAAAAGCAGAAAACCTGGAGGAGGCCTTTGCGCTGAATCAGAAGAAGAGCAGTGTCATAGGCGGAGGCATGATGTGGCTGAAGGTACAAAGCCGGGTGCGGATGACTCTGGTGGACTTATCCGGACTGGGGCTTGATGGGATTGAAGAAAGGGAAGACGAGTTTTCTATCGGTACCATGTGTACCCTGCGCCAGCTGGAAACCCATGAAGGACTGAACGCATGCTTTAACGGTGTTTTTAAAGAGTGCACCCGTTCGATTGTCGGAGTCCAGTTCCGCAACGGAGCGACCATAGGAGGAAGCGTGTTCGGCCGGTTTGGATTTTCTGATATCATTACCTGCCTTCTGGCCCTTGATACTTATGTGGAGCTGTACAAGGGAGGCCTGGTTCCTTTGGAAGAATTTTGCCGGATGAAGAGTGACAGGGATATCCTGGTCCGCATCCATATAAAAAAGGATGGAAGAAAAGCAGCCTATACTTCCCAGCGCATATCAAAGACAGATTTTCCTGTGATTGCCTGCTGTGTGGCCAGAAAGGCTGGAAAGCTCTATGTCTCGGTCGGAGCAAGGCCGGCAAAGGCGGAGCTGGTCGTGCTTGATGACAGCCAGGATTGTCTTAAGGAAGAACTTGTGAAAATAGCATCAGAAGGCTTTACCTACGGCACCAACATGAGGGGAAGCGGGGCTTATCGGAAGCATTTGGCTGAAATATATATAAAAAGGCTTTTAGAAGCGCTGGATCAGGAGGAACGGTAAATGGAGATCGAATTTACACTGAATGGAAAAATGACGTATGAGGAAATCGCAGATGATACCACCTTATTCCAGCTTCTTAGAAGGAAGGGCTGCTACAGCGTAAAATGTGGATGTGAAACAGAAAACTGCGGGCTTTGTACGGTGCTGGTAAATGGAAAATCAAGGCTGTCCTGCTCATTATTAGCTGCCAGGGCAAATGGCTGTGAGGTAGTGACCTTAGAAGGCGTGGAAAAGGAAGCGAAGGCGTTTGGAGCATATCTGGCGGAAGAAGGAGCAGAGCAGTGCGGTTTCTGCAGCCCTGGGCTTATTATGAACGTGCTGGCAATGGAGATGGAAGAGGTCCTTGATGAAGAGGGGATTAAAGAGTATCTTGCCGGAAACTTATGCCGGTGCAGCGGCTATATGGGACAGCTTCGGGCTATAAAGAAATATTTAAGCAGAGGAGAAAAAAGGGATGAATTATAAAATGCGTACGGTAAATACTTCTGTGAAAAAGAAGGATGCCATGGCCCTTGTGACCGGAAAGCCTGTGTATACCGATGACCTGGCTCCCGGAGACTGTCTCATCGTTAAAGTCTTAAGAAGCCCTCATGCTCATGCGTTGATCAAGGAGATCCATAAGGAAAAGGCGGAAAAGGTGGCTGGAATTGCCTGTATCCTGACCTATAAGGATGTCCCTCAGAAGAGATTCACCATGGCGGGTCAGTCCTATCCGGAGCCAAGTCCCTATGACAGGCTGATTCTGGACCAGAGAATGCGCTTTGTGGGGGATGCGGCGGTCATTGTAGCCGGTGAGACGGAAGATGCGGTGGACCATGCCCTGCGCCTTTTAAAAGTGGAATATGAGGTCTTGGAACCGGTACTGGATTTTAAGAAGGCAAAGGATCATCCGGTGCTAGTCCATCCGGAGGAGGACTGGCTGAGCCTCTGTCCGGTAGGTGCGGATAATAAAAGAAATTTATGTGCTACCGGCGGGGAAGAGCATGGTAACGTCGATGAGGTATTAAAGCAGTGTGATTATGTGGTGGAACAGGTATACCATACAAAGGCGAATCAGCAGGCAATGATGGAGACCTTCCGGGCCTATTCTTACCTGGACGCTTATGGACGCCTCAATATGGTGGCCTCCACACAGGTCACTTTTCATGTGAGGAGAATCCTGGCTCATGCCCTGGATATTCCAAAATCCCAGATCCGCGTGATCAAGCCCAGGATCGGCGGTGGCTTCGGCGCAAAGCAGACGGTGGTGGCTGAGGTATATCCGGCAATCGTGACAATGAAGACCGGCAGACCGGCCAAGATGATCTACAGCCGGTATGAGTCTCAAATCGCCTCTTCTCCCCGCCATGAGATGGAAGTCCATGTGCGTGTGGGAGCGGATAAGAATGGAATCCTTCAGGCAATCGATGTATATACTCTGTCAAATACAGGAGCTTATGGGGAACACGGCCCTACTACAGTAGGTTTATCCGGACATAAATCCATACCCTTATACCGGACGCCGAAAGCCTTCCGTTTTGCATATGATGTTGTTTATACAAACTACATGTCATCAGGAGCTTACAGGGGATACGGAGCAACCCAGGGAATATTTGCGGTAGAATCTGCGGTAAATGAGCTGGCGGAAAAGCTGGGAATGGATTCTGTAAAATTAAGGGAATTAAACATGGTAAAGGAAGGCGATATCATGCCTGCCTATTATGGGGAAACCTTAAACAGCTGTGCTCTGGACCGGTGTATGGCCCGCGCCAAGGAGATGATCCGCTGGGATGAGAAGTATCCCAGGGTCGACATGGGAAATGGAAAGGTGCGGGGCGTAGGCGTAGCTATGGCCATGCAAGGATCCAGCATTTCCGGCGTTGATGTGGCTTCTGTGGAGCTGCGCCTGAATGATGACGGTTTTTACACCCTTATGATCGGCGCTTCCGACATGGGAACGGGTTGTGATACCACCTTGGCCCAGGTGGCGGCTGATTGCCTGGAATGTGATCTTGATGAGATCGTGATCCATGGAACGGATACGGATGTTTCTCCTTATGATTCCGGTTCTTATGCGTCCAGCACCATGTACTTAACCGGAATGGCTGTGGTAAAAGCATGCGGAGAAATGCGGGAAAAGATCTTGAGAAAAGGTGCTGAGTATCTTAACTGCCCGGAGGATTCCCTGGAATTTGACGGAATGAGGGTTTACCAGCCATCGGGAGAACTGGAAATATCCTTAAAAGATATAGGAAACAAAGTCATGTGCTTCAATGAAGATATGCTCACTGCCGGTGCCTGCCATACCTCTTCTGTATCGCCGCCTCCTTTTATGGTGGGAATGGCTGAAGTCGAAGTGGATCAGGAGACCGGTGAGGTAGAACTTTTGGACTATGTGGCGGTTGTGGACTGCGGAACAACCATTAATCCCAATCTGGCCAGAATCCAGACCGAGGGCGGAATCGCCCAGGGTATTGGTATGGCAATGTATGAAGATATTACCTATTCTTCCAAGGGACAGATGCTGCAGAATTCCCTCATGCAGTACAAGCTTCCTACCAGGCAGGATGTAGGCGATATCCGGGTGGAATTTGAAAGCAGCTATGAGCCTACAGGACCTTTTGGAGCTAAGTCCATTGGGGAGATCGTGATCAATACGCCTTCACCTGCCATTGCAGATGCAGTAGCCAATGCAGTCGGAGTAAGAGTAAGGGAATTGCCTGTTACGGCTGAAAAGGTGTACTGGGGCATGAAGCGGTAATCGTTTATGATCAGTGTCTGGACTTTGCTATGGCTATAAAGAAGAGGAATAAAAGAAAGAACGCCGGAATTTAGGATTCCGGCGTCTTTTTTTGTCTCTTTTTTCTTCTGAACATATAAATAATAATTGTTGATAAAAACAATCATGTTGTGATATAAACAGATGATTGCATTGCTAATAACAAGGGTGTATGATTGGGAAAGAGAAAGGAGGGAGGGATTTATGGAAGCTTTGATAAGGGCGGAAAAGATCTGCAAGGATTACGAAGCAGGTGAGGTCAAGGTCCAAGCTTTAAAGCATGTGTCGTTTGAGATTCAACGAGGGGAATTTATCGTGATTCTGGGACCCAGCGGGTCTGGGAAAAGCACCCTTTTAAATATATTAGGAGGGATTGAAACGGTTACCAGCGGAGCTGTTTATTACGATGGCACGCCTCTTTCCTGGGGAGACTTAAAGAGCCTTACGGCCTATCGACGGGCTCATGCCGGGTTTATCTTTCAGTTTTATAATTTAATGCCGGGACTGACAGCGCTGGAAAATGTGCAGCTGGCGGCAGAGCTTTCCGAGGATCCCTTGGATCCGGAAACGCTGCTTGGGCAGGTGGGGCTTTTAGACAGGGCAAGCCATTTTCCAAGCAGGCTGTCAGGAGGGCAGCAGCAGAGGGTTGCCATTGCCAGGGCCTTGTGTAAGAATCCTGATATCCTGCTCTGCGACGAACCCACCGGGGCATTGGACAGCAGCACAGGAAGCCAGATATTAAAGCTGTTGTCGGATTTTAACAGACAGTATGAAAAGACGGTGCTTTTGATCACCCACAATGAGAACATTGCGGGGATCGCGGACCGGGTTTTTTATTTTAAGGATGGATGTCTGGAAAAGATCCGTGTCAATGAAAGACCCTTAAAGCCGGAGGAGGTGGTCTGGTAGTGAAAAGCTTCCGCAAGAACGTAGTCCGGTGCGCCAGGCAAAACCCTGGGTCTTTTCTGGGGGCGGTTTTCATCATCGCCATCGGCATATTTGTCTATGTGGCTATGATGGACACCTTGAGAAACTTAGGGGATCAGGTGCAGCGTTACTATGACAGCAGCGCCATGGCTGATGTATTTGCCCAGGTTTCAGGAATCTCTGAGGTGGATCTGGAACGGTTAAAGGAGATTCCAGGGATTGAAGAGGTATCCGGGAAAATGGCCGTTGATGTAAGGCTGTTTGCTCCTTCCCAGACGGAAATCGTAACGGTGCATCTGCTGTCATACGATCCCTCGGATTCTTTAAACAGGCTGATGTTAAAAGGGACAGTAACGGGAAAAGACAGCATTTATCTGGGAAACCGGATGGCCGGAATATATGGATACGGAAACGGAACACCTCTCACCCTGATGATTGATGGGAAAAGCGTGAAATGTGAACTGGCCGGAACCTGTTATGGGCCGGAATACATATATGCCATACCTCCCGGAGGAGCCATGATTCCCGATGGAGAGATTTACGACATTGCCTGCATAGAAAAAAACAGGATGGAAGAATTAACGGGGAAAAAGGATTCCGTGAATGAGCTGGGATTCCGGCTGGCGAAAGGTTATACCTATGAAGACGTGCGATATCAGCTAATGGACCGTCTTTCCGGGTATGGTCTGATTTCTCTCACTTCTAAGGAAAACCAGGCCAGTTATAATATGGTACAGGGAGAGATCCATGAGCTGTATTCCATGGGAACGGTGCTTCCCATCCTGTTTATGTCAATTTCAGTGTTCATGCTTTATGTGGTATTAAAAAAGATGATAGACAAGGATCAAAGCCTTATAGGCACTATGAAATCCTTTGGAATGAGAGACGGGGAACTGATACTGGCATACCTTTATCAGGGAGCTGAAGTAGGGGTTTTAGGCGCTCTGGCCGGAAGTGTTCTGGCGGTTCCCTTTGGCCGGTATATGTTCTTGATGTATGTGGACTTTTTTAATCTGCCGGACACGGTTTATCACAGCTACATGAATACAAGGATAAGCGGAATGGGAATCGCGGTGGGAACCGGGCTCCTTGCAGTTTACTTAGGGGTCAGGGGAATCTTAAAGATCACTCCGGCCCAGGCCATGAGGGCGAAGGCTCCTGCTTCCGCCGGGAATTTAAAGCTGCCCGGTTTTTTGGCCTCCAGGCTTGGCGCAATGGAAAAAATGGGCCTGCGCTCCGTGGTGAGGAATCCTTTTCGCGGATTTTTGATCGTTTTGGCCATTGCATTTCCTTTTTCCATGTCTTCCGTGCTTTTTTCCTTTCGAGGAGTGGCGGATCAGATGTATTTTGATCAGTTCAGCAAGGTGCAGACCTATGACATACAAATATCCCTGGACCGCTATGTGTCCCCCATCCGCGGGGAATCGGCAGGGGAAGGAATCAGGGGAGTGGAGAAAAGCGAAGCGGTCATCCAGAAGGCAGTGGAATTAAAGCACGAAAATTTGTCGGAATTTGCCATGATTTACGGACTGAACCGGGGATCCGGCATGTGGAGGATCATGGATCTCTACGGCCGGTTTTATGATCCGCCGGAGGATGGGATTATCATAAACAGCCGGATCGCAGAAAAGCTTCATCTGGTGGAAGGGGATATTATGGAAGTATCCGTTCCCGGCCTGACTGCGGAAGCGGTAAAGGTTCCGGTTAAAGCTGTCATAAAGGAGAGCCTGGGAGGCGGCTGTTACATATCGGCAAAGGGTTTTTCCCGTTTTTTTGATTCTGTACCAATGGCTGGAACCGTTCTTTTAAAGGTGGAAAAGGGCAGGCTTAAGGTCGTCCGGGAAGAGCTTTTAAAAACCAGCCGTGTGACTTGGATGGTGGATACCGGACGCATCACCCAGAGCTACCGGGACATCATGGGCAGCATGATGGCAATGGTCCAGATGTTTTCTTTTATGGCTGTGGCGGCAGGAGGAATTCTCATTTATAATATTTCCATGATCAATATCAGGGAACGGATCGCAGAGCTTGGTACGTTTATCATCATGGGAGGAACGGATAAAGAGATCGGAAGGATTCTCATGTTTGAACAGGTGGTCTATTTCATTCTGGGAATTGCTTTAGGAGTATTTGGGAGTCTTGGGGTGAAATACCTTGTGGAGCATCTGGTCATATCGGATTCCTATACCATTGAACTGGCTATACGGCCATCCTGTTATGGGATTGCATTTCTTACCTGTCTTGCAATGGCAGGGGCTTCTTTGCTGGCCCAGACGCGGTTTGTAAGAAGGATAAGACTCACGGATATTTTAAAGGAAAGGGAGTAAGCTTATGAAGATCCGAATGGATGGCAGGAAAAAGAGATTATGCTTTCTGGCTGCAGGGATTGCCCTTGCTCTTATCATAGGGAATACTGCAGTGAAAAGTTTTAGGGGGACCCCGGTGCAAACTGCGGCGGCTTCTTATGAAGCGGTAGAAGACCGTTATACGGAGGAAGGGACCATTACGGCAGGAGGGGAGTACCGCCTGGTTTCAGAGGCATCAGGACCGGTTAAAGAGGTTAAGGTCAGGGAAAATGATGGTGTGAAGGCAGGAGATATCCTGTTTACCGTTGATGACAGGGATTTATTGCAAGAAAAATCACTTTGTGAAAGTGCTCTAGCAGGGTATCAGGCCAAGCTGGAGCAGAGCCGGATCGGTCAGGTGATGACGTCATCGCCTCAGGAATATTTAGATTCCATAAGAGCGGAAGTGTCGGCAAAGGAGGCGGATTACCAGGCTGCAAAAACTCTAATTGATGCTTCCCAGTCACTGTATTCGGCCGGCAGTATCTCCAGAGTCGAGTGGGAGAAAGACAGGGCTTCTTATGAACATGCCTCTCTGGCATGGGAGCAGGCAAAGAGCCGGTATGAGGAGAGCCGCCGGTTTTTAGAGAGCTTAAAGGCGGGAGGCATTGATGAAACAACCATAAATGGAAGATTTTATGATAGCGTGGAAGAACAGCTAAGGGCTCAGATCAAATCCCAGGAAACGACGATGGAACAATTGGATGACAAGTTAAAAAAATGTGTGGTGGCTGCTGACAGAGATGGAATCATCACATCTCTTCCGGTCAAGGATATGTCCTACATACAGGCAGGGGAAACTGCCGTGACCATCAGCGGGCGGGGAAAGATCCAGGCAGAGTCTGACGTGCTTACCAGCATTGCGCCCTACCTTACTCCAGGAGATAAGGTGACGGTGATCCTTCAGCTTAGGAATCAGGATCAGATGTATGGCGGAACCATAAGCCAGGTCTATGACTATGCGGCCAAAGGGACCTCTGCCCTGGGAATGGATGAATACAGGGTGCATGTGAAGATCGACATGGATGAGAACACAGAATTGGAAGGAAAGGAAGGGTATGGGGCCAACATTCGTTTCACCCTGTATCAGGGAGAACATAAGCTGGTGATCCCCTCCAGCGCTGTTTTCCAACTTGATGACCAAAATTATGTGTTTGTAATCAAAAACGGAAAAGCAGAAAAGCTTCCGGTGGAAGTCGAATACAAAACCTCATCCCAGGCGGTTATAAAGGAAGGCCTGGCTGAGGGGCAGAAAGTCATCGATCATGTGGATTCAGAAGAAATCTATGAAGGGGCAAAGGTATATGCCGGTTCATAGATTCTAAAGAATAAAGGGGCGGCAGCATGGAGTATCCAATGCTGCCGCCCTTTTTATATGGAATTATTTAATCTTATCGTAGCTGGATTCTTTGATGGTTCCGTCGCTGTTGGTCTTGTAGTATTTACCGTCGCCATCCTGAATGTTTGTCTTGCTCTTTGCAAGCTTTCCGCTTGTTCCGACTAAGTACTCTTTCTCATTGTATTCCACTACTTTATATTTTTCATCTTTGTCAGCTTTGATCAGTCTTCCCTGTACGTAGATGCTGTCATCAGTGATGGAATTGTAGCCGGCACCCTTGTTGCTTCCAGCCTTGCGGAAGTTGTAGGTGTATTTCTCGCCGTCAATATCAATGGTTGTCTTGCCGGTTGACATAGCGCCTTCCTTAGGAGATGTTCCGAAGTAGTAAACCTCTGCGGCATCATCTGCTGCTGGGAAATCGCTTTCTGTTTCGATCTCATCGTAGGTTGCAATGGTCTTACCTGATTCAAAGGTCAGCTTATAAAGACCCTGAAGCATTTCGCCCTTTTCGTTGAATGCATAGCTTAAACCGTTAATGGACTTGATCTGGCTTGTTGTCAGCTGTCCGCTGGTGGAAGCGTAGAACCAGTATTCTGTATCGTCATCATAAGCTTCCTGATCAAGCTCTGGTCCTGGAACAGTCTTGAACCAGCCTTTTGCAAGCCAGCACTGTTCTGGAAGATTGTAATATTGGTTTGCATTGCTTGCTGTTGAAGCGGATGCCATTTCATACCACTCGGATTCAGCAGCACCGTTTTCATTGAAGCGGTATTTTTGGCCGTTGATGGTTTTGGTGGTATCTTTTACCTTCTTGCCGTTGGTACCGAAATAGAACCAGTAAGCTCCGTCAAAGTTGTCTTTTTCATTCTCTGAATCTTCTACTTCGATGGATTTCCAGCCATTTGCCTGAGCACCGTCAGAGGAATCGCCTAAGTAATAGGTTCCGTCCTTCCAAGCATCGTCTCCGGTCTGGCGTGTGGAGTCATCATTGACCCAGCCAAACAGCATTCTGCCTTCTGAATCAAAGGAATAGTTATGGGACTCTCCGTTAGCAACCTTTATGGATTTAAAGGAAGTCTTGCCGGAAGTAGGAGCTTTAAAAGCTTTTCCGTTGCTTCCAAAGTAGTACCAATAAGTATCAGGAGCATCTTCTTCATCCTGGTCGGCGGTAACTTCACGCCATTCATTTGTAACCATTGCTCCTGATGAATTTACATAATAGTAATTGTCATCGGATTCGATTAAGCTGCTGGTTGTCATCTCGCCGTCTTCGTTAAGATAGAACCAGTTGTCTCCGGATTTGCGCCAGGACTCGGTAGATAAGTCTCCGTTGGAGTCGTAGTATACCCAGGTGTCATTTTCCTGTGCCCAACCCTGTGCGGCGAAGGAGGTCATGGATGCACCTATGGTAAAAATCGCTGCAGCGCAGGGAATAAGCCATCTAAGTTTCTGTTTTCTCATGTTTGTTCTCCTTTCATAAGAACCCTTTTTGTTAACTTTGTCAGCAGGTCTTGCTGATGGAATGACTTTAAACCATGGAGTAGGTCTAAGGTCAAGTGATGTAAAAAAGGCGTAAGAATGCGTAAGAAAAGCCGGAGAATTTAAGAAAACCGTAATCTCACCATATTCTGGAAGCTATTCCTGTGGCTGGAAATAGAGAGCCAAAAAGAGTAGAAAAATAAAAAAAGGAGAGACAGGAATTCCTATCTCTCATGCAATAATCATACCACAAAATTGACTTTTTTTCAAGTCTTGTAATTCTGTTCTGTCTGGAGTAGACTTTGTATTTATCAGAAGATTGGAGGTTTATTATGGATGATGGGAAGTGGCTACAGACTGCAAACGACGGTTTTCAGATTGCCAGGGTAAAAGCGGCCAATGATTATACAAAAAAGTTTGGCCTGGTTTTAACGGATGAGGAGGCTTTTCTGCTGATCGGGGAGAGGAAAGATGCATTAAAGGAACAGGAACGGGTGGAGTTCGGGGAGGGTATCCTTCCGAAACTGATTTTTGCATTTTGTGATTCCCCGTATATTTATCAGGATAATTACGTGGATTCCCTGGGAAGACTTCAGGATATGTTCTACCTTTATAAAAATGAATCATTGGATGAAATTAATGATGATGAACTGATTGAATTCATGAAGAACCAATTTGACGGACCGTGCCAGGGTTCTCTTGATCATCTGGAGGATACCGGATTGGAGGCTTTTGCCAGACGCATCCGCTCTGGATCAGATCTGTATGAGGAAGAAGACGATGAGTTTTGAGACAGAAGAGTTAATGCCAATCGTAGCAGAATTGGCAGATAAGTATACGGGAAAGGAAAGTACCTCCATTACCTATGAAAAAGCGAGGCAGCTCATGGAAGCGGTTCTGTACTGTATCCATGAGTACGAAGAAGATGCAAAAAAAGGGCAGGAGCTTCTTTCTATGGATGGGAAGCCGGTGGCAAAAAGGGTCTATAGCCTGGGATATGAGACGGTGCTAAGGAACGTGAAGGAAACCCAGATTCTGTATAACAAAGTAATACCGGATTTTAAGTATTATGAAAACCGGTGTTATTACGATACGTTTGTCAAAGGAATCCCCTCTTTCTTTTTGTATTATGATCCCCGTTTCCAGCCTCAGAATCATCTTCTCACGCTGGATTATCCGGTTTTGTATCCGGTGTATCCTTTGCAGGGAATTGATGCCATAAGCGCTTTTGTGAAATGTGTCAGCCTGGAACAGGTTTTCCTTGGAAAATTACCGGATGAATACGTTCTACATGTACTGAGAGCCTATTCCCCGGACCATGGGGATCTGATCATCAACCTTGCAGCCATTGTACTACGGAATATTCTGGGCTGCCGGATGGCTGGTAAGAGGGTCAATATAAAGGGATATATCCCAGGGGAAATGGAACGGTTGATAGATTATGTAAATCAAAACAATGCGGATTCTTTGGAGCAGGAGATGAAAGGACTGGTCGATGAACTGGTTCAGTCCGGGTATGATGGACTGGAGGAATTGGGTGATTACCTAAAGGCCGATCTGCATGATTATTGCTTTGAACTGAAAAATGCTGTGAAGAACCAGTGTGTGGATTCCATTCTCGCCATAAACTGAAAAGCAGGGGGAAGACTTTTGAATTTCCGGATACCTTAGAAGTACATTCACGCATTTTATCGGCAAAAGGGCAGGCTTGTATTTTTTTTACCAGCCTGTCCTTATCATTTTAATCATTGATTCATGGGAGGTAATCCTTCACACCTCTATTTTAAAGATTATCCGACAAAAACTTTTCCATGGTGGCTGCAGCTTCCGCCTCGTCCTCCCCCTCAAATGTGACGGTGATTTCTTCCCCCTGCCTGATACCCAGGCTCATAATGCCGATAATGTTTGAAGCTTCTACCATTTTTTCGGGTTTTCCTATCATGGCTTTGCTTTTAAAATTCTTAGCCAGCTTTGTAAGTAACCCTGCCGGCCGGGCATGTATGCCTAATTCATCCTTGATCGTATAGGCGATGGTTTTCATATTGACTAGACCTCCTCGTTTTTTTCGCGGTACTGCTCACCAGCTCATTTTCGCCAGCCGTTCCAGACAATCGGGATTTGTTCTTCCGGTTTCCGGATCAACCAGTGATGTATAAAGGTGGGGAATAATGGTCGTAGCGCCGCCATCGATGCAGGCACGTACAATTTCGTGCACATTTTCCATATCGATTCCGCCCGTTGGCTCGAATATGGTTATGCCCTCGTTTACCGCGGCACGTACCATGGCTTTCAGCTCATCAAGACGTTTTAAACCGCCGATGGGATAGAATTTAACCGATGGCAAGCCGATATCAGCCATAAGCTTAGCGGCAAGCTCAGCGCTTACAGGCTCTTTTTTCCGGGAGCTTATAGCTCCGGTAGCCATGTAAACGATTCCAGGCTCACCGGCAGGTTCAATCAATGAGTTTACAATGAACTCACTTTTATGAATCTCCTGCAGGCGTCCCATTGTGTAGCCTGCGGCAGGGTAGACCTGATTGATATGGAACGGACATGTGCGGACCGAAACATCTGCCACACGCTTCCACATAGCGGGATCCCCCCCGCCTAGGCCAACCGAAGCACGCACGCCGTTTGCCTTAAATTCTTCTACTCTGGCAACGGCTTCGTCGTCAGTGGCAAAGTTTTTAACCATCACTCCAACCAACGTGCGTTCTGGAGCAAAACGGCTGATTTCAACGGCGTTCTCCAAATCCTTAGCTAAAACATTAAAATAAATATTTATTGACATACGTTACCCCTCCAAAAGACAGCTCTTTATGCGGTCAATAATAATTTCCTCCTGTCCGTCAAACAGCGGACGGGGATCAATGGACAGAATGCCTTGATTTACATAGTAATCGCGCACATAAATCGCAGGGTCTCCTTGTTTTAACAGTTCATTGAGCTTTGCGGCATTCATGCCTGTTTCGGGACCTACATGGATTTCAGCGCGGTAAATTTCCCGTCCAGCTTCATCCTGCGCTACCCGGCACTTAAGTCCTTTTACCTGTGCAAGCTCATCGCACATAAGCTGCATGCGCTTTTTCTGGCCCTCCGGATTACTCTGGGCAGGGTCATACATTTCAAGTGCTGTAACGAGGCCCATCATGGCTTCTTTTGAAACCTTCATTGCACGGCCAACACCTTTGTACTGCATTTTACATGCCGCAATATAAGAGGATTTGCCGGCAATCAGACCGGACGTCGGTCCGGACAAAGCCTTTCCTCCGCTGTATAATACCAAATCTGCGCCCATGGAAACATATTTGCAAAGATCTTCTTCCGCAGCAGCATCGATGATAAACGGCAGGTGATATTTTCTTGCAAGCTCCAGCATAGATTCGATGCTCTGCATGCCCTTTTGCACCGCATGGTGGCTTTTTACATAGAGTAAAGCTGCGGTTTTTTCATTGATCGCTGATTCTATGTTGTCACGTTCCACCTTATTTGAACAGCCGGCTTCCACCGGAATGCCACCGCCCAGACGCAGCATCTGTGTTATGCTGCCTCCAAAGTTAATGGACTGGCCCTTTTGGAGTATAATCTCATTTTTAAGGCCCCCGGTGTCAGGAATACGCCCGATAAGCCCCAGATTGCAGCCTGCAATGCAGGCTGCTGTGGCAATTACCAGGCCGCTGGCTGCCCCGCAGGTGGGACAGCCGTCCTCAGCCCCGGTTTTCTGAGCGATAACTCTACCGGCGTGGTCCATTAGTTCTTCAATTACAACAAAATTACGGAGCGCGCTCCCCACGCTCTTTACAACGGACTCGCTCACTGCACTGGCGCCGAGTATGGTCATCTTACCGTTGGCATTTATGACCTCCCGAAGCCCGGACTTTACGTATATGTTCATATCATCGCTCCTTTTCTTCTTTAAGCCGGTGGCAGCGGGAAGAAGATACCCATAATCATGGCACCGATAATCGCGCCGCCGGCGATAGGTTTTTTAAGGGCGTAAAGAACTCCGGCGCCTATGATGGAACCGATGCCGATGGGGACTGATGCACTGCATGCAGAGATAACAAGCAAAGGTCCAAGGAAACGTCCCGATGCATTACCGGCGCCCATCATTACATCTGCGCCAAAGGTAGAATTCGCCCGGCCAACCGTAAGCTTTTTAATAAGTACGACTACTGTGCCTACAATAACACCCAAAATCCCGCCGATGATCAGTGAGAGCGGGAAGCTGTTTAACGGAGCAGTTATGCCCGATGCCAGCATAATGGCCGGAACACCGATACCAATACCGGTCTGTAAGGCTCCGCCGATATCAAGGATGCCAACCAGCGAACCTTCCAGCACCCGTGCGAATAAAAAGCTTGCTCCAAAAGCCGCAGCCGCGCCCAGGGCAGTGCTGTCCTCCAGTCCTGCTTTCAGCATAGCAACAACTGATACATCGTTAAATGCGCCTACGCCATAGGTCACGTACATATGTGTTCCGGCAAAGATAGCTGCTGCAAGAAGACCTACAAAGATCGGAAATGACCAGTCAGCATACCAGAAGTTTTCAAAGCCAAAAAGTCCTTTTTTACAATCTGCGTTCTTGTTTGTTTCAGACATTTAAATACTCCCTCCCTATTTCGTCATTCCAAATACGCCGTGTAAGTTTGTCAGCCAGCCGGGGACTTCAAGATTCATCTGCGTAATGAGCTTCAAATCCACGCCGCGGAAGAATGCGCTAAGTGCAAACAGAATAAAGACTGCTGCAAGCAAAGCCTTTGTCACCTTGTTCCATCCGCTGTCATCCACTCCCTTGCCTATAAGAATACCTAGTACTACACCCGGAACTGCGTTGCCCATGATGACCTGTGCAAGTCCGCCAAGGACAGTACCCCAGATACCAGAACGCCTGCCCGCATCCAAAGCTGCCAGCCAGAAAATTACCGGCATGACAGGGTTTATAAGCAGGTTGGCAGCAGGTACTAAAACCGCAACCGCTATGGTCTGAACTGAGGCCGGTACTGCAACGGCTGTGGTATTTAAAAATGCAACGATCACCGCGCCTATGACTCCGCCTGCCAGTGCCATCTTACGAGGATCGTGAAGGGTTTCCTCCACATTTTTGTTTTTAATCATCAGGGCTGCAGCTGCCCAGTTCGGTATAATGCGGTGATCAATGTCCTGGGTAAGAGCACCTGCGCCCACGACGGATGCCCATGAATTGAAGAAAAATCCCAAACCAAACGAAAAGTGGGAGATAGGGTCGCCTTCGCAGGCATTTAGTTCTCCCAGAGTACGGAACGCTCCCATACCCTGCACGGACGGTGCATGGAACATACGCGCGGCACCGGCACCTATACCGATTCCAGCCAAACCACCGATGATAAGTGATTTGAAAAGTATTATCATTAACATAACATTCCTCCTACTTTAAAGATCTTACCGGAAAATTGATTTGTTTGTTTTTCGCTTAAAGGGTATGCTTTCCATTTTTATACATACCACCCGTACCCGTACACGCAGCCGCAGAAAGTATTCAAAGCGGGTTCTTCTAAAAAACAGGAACAGAAAACGCTCTGTATACTGTATTTCGTCGGCCTCTAAAACCTCTGCATCAAGCGGTTCTATGCGCAGCGGAGTGCCGCCAACCTCATTTTTTAAATTAGAAAACGCTGCGTTTAAGGCTTGCTCCTTTGTCTGGCCTCTGCCTTCGATCTGCAGAGTCATTTCCATTTCTTCGGTTATTGGTTTTGTCACAATGATCTACCCCTTTATTTTTGCCATTTCTTCTGTCAGCCTGCGTCCCAGTTCCTCGATGTCCATGAATCCAAAGCCTAAAACACGTTTTCCGTTCCGAAGGGCCGTTATGCCCTCGTCAACCGAACGCATTCCGTGCTCCGCCGGATATCCGTATTTGGATTGGGCTGTGATCGCTCCGGCGCCTCCGCTTCCGCAGAAGGATATGCCGATATCCGCGTTTTCCTTTTTCATTACATCGCCAAGCCTCATGTCAGCGCCCACACCGGGAATAACCACTGCGCGGCCACCCGCCGATTCAACACCCTTTGCCACGTTCTGTCCCTTGCCCAAGCGGTCTCCGATAACTACTACAATTTGTTCCATAATCCTTTACCTCCTTTTTATGCTATATGCTTTCTTTGATACCTTCAAAATGGATGGACAGCAGGTATTTTTCCTCGTCCGCAATTCCACCGACAACATCCACAATATTCTTAGACAGCATGATGGAATCGGCAGATACATCCCGAAACAGCTCAGGGTCGATGTCGAGAATCTCGCCCGTTAAGCTGCGGTCAATCATTGCACATACATGGTTTACCAGTGACTTCCACCTGTAATCTTCAAATGGAATACCGTCTGTCCGGCATCTTTCTGTCAGCCATTCAATGACCGCCTGAGCTTTTTCAGGTTTTTTGCAAGCCTGTATGATTTGACGGATGTCATCACCCATTTTAAATTCAGAACTCATTGCTCCACACCTTCTTTCCCTTCATAATTGCGGCAACCGGTTCAAAATACCGGGTTACGCTTATTGCCTTGCCTTCGGAGTCCACGAGTTCCTTAATCCCCTGATTTATTCTGAAAATTGTCAGGTCTGCAGGTTCTCCCAACTTGATGGCGGCGGGAGAGAGCCCTAAGAATTTGCGGGGCAAATCTGTTACCCGGCGTACCAGATCCTCTACGGTAAAGCCATAGGGCAGGAATTTTGTCATTGTGTCCATAAGGCTGCCGACCGGGCTTTTAAAATTTCTGCTGTATAAATCTGTTGATATTGAAAAATCAACCGGGTAGATGCCCATGGCCCGTGGAACCGTATCGGAAGAGAAGCTTGCCGAGCCGTGTCCTACGTCAAACCTTACTCCCCTGCTTGCGGCTGAAACAAATTCTCTGGGGTAATCCGGTATGCCGCCTGCCTTACCATGGAAGCAGTGGGTTACGATGTCCCCCTGGCGGAGCAAATCAAGAACTTCATGAAGTTTTGGCGGCTGGTTACCTATATGTACCATAAGCGGAAGTCCCGATTTGTCGGAAAGCTCACGGGCATAGACGAGGGGCTGGATTCCATTTTCCTTTACCACGGAACCGCTCATCCGGACCTTAATCCCTACAATGTGACTTCCATGCTGTTTCTGAAAGCCCGAAAGCTCCTCCGGTGTCATTAAATCATCCATGTCAGCAAGCTCGCTTAGTCCGCCGCAAAGACCGCTGCGGGCGATGTTTAAAAAGAATCGGATATCAGTGCTGTTTCTGTTTATGATTTCCTTTTCAAAAAAGTCGAAATCCCTTACGCCGGTGCTTCCTGCGTCAACGACCGTGTGCACGCCTTGACGTATGCCGATTTGATCTGCTGGAATGGAAATAGGGGCATGGTTTTCAAAAACATGGACGTGGCTGTCTACAAAACCTGGCGCAGCATAGCAGCCGGTGGCATCAAATACCGGAATATCCCCGATCCTGTCCGGCATCCCGGCAAAGCGTCCGTCTAAGATGCATAAATCCCTCTTTTGGATTTTGCCAGCTGAAGGATCGATTACCTCTGCATGTTTGATAATCATGGTGTTTGTCATATGATCTCTCCTTGTTCCTTAAAGTAATAAGTAAGCGCCTGAATTTCATCAAGGGTTAAGAAAATGCCAACTTCAGACAGCCTGTTTTTTATGAGGCAGTCCAAAGGCCGTTCCTCTTTGGATTTGGCGGTAAACTGCTTGTCGAATACATAGCGGTTGGCAAGCAGCATGACATGTGCAAGAAAAGCGAGTTCCAGACCTTGCTTTACTGCGTAAACGGGATGTTCCTGAAGTACAGCATATATTTTTAAGCCTGCCAGAATGACTTCCTGGGAAACCTCCTCCTGCTTGTTGCTGTCCATGCTCAGGGTAACGGGCTGGCTGCTGTTGAGAATCTCGTTATCTTCCGTCCGGTCGCCAATAAGCTTACGGATGGACTCAATATCCGCCTTTGTGGGAAGGGGTTCCACAACTACCACAGGCACCGTTGCTTCAATGGGAAATATGCTTATGATAAAGTCAGGCTTCGAGTGCTCCACCACTTCGGTTACCTCTGAAAGAGAGCAGTGCTTTACGACTTCCAGGCGCCGGATCTCGGCTTCCAGCATTCTCTCTATAAGCTTTGCCGCTCCCCGTCCTGTAGCACATACGAATACGACCCTCATTTTCCGCCCGACACCCAAATTCTTTTGTGCCACCAGAAAATGCAGCGCAAGATAGGATATAAAAGATTCATTGGGAAACAGATACGCATCATCAATGTGATGCCTGCATACGGTCCTTATGCTCTTATAGAGATGGTAGTGGTTTTTGATAATCAGGTCATGGAAGGGGTTTCGGTCGGTATCATTTTTTTCGGTTGAAAACATGTGGGAAAGGTCATGGCGCAGATGGTTTAAAAGTCTTGAATACAGCGTATTGTCTTCATAATACGGAAAGTTCTCCATGATGCTGACCTTCTGTATCAGGTCTACGCTTAACCCCGCAACATCTACCTGCATTTGTGTCTTCTGGTATCGTCCCTGTACATAATCGAATTCATCCTGCAATGTGGGAAGATTGTTTTTTTCATAAACCTCGCACCAATAAAGAGAAAGTCCATTTTCATCCTTTAACGCCTCCTGCATGGAATCCCCAATGTATTTCTTTATGCGGACTCTGGACAGGCTGACCAGCAGGCGGGTTGCCATGATTACGATATTATCCTCCAGAAGCACCGAACCATGGTCGCGGTATGCACGGATCATCACTTCCTCAACCACTTTATAATCTCCGGCAGAGACTCCGCTTAACTGTAAGGGCGGCGTTTCCTTTGAGATACCGTCCTTTATCCTGTCAATCATTTTGTAGATATCATAAACTGACATACTGTCGCGCAAAAGCTTCTCAGCCAGAGAACGCAGGGCGATTTCCGAGCCGTCTAAGCGATAGCCGAGACGCACCTGCCTTTTAAAAAACAGTCCGCTGCCCTCAAGAAAAACATTCACATAGTCCATGTCGCTTAAGATTGTGCCGCGGCTTACATTAAGCTCTTCTGCAAGTCCGCCTGCTGTAATATAACCATCGCGGAACAGAAGCTGCAGCAAAATATGCCTGACCCGGGTTTCCTGGCTAAGATGGATGTTTATTTTCTGCTGCTGTGAAAGCTCGGCAAGGGCATGTTCTCTCTGTTGTTTCATACAATTCACCCAAATGCCTTTGCCGGGGCTTGAACAGTATTCAATGCCTTGTTTCTTGAAAAAGAACTTTATATTTTCTAAATCGTATTGTACGGTCCGGGAGCTTACCTGGAACTCGTCAGCCAAATCCTTGATTCGAATGCTGCCCTTGGCGGACAGTATTTTGCATGCAACTTGAATTTCCCTGCTTGTAAACACCTGCATCCCCCTTTTCCAATCATGTTTCCTTCCTCCGGGTACCGTGCAAAACGACCGATTAATCTGGATAATTTCATAAATTAACCGTAAATATCACCATAGACTGCTTATGTCATGTAGTATAGCAACATTATCGGGCAAAATAAAGAACAATTTGCTTCACTCTACTTAGTGCAGAGATTTGACAATTAGTATAAAATGTATATTTTATACGGAAGCTTTTTGTATATGTTGCCATGTATTATCGTGGAAGTCTGCCCTTGCTATTTTCCTGTGCCAGACCGTTTCCAGGATTTTTACAAAAAAAAATACCGGGAAGATCGTTCGATTCTTCCCGGTATCTTTTTTATATCGTCTCTGATGGATTTTCCCCTCTGCGCATATTTTTCTGGGCAGTAGAGAGCATCAGCTTAATACGGTTTAACTGGTTTACCTCACTTGCGCCGGGATCATAATCCACGGCAATGATATTGGAATCAGGATAAGCTTTCCGCAGCTCTTTTATGACACCCTTTCCAACGATGTGGTTGGGGAGGCAGCCAAAGGGCTGGGTGCACACGATATTATTGGTGCCGCTGTGGATCAGCTCCAGCATTTCTCCGGTCAAAAACCAACCTTCGCCGGTCTGGTTTCCGATGGATACGAATTCCTTTGCCATATCCGCCAGATTTCCGATGTGGGCCGGGGCTGTGAAGTGTTTGCTCTTTAACAGCTCCTTCTTTGCAGTCCTGCGGAAATATTCAAGCAGGGAGATTCCCATATTGGATAAGGCTGCGGTGGTTTTTTTGCCGCCTAATTTCTGGGCCTTAAAGTTATTGTTGTAGAAGCAGTATAAAAGGAAGTCCATCAGGTCCGGCATAACAGCTTCCGCACCTTCTGATTCCAGCAGCTCTACAATGTGATTGTTAGCCAGAGGTGAAAACTTAACAAGGATTTCTCCTACGATTCCTACCTTGGGCTTCTGAACGGCAGTTCTTGGAAGATTGTCAAAATCCCTGATAATTCCCTTTATGTTACGGGAGAAGGTCATCATGTCCGGAGATTTCCTGGACAGGGATTCGATGCACACCTCTTTCCATTTGTCATGAAGGGAGTTGGCTGAGCCTGGTACCTTCTCATAGGGGCGTGTTGCATATAACACTCTCATAAAGACGTCGCCGTATACCACTGCCTGCATGGCCTTTGTCAGCATGGGCAGGGTGATGGTGAATCCAGGGTTTGACTCCATGTTATTTGCATTGACGGAAATGACCGGGATATGCCCCATATCTGCTTTCTCCAGGGCGCGCCTGATGAAGCCGATATAATTGGAAGCCCGGCATCCGCCTCCGGTCTGGCTCATGAACACCGCAGTGCGGTCTAAATCGTATTTACCGGAGAGAAGTGCATCCATGATCTGGCCTACCACGATCAGGGACGGATAGCAGGCATCGTTGTTTACGTATTTTAACCCGGTATCAATGGCAGAGCGGTTGTCGTTTTGAAGGACCTCCACCCGGTAGCCAAAGGAACGGATGGCTGGTTCAATTAAATCAAAATGAAGGGGAGACATCTGAGGACACAGGATGGTGTAATCCTTCTTCATCTCTTTGGTAAACATAATCCTATGATAAGCGCTGGAAACCACCTTTTGCTCGTAGTGGCGTTTGTCACGCACCCGCAGTGCCGCAATCAGGGAACGAATGCGGATCCTGGCAGCTCCCAGGTTATTGACCTCATCGATCTTTAAAACCGTATAGATCTTGCCGGAGCCGGTTAAGATGTCATTAACCTGGTCTGTGGTAACGGCATCCAGACCGCAGCCAAAGGAATTCAGCTGGATCAAGTCCAGGCGGCTCTCTTTTTTTACAAGAGCGGCGGCCTGGTAAAGCCTGGTGTGGTACATCCACTGGTCAGTAACCACCAGAGGGCGTTCAATTTCAGCCAGATGGGAAATGGAATCCTCCGTAAGCACTGCAAATCCATAGGAAGTGATAAGTTCCGGGATGCCATGGTTGATTTCCGGATCCACGTGATAGGGGCGGCCTGCCAGCACAATTCCATGCCGGTCGTTGTCCTCCAGCCACTTTAAAGTTTCCTCCCCCTTTTTCTCCATATCGGACCTGGAAGCCATAAGCTCGGCCCAGCCCTTCCCGGCGGCGGCTGCAACTTCAGATGCCGGAATCTGGAATTCCTTTGCAAATACCTCTGTTAAGCGTCCGGTAAGTATTTCTTCGTTGGTAAAAGCCATGAACGGATTCAAAAAGCGGATATTTTCTGATTTAATACCTTCCACGTTGTTCTTGATGTTCTCTGCGTAGGAGGTGACGATAGGGCAGTTAAAATGGTTTCCTGCATCAGGGGTTTCATTCCGTTCATAGGGAATGCAGGGATAAAATATGGTTTTAATTCCCTGCTTGATCAGCCATTCAATGTGTCCGTGGGCGATCTTTGCCGGATAGCATTCCGATTCGCTTGGTATGGATTCAATGCCAAGCTCATAGATCTTTCTGGTGGACTGAGGGGAGAGCACGGTCCGGAATTTCAGTTCCTTAAAGAAAACAGCCCAGAAGGGGTAGTTTTCATACATGTTTAAGACCCTGGGAATGCCGATGGTGCCCCGCTCTGCAAGATCCGGACTAAGGGGCTCGTAATCAAACATACGGCGGTTTTTATAATCAAAGAGGTTTGGTATTTCCCTTTTTGCTTTTTCTTTACCAAGGCCTCGTTCACAGCGGTTTCCTGTGATAAACTGGCGGCCTCCGTCAAAACGGTTAACGGTAAGGACACAGTTGTTGGTACAGCCCTTGCACCGGGCCATGGAGGTTTCGTAATGTAGTCCCAGAATCTTATCCAGGCTCAGCATGGTGGTTGTTTTGGATTCCTCGTAGCGTTCTCTTGCGATAAGAGCGGCGCCAAAGGCTCCCATGATGCCTGCAATATCAGGCCTGATGGCTTCACAGCCTGCTATCTTTTCAAAGCTTCTTAAAACGGCATTGTTATAGAAAGTACCGCCCTGGACCACCACATGCTGGCCTAAATCAGAAGCATTTGTAATTTTTATTACTTTAAACAGAGCATTTTTAATGACTGAATAAGCAAGCCCTGCAGAAATATCGGATACCTCGGCCCCTTCCTTTTGGGCCTGCTTTACGTTGGAATTCATGAATACCGTGCATCTGGTCCCTAAGTCGGTGGGGTTCTTGGCAAATATGGCTTCCTGTGCAAAATTCTCTACCTGGTAGTTTAGAGAGTTGGCAAAGGTTTCGATAAAAGAGCCGCAGCCCGAGGAGCATGCCTCGTTCAGCTGGACACTGTCCACAGTGCCGTTTTTAATGCGGATGCATTTCATGTCCTGACCGCCGATATCCAGGATGCAGTCAACCTTTGGTTCAAAGAAGGCTGCCGCATAGTAGTGGGAGATGGTCTCCACTTCTCCTTCATCAAGCAGGAACGCTGATTTTAAGAGGGCTTCTCCGTATCCAGTCGAACAGGACCATACGATCTGGCTGTCCTTTGGCAATTGTTCTTTGATTTCACTCATAGCCCGGATCGCTGTTGCAAGCGGGCTTCCGTTGTTGCTGCTGTAAAATTTATATAACAGGGTGCCGTCTTCGCCTACTAGAGCCACCTTAGTGGTGGTGGAACCTGCATCGATCCCTAAAAAGCATTTTCCATGGTAGGTGGATAGATCACCCGTTTTAACGCAGTGGCTGTTGTGACGGTCTATGAACGCGTCGAAATCAGCCTGATCCGCAAACAGTGGTTCCATGCGCTTTACTTCAAATTCCATCCGGATGCCGGAAGATAAGCGTTCAATCAGTTCTTCCAGGGAGATGTTCCCTTCTTGTGTTTCCTCTGCATTCATGGCCGCACCGATGGCAGCAAATAAGTGGGAATGCTCCGGAGCGATGATCTCATCTCCGGATAAATGGAGGGTGCGGACAAATGCCTTCTGAAGCTCCGGAAGGAAATGGAGCGGGCCGCCTAAGAAGGCTACATGGCCCCTGATGGGCTTTCCGCAAGCCAGACCGCTGATGGTCTGATTCACTACTGCCTGAAAAATGGAAGCGGCAAGATCTTCTCTGGTAGCCCCTTCATTGATAAGCGGCTGGATGTCCGTTTTAGCAAATACGCCGCAGCGCGCGGCAATGGGGTAAATGGCCTTATAATTGGCCGCATATTCATTTAAACCGGAGGCATCGGTCTGTAAAAGCGCTGCCATCTGATCGATAAAGGACCCGGTGCCACCGGCACAGATCCCATTCATACGCTGGTCAATGCCGCCGGTGAAGTAAATAATTTTTGCATCTTCTCCGCCGAGTTCGATTGCCACGTCGGTCTGTGGGGCATAATCCTTAAGAGAGGTTGCGACCGATACAACCTCCTGGACAAAGGGAACCTTTAAATGCTTGGACAGAGTTAATCCACCAGAGCCTGTGATGGCAGGGCGTATTTCCATAGGGCCCAACTTATCAAAGGCCTTCTTTAAAAGGCCTGCCAGTGTTTCCTGTATGTTTGCAAAATGCCGCTCATAATCAGCGAACAAGATCTCATGGTCTTCGTTTAATACAGCTATTTTAACCGTTGTTGAACCGATATCGATTCCTAATGTGTGATATGTAATCATATGTGCGGGGTATCCCCTGCCTCCTTTTGTGTAAAAGTAAGTTGCTGACTCACCGAACATCAGTTTAACATAAAATAAGAAATAATACAATTGCCATAACATGCTAAAAAAATGTTAATTCTAGTAAAATTTGTTTAAGTTAACGAAAAGGGGTTCCTTTTCATTTGACAAAAATGGCCTGGGAAATTATAATGTATAAGTCAAAGTCTGCCAACGTTTTTATTTAGATTTTTCAGTGAAAGAGAGAAAAGCTATGATTCAGATTTATAAAACAGAAGACGGCCTGATTCAGCAAAAGGATGAGCTTTCTCCCGGTTCCTGGATCGCCCTTACAAATCCTACTGCCACAGAGATCCTGGAAATCGCCAACACCTGTAAAATCGATCCCGATGACTTAAGGGCTCCTCTTGATGAGGAAGAACGTTCCCGTATCCAGACGGAGGATCATTACACGCTTATCCTGGTAGACGTTCCCACCATAGAGGAACGCGGCGGCAAGGACTGGTATGTTACCATACCAATGGGTATCATAACGACTGATGATGCTATCATTACAGTCTGTCTGGAAGACACCACAGTTCTTAATGCATTTATGGACGGCAGGGTAAGGGATTTCCACACTTATATGAAAACCCGGTTTATCCTGCAGATTCTTTATAAGAATGCATCTTTGTATCTGCAATATTTAAGGATTATTGACAAAAAGAGCGGGGAGGTGGAAGAGAAGCTTCATAAATCCACTAAGAACCGGGAACTTATCGAGCTTCTGGAGCTGGAAAAGAGCCTTGTTTACTTTACCACATCATTACGCTCCAATGAGATGGTGCTTGAAAAACTGATGAGAAATGAAAAAATCAAGAAGTACCCTGAGGATACGGAGCTTTTGGAGGATGTCATTGTAGAGAACAAGCAGGCGATCGAGATGGCAAACATCTACAGCGGGATTTTAAGCGGGACCATGGATGCATTTGCTTCCGTTATATCCAATAACCTAAATATTGTAATGAAGTTTCTGGCAACCATCACCATTGTTATGTCCATACCAACTATGGTGGCAAGCTTTTACGGGATGAATGTTAATTCCCTTGGCATGCCTTTTGCGGATAATCCTCATGGCTTTATCATCGTTTTAGGTCTGACGCTGGCCCTGACGCTGATTGTAGCGTGGATTTTTTCTAAAAAGGATCTGTTTTAGCTTTAGCAGAGAAGAGGAGACACCCTGGGGGTATACCTTTATGCCCAAAAGTCATGGGCAGAAAAGAGGAAAGCATGAAGTTTTTTTATAATTTTGAACACAGATTCAGAAAGTATGCGATTCCGAATCTGATGTACTATATCATCGGTATGTATGGTGTGGGACTCTTAATGGAGATGCTCGCACCGGGATTTTACTGGCAGTACCTGTCCCTTGACGCTGGGAAGATACTTAGCGGCCAGGTGTGGAGAATAGCCACTTTTATGATTTATCCGCCGGGAGGCGGCACGTTCTTAAGCCTGATCAGCATGTATTTGTATTACATGCTGGGAGTAAACTTGGAGAGGATCTGGGGAGCATTCCGTTTTAATGTCTATTTCTTCATGGGAGTCATCGGTCATGTGGCGGCGGCGCTGATCGTGTATGTTTTCATGGGAAAAACGGTATATCTGACAACGGAATTTCTCAATTATTCCCTGTTCTTTGCCTTTGCCGCCACATTTCCGGATTTGGAATTCCTTTTGTTTTTCGTGATTCCTATAAAAGCCAAATGGCTGGCCATCTTTAACGGAATCTATTTCCTGTATGGCTTTATCACTGGCAATATAGCGACCAGAGTCACGATATTCATGTCCTTATTGAACTTTATCATCTTTTTTGTTTTGACACGGAATTTAAGCCGGTTCAATCCAAAAGAGATCAAAAGAAAGCAAAATTTTAATAAGCAGATGAAGATAAAGCCCCAGGGATGGACACACCACCGGTGTGCCGTCTGCGGGCGGACCGAAAAGGACTCCCCAAACCTGGAATTCCGTTATTGTTCAAAATGCGAAGGCAGTTTTGAATACTGTTCTGAGCATTTGTATACACATAAACATGTAACACCGTCCAACCCCACAACCGGTGATACGACCAACTAGCTACGGAGGATAACGATGAAGAGAACCAAGATTATTTGCACCATGGGACCTAATACCAACGATTACGCAATGATGAAGGCACTTGCCGAACACGGCATGGATGTTGCCAGATTCAACTTTTCACACGGTGATTATGAGGAGCAGAAGATGCGCCTTAATTTACTGAAGAGCATCCGTGAGGAACTTGACCTTCCGATTGCAGCGCTTCTTGATACAAAAGGACCGGAGATCCGTACCGGACTTTTGAAGGACGGCAAAAAGGTGAATCTGAAAGAGGGAGAAATCTATATCCTGACAACAGAGGAAATCGTTGGAGATGAAACAAAAGGACATATTAACTATGATGGCCTGAATGAAGATGTAGTCCCAGGAAACCGTATCCTCATTGATGATGGCCTGATTGAACTGGAAGTCATCGAGGTAAAGGGCAAAGAGATTACATGCAAGATCATTAACGGCGGCGAGCTGGGAGAGAGAAAAGGCGTCAATGTTCCGAATGTTAAGGTAAAGCTTCCGGCGCTTACTGACAAGGACAAAATGGACATAAAGTTTGGTATCGAGCAGGGCTTTGATTTCATTGCAGCTTCCTTTGTACGTACCGCTGATGCCATAAACGAAATAAAGAAAATCCTGGAAGAGCATGGTTCCAATATTGCCGTTATTGCCAAGATCGAAAACGCGGAAGGCATTGAAAACCTGGATGATATCATCGAAGCCAGTGACGGCATCATGGTTGCCCGCGGTGACATGGGAGTTGAGATTCCGGCCCAGGAGGTTCCATTCATTCAGAAACGTATCATCGAAAAATGCAACGAAGCCTGCAAACCTGTTATTACGGCAACCCAGATGTTAGATTCCATGATCCGCAATCCCCGCCCAACCAGAGCAGAGGTAACGGACGTGGCAAATGCAGTTTATGACGGAACAGATGCAGTAATGCTTTCCGGCGAGACCGCTATGGGTAAATATCCGGTTGAAGCTCTTTCCATGATGGCGTCCATCGTGGAAGAGACAGAAAAGCATCTGGATTACAGCGCATACAGAGAGCGCAAGGTTTCTGCTGTCAATGTGCATAATGTATCCAACGCCGTATGTTATTCTTCTGTTGCTACTGCCCATGATCTGGGAGCCAGAGTGATTGTTGCTCCAAGCATCACCGGCTTCACGACAAGACTGTTATCCAAATGGAGACCGGAAAGCCTGATCATCGGCCTGTCCCCAAGTGCTTCCGCCCTTCGCCAGATGCAGTTATACTGGGGCGTAAAGCCATTCCATGGAAAGCGTGCAGAATCCACTGACGTTTTGATTTATTCCTCCATGGAACTGTTAAAGTCAAAAGGCATTGTTAAGGAAAATGAAACGGTAGTAGTAACTGCCGGTGTGGTGAATCCGGTAAGAAAAAATGAACCGGCAGCACATACCAACATCATGAGGGTCGTAACCGTAGATTAAGGGATGCCCGTAAGCGAGTAAAACCGCAGGTTTAAAATCGCACACCGCAGATTACTTCTGCTATGAATAATTATACAAGAAAAGTGTAGACAAAGGAGTCTATCCCCGGTACAATGTAGCTTACAGCAGATGTGCCGGAGACAGGCTCTTTTTGCATATGGTAAGCTACGAGAGGAGAGGAAAGCTATGGACAAGAGACCATTTGTTACAAAGGAAAAGTTAGAAGAGATCGCGAGAGAGTATCCAACGCCTTTTCATTTATACGATGAAAAGGGAATCAGGGAGAATGCCCAGAAGTTAGAGGAGGCGTTTTCCTGGAATAAAGGGTACCGGGAGTATTTTGCGGTTAAGGCCACGCCCAATCCATTTATCCTGAATATTTTAAAGGATTATGGGTGCGGAGCGGACTGTTCATCCATGACAGAGCTTATGATGTCTGATTGCCTTGGCTTTACCGGCTCTGATATCATGTTTTCATCCAATGACACGCCTGCAGAGGAATTCCAGTATGCGGACAAAATCGGCGGGATCATCAATCTGGACGACATCACTCATATAGAATTTCTTAAAAAAGCCATCGGGCATATTCCGGAGACCATCAGCTGCCGTTACAATCCGGGCGGTATATTTAAGATCAGTAATGACATTATGGATAATCCGGGAGATTCCAAATATGGAATGACGACCGAGCAGATGTTTGAGGCCTTCCGTATATTGAAAAGCAATGGAGCTAAAAACTTCGGAATTCATGCATTTTTAGCGAGCAACACGGTAACCAATGAATATTATCCTCTTCTTGCAAAGGTGCTTTTCGAGCTTGCGGTAGAGCTTAAAAAGGAGACGGGAGCCCATATCTCTTTCATTAACCTGTCAGGAGGAATCGGAATTCCTTACCGTCCGGGGGAGGAGTCTAATGACATCAAGGCCATCGGTGAAGGGGTCAGAGCGGTTTATGAAGAAATTCTGGTGCCGGAAGGAATGGGAGATGTGGCAATTTACACAGAGCTTGGACGCTTCATGCTTGGGCCTTATGGCGGCCTGGTAACAAGGGCCATTCATGAGAAGCACACCCACAAGGAATACATCGGCGTTGATGCCTGTGCGGTAAATCTAATGAGACCGGCCATGTATGGTGCTTACCATCATATCACTGTTATGGGAAAAGAGGGAGATGTGTGCGGCCATAAATATGATGTGGTAGGCTCTCTCTGTGAAAATAATGACAAATTCGCCATTGACCGGAACCTTCCTGAGATATCCGTGGGCGATCTGCTTTTCATTCACGATACAGGAGCTCATGGCTTTGCCATGGGATATAATTATAATGGGAAATTAAAGTCTGCGGAGCTGCTCTTAAAAGAAGATGGATCCGTTGAGATGATCCGCAGGGCCGAGACTCCCAGGGATTATTTTGCCACCTTTGATTTTTGTGACGTGCTGAAGGATATGAAATATTAATAATTTCGTAAGAAATTATAAATGAAGGAGAGATGGTTTCCGGAGATTCCGGAAACTTCTCTTTTATTTTTTACCTGTAAACCGTGTATTTTCTTAATTTGGGCAGAAAAATCCCTGTGCCACATGACACAGGGGAGATTTTTCTTAGGATTTTCGGATTTCAAAAAGGGTGAAAGGATAATTGATACATTGTGCATTTCTTATGGTATTAGTATAACACACCGCCTCGAGAAAAGTTTGTATATTGTTTGAATAGATTATGAAGATTTTCTTAATTCAATCTTCACGAGGAAAAATCAGATGTTGATAAAATTGCAAAAAAATCTGGACTCTCCCTCATGAACTATTTGAAAAATAATAGGTATTACGCAACTAGTGACATAAATACGACCAATCAGTGGAATTATTCGGAAAGGTCCATGCCATTCATTTGAAAGGAGTTTGTCTGCATTGTGGGTTCCGTATTTTTCATCGTTTATACGTTCTTTCATAGGAATCCATGTTTCCAGATCAATATCATACAGGTTGGCGATAGCAAGAGTATAGTACAGGACATCATAGAGTTCTTCTTCAATACTGCCCTTAAAAGAAGTCTCATTGGCAGGAGTCGTGTTCTTGCGTATCGTACTTTAGCATAAGAAAATTATCGAAATTTGTAGGTAATATTTACTTTCTTTCGGTAAACCTTGGTATATAATATTAATATGGAGGTGAAAGATATAATGGGTAGAACCTGGCATTTATTTCCTGGTACTTACAGAAATAAAAGTATAAGGAATTGTTTAAGGGGACTAGAAAGCAATGAGGATTATACAATATTTTATGATGATGGAATCTTCCAGTTTGAACGGAAAAGAGGAAGTAAAAAAATTGTTTGTGAGATTAGTGTAGGTGCGTTTTATGACATTTGCAATGGCTTATATGATAAAACAGAAATTAATAATCGAATAAATGATTTTATTCTGCAGCAATTATATCTAAAAGGTGTTGAATTAGAGTAGGTGGAATCCAACAGTCCCATTCTCCTTTTGAAAACATCTGTCGATATTAAGTCGATGGGTGTTTATTTCCCGTTTTTTTCTTTTACATAAAAAAGGAACCCTCCATGTTAGCGTTTCAACCAACATTTTGGGTTCACTTCAATTCCGGACCCGGAAGAAAATACTAAAAGATAATGGAGCGTGCCAGTCTGGTGAGCACTTCCTCGCATCTTAAGATATCTTCACAGGGGACAAATTCATCCGGCTTATGGGCCAGTTCCAGGTCACCGGGACCATAGGACATGCAGTTGGGATTGTGAAGCTTTCCAGCGATGACAGCGGTGTCTGTGTACCCGGGGAAATAGGAAACAGGGACTGTTTTTCCTGTGGTTTCCTCTGCTGCGGCTTTCAGGGCTTTTAATAAATAGGAGTTTTCATCCTTTTCGATGAATGGCCTGTCTCCTGTGATCTCATAAGAAGAGGTGATCCCTGGAACAGCGATCGCAGCTTCCCGGATGGCCTGTTCCACAATGGAGATGGCAGCAGCTGTATCTGTGGGAGGCACCAGGCGCATGTCGATCCATACTTTGCATTGGTCAGGAACCACATATGGGCGGTATCCTCCTTCGATCTGGCCGAATGTGACGGTAGATATGCCCAGATCCTCATGAGAGGGGCATTCTCCGATCCGGCGGCGTATGGAAGATATGATCTCGGCCATAGCGGCAATGGCGTCGGCCCCCTTCCAGGGAGTGCTCGCATGGGCGGTCACTCCTGTAACGGTGACTTCAAACCAGGTACGCCCTTTATGAGCAACCTGGATCTGTCCGTTTGTTGGCTCTGTATCAAGAATAAAGCTTTTTTTAGTCACCCAGCCTTCTTTTATCACATCCTCAACTCCCCGCATGAAATCTTCTTCATCAACAGTACCGATGAAAACAAAGGAATGCCTGGGGATTTTTCCGGAAGCCGCCTCCTCTGCCACGGCGGAAAAGGCGGAGAGCGCACAGGCAAGTCCGGATTTCATGTCACAGGCTCCCCGGCCATAAATCCTTCCATTAATAACCTCTGCTCCAAGAGGGTCGGTTGTCCAGCCGTCTCCAATGGTTACCGTATCCATGTGGCAGATATAAACAAGAGCAGGGTCGTCGATTTCTCCTTTAATTTTTGCCATAATATTATAACGGCCCGGCAGGACCTCTTTTTTTATGACAGGGACAGACAGGGAAGATAGCCGGTTAAAAATATATTCGGCAATATTTTTTTCGTAAGCACCGGGATCCGTACTGTCGATGCGGATCAGGTTCTGTGTCAGCAAAGTGGCATCGGATCGATGATTTTCCATAATAATAATCTCCTTACTTGTTATTCTATATCCATTATAGGAACGGACAAGCAGAAAGTAAATGGTATTTGACTAAAATCTCCTTCGTATTTTAGAGGAAAAGAAACCACATGAGCCAAACCGGAATATCCTAATAAAAAAGGAATCAGGTAATGGACTGTGAATCATGTGAGAGAAGCAATACACTGTGATGCTGCCCATCATATGGGCTATACAGGGCGTGGGATTGGAGTTGCAGTTCTCGATACGGGGATTTATCTTCATGAGGACTTTGAACATAGAATGGCGGCTTTTGTAGATATTGTACACCGCAGAAGGGATACCTATGACGATAACGGTCACGGGACTCATATATCAGGAATCATTGGAGGCAGCGGCATCGCTTCCGGAGGAATGTATATGGGCATAGCACCAGAGTGCCATATCATTATGCTTAAGGTATTGGATAAAAAAGGGAATGGTTATGCTTCTGATGTGCTGGCCGGACTTAAATGGATTCGTGATAACAGAGAAAGGTATGGGATCAGGATTGTAAATATTTCTGTTGGTTCCTTTTCGAAAAAGGGGATGACAGAGAATTCAGTTCTCGTGCGTGGAGTAAATGCGGCATGGGATGACGGGCTGGTGGTCTGTGTGGCCGCAGGAAACATGGGACCGGGCATGAATACGATCACAACTCCGGGAATCAGCCGGAAGGTGATTACTGTGGGGTGCTCAGATGACTATAAAGAGGTTAATGTAATGGGAAACCGGATGATTGATTATTCTGGAAGAGGTCCCACCGGTGCCTGCATCTGCAAACCGGAAATCATCGCTCCGGGGGCAGGGATTATCAGCTGCGCCAACGAATCAGGGCAATACCTTGCCAAAAGCGGAACCTCAATGTCGACACCCCTGGTTTCAGGGGCAATTGCGCTTCTTCTTCAGAAATATCCCTATATGACCAACCGGGATGTGAAACTGATGTTAAGAGAGCGGGCCGTGGATCTGGGTCTTCCCATAAATCAGCAGGGATGGGGGATGCTTGATGTGGAGAGGCTTTTGATGTAATAGTAGAATGGTAAGAATATCAACAGGGCTTCTACGGGAAAATTTGACCCGTGGAGGCCCTGATCTTTTAGTCGATCATTTATGGGACTTTGAGTTATAACAGCCAATACACGGCTCTTACCCTTATAAAAAGGCCCACAATTGCATCACTGCCATTGGAAGGTCCTTAATGGCAGGAATAAAAACGTATTTCTCAGCCGGCTATGTTTGAGCTAATGTATGCTATTTTGCTTGTAAATCACGCCATTTTATACCCAGCTCTGGTGGGACAGTTGAGATTAGCAGTTTGCAGCGCTGTTTGCAAATATGATTTACTTGGCTTCTTGACAGCGGTTACGTTCGGGAAATAAAGCATTGTACGAGCCATATATTATAAGAGGACCATGCATGTTATGCGTCCAAATATTAAGGAGAATAACAATGAAATATAGAAAAGAGCCCGAACTGACCGGACGGATTGTTTTACCAAATGATCCGCTGTACAACTCCGCCCGCCAGGAATTCAATACGTTTTTTAATAAATTTCCACTGGTTATTGTATTCGCAAAGGAAACACAGGATGTCATCAATGCCATACGCTGGGCGCGTTATACCGGAGTACCGCTTAGAATGCGCTCTGGACGCCACAACTATGAGGGTTTGTCTGCGCTGAATGGCGGGCTTATCATCGATGTCAGCGAAATGAAACAACTGGAGATATATCGCAAAAAAGGCACAGTCACACTCCAGACAGGGCTTCGGAATGTTGAAATTATAGAAGAACTTGGTTCACAGGGTTTAGTCGTTCCGCCGGGGTTATGCCCCACCCCTGGTATTGCTGGCGTTACCTCGGGCGGTGGGCATAGCAGCCTTTCCAGACCTTGGGGGCTTGTTATTGACAATCTTCTGGAGGCAGAATTGGTAGACGCAGATGGCTGTGTGCTGCATGCAAGCGCCGACCGCAACCCAGACCTGTTTTGGGCCCTGCGGGGGGGTGGCGGAGGTAACTTTGGCGTATGCACTTCCTTCCGTTTTCGTACGCACGAAATCGATACGGTGGCTTATGCTGCAATCAACTGGGAACTTGAAGACTTAAAACCGGTGCTAAAGACCTGGCAGGAATACACGCTTCCCGACGCAGACAACAGGTTTACACCGCTGTTATCGATTATATCAGGAGAGCAATCCTTTTTGCTTGCACAAGGGGTGTTTCTCGGCTCAGCCAAAGTATTGCGCGAATTGCTTCGTCCCTTGCTCCGGTCCGGTTCACCTACTAGTGTATTTATTGAGGATATACCATGGGTAGAAGCCGCAGCCCGCATTGGAAAGACCCAGCCCGTTAGCCCGGAGCCATTTAAAAGCGTTGGGCCTTATGTCGATGAATTGCTGCCGGATGAGGCAATTGACATCATACAGCGTTTTATTACAAATCCCCCAACCGCTTCTGTGTCTCTCCTGTTCCATGGTTTGGGTGGGGCGGTAGCTGATATTTCCAGCAAAGCCACAGCGTACTTCCAGCGTAATGCGCTGTCAAATATGTCTATTTATGCCACATGGAACGAGCCCGAGGGTGCAGGCCCCGGTATTCATTGGGTGGATCAATTTCGAAGGGAAATGCTGCCATATACCAATGGTGTTTATATCAACACCCAGGATTTGTCCATCGAAAACTGGCCAAAGGTATACTATGGCGGTAACTTTGAGCGCTTGACCGGAATTAAGGCAAAGTACGATCCGGAGAATTTTTTCCGCTTTCCGCAAAGTATACCGCCGGCTTCCAGATGCAGGGACTAACTGATAGAGAGTGCGGAAGGCTATAGTGGGAAAGGAATGCTGTTACCTGCCTTTCCACGATGCAGACACTTGGGATGAGCTGATGGGGGATTACTCTTGTGAACTGTTTGATAATAAAAGCCGTGTTTACCTGGATTATTTTGGGAATAGCACGGTTTTTTCCTTAATTTTGCTTATTGCAGGATAGATGATAAAGTGGTTTAAGACTTCGGTTCACTCATATGTATGAAGCGAAGGCACAACTGTATTTGAGCGGCCAGGGAGCATTCGATATACCGCATGATGTGGCCTGATTCCGATGACATTATTACAAAATAGTAGTTGCACCTCCAATCCTCCTATGCTATAGTAAATTAACAGTATGAATGCAGTTTGTCTTTTCTTCAACTTTCAGGCATTTCGCCAAAACGTCCCTATTGAATATATTAAAATGATTTTTTGCTGTACAGGTCAGGAGTGTGATGCGTATTGAGCTCAGAAGAATAAATTTCTGGTTGACATTTGCCCGGAAGTATACTATGATTATAAACAGAAAAAGAACATTTGTTCGCGTCGGAGGATAATATGAATAAAGATGATAAGCTAAAGGCGCTTGATGCCGCCCTTACTCAGATAGAAAAGGCATATGGGAAAGGCTCTGTTATGAAGCTGGGCGACTCAGGCACAAATATGAACGTGGAGACCATACCTACAGGAGCATTAAGCCTTGATATTGCTCTTGGCCTGGGAGGAATTCCAAAGGGAAGGGTTGTGGAGATCTACGGGCCGGAATCCAGTGGTAAAACGACGGTTGCCCTACATATGATTGCAGAGGTTCAGAAGAGAGGCGGCATCGCGGGATTTATTGACGCGGAGCATGCCCTTGATCCTGTTTACGCCAAGAACATTGGAGTGGATATTGATAACCTTTACATTTCCCAGCCGGATAACGGAGAGCAGGCATTGGAGATCACGGAAACCATGGTTCGGTCCGGTGCTGTTGACATAGTAATCGTGGACTCGGTCGCAGCTCTTGTGCCAAAGGCCGAAATTGAAGGTGATATGGGCGATTCCCATGTGGGTCTTCAGGCGCGTCTGATGTCCCAGGCTCTTAGAAAGCTGACGGCCATCATCAGCAAGTCCAACTGTATTGTTCTCTTTATTAACCAGCTTCGTGAGAAGGTGGGAGTCATGTTTGGAAGCCCTGAGACTACTACGGGTGGACGTGCCCTTAAGTTCTACGCGTCTGTCCGCCTGGATATCCGTAAGATCGAGACCTTAAAGCAGGGCGGAGATATGGTAGGTAACCGGGTCCGTGTAAAGGTAGTAAAGAATAAGATTGCACCGCCATTTAAAGAGGCAGAATTCGACATCATGTTCGGCAAAGGTATTTCCAAGGAAGGAGATATCCTGGATCTGGCGGTAAAAGAGAATATCGTGGAAAAGAGCGGAGCATGGTTTGCTTATAATAATGTCAAGATCGGCCAGGGCCGGGAAAATGCCAAGACTTATCTTCAGGATAATCCGGCAGTTTGCCTGGAGGTAGAGAACAAGGTCCGTATAAAGTATGGGCTTCATGAAGAAAGCAGTATAGCGTCGGAGAGTGCTGGTTCAGCTGCCACTAAGGAAAGCAAGAGAATCAAGGCAGAGGAAAGCAAAGACGAAACTCCCAAGGAGTAATCTCCGCAAGGTTTTGGCCGGCGAATTCATGAACGCCGGAAAAAAGTTAAAATAAGGGGCCTATATGACAGTTGTGGAAATTGTGCCCGTTGATAAACGCAGGAGTAAAGTCATTCTGGATGAAGACTTTACTCTTGTCCTATATCGAGGGGAAATCAGAAAATTTGGGATAGAGGAAGGAACGCCGCTTTCCGAAGAGACTTATCAGGAGATCCTTAATGAGGTTTTGTTTAAAAGGGCCAGGGAAAGGGTCCTTTTTCTTCTGAAATCCTCAGATAAGACGGAACAGGAACTGAGACGGAAGTTAAAGGATGGAGGGTATCCGAAAGAAGCTGCCGATTACGCCATAGATTTTTTAAAAGAACATAACTTTATCAACGATGAGAACTACGGCCGCAGATACGTGGAATTCAATTCAGAGCGGAAAAGCGGGCGGCAGATTCAGTACGAACTGCAGAAAAAGGGTCTTGACAAAGAGGTGATCCAGGAGATCCTTAGAGAACAGCCTGTGGATGAAGAGGCGCAGATACGGGCCTATGTGAATAAGAAGCGCATAAAAGCGGAGGAAATGGACTTTAAGGAACGAGGAAAAATGATGGCTGCCTTGGGTAGACGGGGTTTTTCTTACGATGCAATAAGCCGTGTTTTAGGCGGAATTTATAGTGAATACTGACAACAAGGAAAATGTGTATAAGTATACCTGAAACAGGGGCGAAATACTTGACATAATGTATAAAACAGTTTAAAATTGTAGTGTTGTATTGTTGTACAATGAAAATCTAATAAGGAGGTGCTCCTGTGTCAGTATCAGTATTCATGGCTATATTGATTGCAATTGTAGTATCAGTAGTAGTTGCTTTTATTGCCTGGTCTGCTGCCATCACGTATCGTAAAAATGCTTACGAAAGCAAGATTGGCACTGCGGAAGAAAAATCCCGGGAAATAATAGATGAAGCATTAAAGACCGCTGAGACAAAGAAGCGCGAAGCTCTCCTTGAGGCAAAAGAAGAGTCTTTAAAGACTAAGAATGAACTGGAGAAGGAAACCAGGGAAAGAAGAGCTGAGCTTCAACGTTATGAAAGAAGAGTACTAAGCAAGGAAGAAAACCTGGACAAGAAGTCCGAGGTTATGGAAAAACGAGAAGCAGGTCTGGCTGCTCGCGAGGACGCCCTGAATAAGAGAAATACCGAAGTGGAATCTCTCTATGAAAAAGGCATTCAGGAACTGGAAAAAATTTCTGGACTTACCTCCGAACAGGCAAAAGAATATCTTTTAAAATCTGTTGAAGATGACGTTAAACATGACACTGCGAAATTAATTAAGGAACTTGACAACAAAGCAAAAGAAGAAGCCGAAAAAAAGGCGAGGGAATACGTGGTTACAGCCATTCAAAGATGCGCTGCTGACCATGTGGCAGAAACTACGGTTTCAGTCGTGCAGCTACCAAACGATGAGATGAAAGGAAGAATCATCGGAAGGGAAGGCCGTAACATCCGTACGTTAGAGACCCTTACGGGAGTGGAACTCATTATTGATGACACCCCTGAGGCTGTTGTATTATCCGGATTCGATCCGGTTCGTAGAGAAGTAGCCAGAATCGCGTTGGAACGCCTTATTGTGGATGGACGTATTCATCCTGCAAGAATTGAAGAAATGGTGGAAAAGGCACAAAAAGAGGTAGAAACCAATATGCGTGAAGAAGGAGAAGCCGCTGCTCTTGAAGTGGGCATTCACGGTCTTCATCCGGAACTCATCAGATTGCTTGGCAAGCTGAGATACAGAACAAGCTACGGTCAGAATGCATTAAAGCATTCCATTGAGGTGGCCCAATTGTCAGGGCTGTTGGCCGGAGAAATCGGCCTTGATATCCGCATGGCCAAGCGTGCCGGTTTACTACATGACATCGGAAAAGCCGTTGACCATGAGATGGAAGGTTCTCATATTCAGCTCGGTGTGGAGTTATGTAAGAAATATAAGGAATCTGCAATCGTGCTGAACACTGTGGAATCACATCATGGCGATGTTGAACCACAGAGCCTTATCGCTTGCATTGTCCAGGCAGCAGACACAATATCTGCCGCAAGACCTGGAGCAAGAAGAGAGACTCTGGAGACATATACAAACAGATTAAAACAGTTAGAAGATATTACCAACTCCTTTAAGGGAGTGGACAAGTCCTTTGCCATTCAGGCAGGACGCGAAGTTCGGATTATGGTAGTACCGGAGCAGATTAACGATGACGATATGGTTCTTTTAGCCCGTGATATTTCCAAGAAGATTGAAGAATCTCTGGAATACCCGGGACAGATCAAAGTCAATGTGATCCGGGAGTCCAGAGTTACAGATTACGCGAAGTAAATGTTCAGATTGAGATGATAAATGCCCTAAACCGTAAAAAACTAGTATTTTTGCGGGTTTGGGGCATTTTTTAATTGAGTTTTTCTTTAGGAGAAATGAACCCACATATGGTGTTACGCCTTCACGGTATAAGAAAGAGCAAACAAAGGCAATATAGTTCTAAATGTTTTTCTTGAATATAACAAAGATTTGATGTATTATAATATAAATGCCCTTTTTCAGATTGGTCTAAGGTCAGTAAGATACTTATAGTTAAAAAATCTTGGGGCAAGTAATAAATTGTGCGAAGTAATATAATGCCTTAAAACCGTATAATAATCTGAATGCGGCTTTAAGGCATATTTCATGTCAGGAGGATGATACGTGAATCGGAGGATAAAAGTACTGATTAGCTGCATATTGGTCAGCCAGCTGTTTCTAATGACTGTATATGCGAAACCGGACTGGCCGTCTGATACGGGCATCCAGGCGGAAGCCGGGATTGTTATAGACGGGGATTCAGGGGCCGTCATATTTGGCCAGAATATCCATGCCCCTTATCCGCCAGCCAGCATAACGAAGATTTTGACTGCTCTTATTGTTTTAGAGAACGCGAAACTCGACGACATGGTGACCTTTTCAAAGGATGCCATTTACAATGTGGAGGAGGGCAGCGGCAATAAATTAAATGTGGATACAGGTGACAAGCTTTCTGTGGAAGACTGTCTCTACTCTCTGATCCTTCATTCCTGCAACCAGGCAGCGAATGCTCTTGCGGAGCATGTGGCCGGAAGCAGAGAGGGATTTGTAGACATGATGAATGATAAGATCAAGGAGCTTGGTTGTACGGAAAGCCATTTTGACAATCCGTCAGGGCTTAATGGAGACACCCAGTATGTGACTGCTTATGATATGGCACTCATAGCAAAGGCTGCTTACAGCAATAAAAAGCTTGTGGAGATCAGCTCTGCAATCAGCCATAATATTCCCCCCACATCCAATAATCCGGAGGGGCTTACCATTTACAACGAGCATCGTCTGGTAAAGACCAAGGATACAAAGAGTGAATTTTATTGTCCGTCAGCAGTGGCAGGAAAGACTGGATATCTAATTAAAGCAGGAAATACCCTTGTGACCTATGGGGAGCAGGATGGAAAAAGGCTTATCTCCGTTATTTTAAAGGGAAGCCCGAAGCAATATTTTATTGATGGTAAAGCTCTTTTGGAATTTGGCTTCAGCCGTTTTGAAAACTTCCCTGTTACAGGGAATGAAACCAGTTATATATCAGGGGAAGAACCTGTTGAGATAAAAGGGACATCTTATAAACCCTCTGATCTGGAATTAGAACCGGACAGCACTGTAACCATTCCCAAAGGAGCCGAGTTCTCCCAGGCGGATAAGACTCTTGTAACAGAGCTTCCGAAAGGAAGTCCAAAAGGGGCGGTAGCTATGATCCAATATTCCTACAATGACAGAAAGGTGGGCCAGGCCTACTTAATGGAGAAGAATGCTCCGGAACCAACGAGCCAGGAATCAGAACAGGGATCCACAGAAGCAAAACCAGTGGAATCAGAAACAAATTCAGGCGCCAATAAAAAGTCATCGGATCATAAGGGAAGCAGAGTGCTTACGATAGCAGGAATTGCTGCTTTTCTTGGACTGGCAGGCGGCGGAACCGGATTTTTCATTTATAAGAAAAAGAAAGAGGCCAGAGAGATCGCTCTCAGAAGAGAAGAGAGAAGGCGGCGCTTAAAAGCGGAAGGGGCAGAAGAAGCGTTTGAAAAGATTTTAAAACAACGCCGGAATAAAAAATAAACATAAGAATAAAAGAAAATGAAAAGGACCAGCTGGGGAAGCTGGTCCTTTTTCGGAGAAGGTATTTCGTTTCTTATGGGGTGTAGCAAAAACTATATAATGTATTGGGGGGGGGTTACATTTATTAATATAACTCATTTTTCTGAAAAAGTGTCAACAAACATTCATGAATTTTAAAATTAAAATTGTGCATTTTCCCTCGGTTTATTCAGTGGATTGTGGAAAAAACATAGAAATCAGAAAGAATACGTGTATTCCTTGTGCGTTCTCTCTTCAGGCTCTTAGGGGATATTTTTGTAAAACCTGCCTTCTTGTGGTAAAATACATAAAAACAACTTGTGCAATGGTGCGTACAAGTAATAAATTATAGTTAGAGGATATTTTGTCACTCTTATAAAAAGGTATTTGGAACATAACAAGTCTGGTTTATGGCAGAAGGGCGGGATCATATCAATGGAGTTTCACAAAGTAAAAATGATAATTGACAGGGAGTTTCCCATTGCAGAGGTCGATGAAAGAATCTATGGCTCCTTTATAGAGCATCTGGGGCGGGCTGTATACGACGGGATTTACTGTCCGGAACATGTATCTGCTGATGAAAATGGCTTCCGGGATGATGTGAAGGAACTGATACGGGAATTAAATGTTCCTATCATCCGGTATCCTGGAGGCAACTTTGTATCTGGCTTTAACTGGGAGGACAGCGTGGGGCCTTTAAATGATCGACCCAGGCGTCTGGATCTGGCCTGGAAAAGTCTGGAGGAGAATAAGGTTGGCCTAAATGAATTTACAACATGGGCCAGAAGTGCAGGCTCTGATGTAATGATGGCGGTAAACTTAGGAACCAGAGGAATTGCGGATGCATGCAATCTGCTGGAATACTGCAATCATCCGGGCAACAGCAAATACAGTGATTTAAGAATCAGCCACGGTTATAAGGAGCCTCATAACATAAAGACCTGGTGCCTGGGAAATGAGATGGATGGTCCATGGCAGATCGGACATAAGACCATGGAGGAATATGGGCGTCTGGCAGAAGAAACGGCAAAAGCCATGAAGATCATTGACCCTGACATTGAACTGGTTTCCTGCGGAAGTTCATACTTAGCCATACCTACGTTCCCGGACTGGGAGGCAGTGACTCTTTGGCATACCTATGATTATGTGGATTACATATCCATGCACCAGTATTATGGGAACCAAAAGGGGGACAGCCAGGATTTTCTTGCTTCCTCCGATGATATGGATCAGTTTATCCGCACCGTCATTGCCACCTGTGATTTTGTAAAGGCCAAAAAGAGGGGCAAAAAGGATATTAAGATCAGCTTTGATGAGTGGAATGTCTGGTATCACTCCAATGCGGCGGATGATGACATCACGAAAAACCACCCATGGCAGGTCGCACCTCCTATGCTGGAGGACATTTACAACTTTGAAGATGCTCTTTTGGTAGGCCTTATGCTTATTACCCTGTTAAAGCATGCGGACCGGGTGAAGATGGCATGTCTGGCCCAGCTCGTAAACGTGATCGCGCCCATTATGACGGAAGCCAAAGGCGGAAAGGCATGGAGACAGACAATCTTTTATCCATTTATGCATGCTTCCCAATATGGACGTGGAACGGCCCTTGTCCCGGTCATCAGTACGCCAAAATTCGATACGTCAGCCCATGAAGATGTGACTGCGGTAGAAGCTGTGTCCGTATACAATGAGGCTCTTCATGAAGTGACCATCTTTGCGGTGAACAGGGATCTTAAAAAGGATGCGGAATTGACTGTGGATGTGAGGAGCTTTGAAGGATACCGGGTTCTGGAGCATGTGGTTTTGGAAAGCGATGATTTGAAAGCGGAGAACGGGCCTTTTTGCCAACGGGTGGCTCCAAAGCAAACCAGTCAGTCTGCACTGGATGGCGGTACCATGACAAGTACCTTGCACAAGGCGTCTTGGAATGTGATACGGCTTGGAAAATAATGAAAGAGAGGGACAGTAAAACATGGTGAAAAAAGAATATAAATTTTGGTTTGCAACAGGCTCTCAGGATCTTTACGGTGAGGAATGCTTAAGAAATGTTGCGGAGCATTCACGGATCATCACGGAAAGTCTTAACGCATCCGGTGCTCTTCCCTATGAGGTGATTTTAAAACCGGTGCTGATTGATAATACCTCCATACGCAGGCTGTTTCATGAGGCTAACACCGATGAGTCCTGCGCAGGCGTGATTACCTGGATGCATACCTTTTCTCCTGCCAAGTCCTGGATCTTAGGGCTTCAGGAGTACCGGAAGCCTTTGCTTCATCTGCACACCCAGTTTAACCGGGAGATTCCCTATGATACCATTGATATGGATTTCATGAATGAGAACCAGTCGGCCCACGGCGACCGGGAATTCGGGCATATGGTCACCAGAATGGGGATTCCGAGAAAGGTGATCGCAGGCCATTGGGATGATGAAGGAGTCCAGAGGCGGATCGGTTCCTGGATGCGGACTGCGGTGGGAATTATGGAAAGCAGTCATATCCGCGTGGTCCGGGTTGCTGACAATATGAGAAACGTGGCGGTTACTGAAGGAGATAAGGTAGAGGCCCAGATGAAATTCGGTTGGGAGATCGATGCCTATCCAGTCAATGAAATCGCAGATTATGTAAAGGGTGTGGCAGCAGGTGATATCTCTTCCCTGGTGGAGGAATATTACAGCAGATATGAAGTTTTAACGGAAGGCATGGACCATGAGGAGTTTAAGACCCATGTGGCGGTTCAGGCGCAGATCGAGCTTGGCTTTGAACGGTTTTTAAAGGATAAGGATTATCAGGCAATCGTCACTCACTTTGGGGATTTAGGCTCATTAAAGCAGCTTCCCGGCCTTGCCATCCAGCGCCTGATGGAAAAGGGCTATGGCTTCGGGGCGGAAGGAGACTGGAAGACAGCAGCTATGGTGCGCCTGATGAAGATCATGACCGAAGGGGCAAAGGGCGCGAAGGGAACTTCCTTTATGGAGGATTACACCTACAACCTGGTTCCCGGCAAAGAAGGGATCTTACAGGCCCACATGCTGGAGGTTTGCCCCACCATCGCAGATGGAACGGTAGGCATCAGAGTAAATCCGCTGTCCATGGGAGATAGGGAAGCACCTGCACGTCTTGTATTTACTGCAAAGGAAGGAAAGGGGATAGCAACATCCCTGATTGATCTGGGCAGCCGTTTTCGTTTGATCATCAACACTGTAAATTGTAAAAAGACGGAAAAGACCATGCCAAAGCTTCCGGTTGCCACTGCGTTCTGGACGCCTGAGCCAAATCTTACCACAGGAGCGGAGAGCTGGATTTTAGCCGGCGGCGCCCACCATACAGCCTTTACCTATGATTTATCGGCAGAACAGATGGGTGACTGGGCGGAAGCGATGGGAATTGAAGCTGTTTTCATTGATGAAAAAACCACCATCAGAGATTTGAAAAATGAATTGAGATGGAATTCTATGGCATATCGTTAAATAAATAACAGGGGCCGCCCTTTAGGAAAAAGGGCGGACATAATTCAGGAGGGGTTTCAAATGATGGAAAAACAAATAGGGGCAGCGATCCGGGAAGGGAGAACCGCTCTGGGAATAGAGCTTGGCTCCACGCGAATTAAAGCCGTACTGGTAGATGAAGAACATAATCCCATTGCTTCCGGCAGCTATGACTGGGAAAACCAGTATGTAGACGGCGTCTGGACCTATTCCATACCGGATATCTGGGAGGGAGTAAGGGAAAGCTATAAAAACATGGCAGAGGAGGTGAAAGAGCGGTATGGGGAAACTCTTACCACCATTGGAGCCATCTGTTTTTCTGCCATGATGCATGGGTATATGGCATTTGACAAGGAGGGGGAGCTGCTGGTGCCTTTTAGGACCTGGAGAAATACCATGACAGAAGAGGCTTCGGAAAAGCTGACGGAGCTGTTCTCCTTTCAAATCCCACAGAGATGGAGCATTGCCCACCTCTATCAGGCAATCCTTAACCAGGAAGAGCATGTGCCGGAAATTGATTACCTGGTTACCCTGGAAGGCTATGTCCACTGGAAGCTGACGGGAGAGCGGGTCCTTGGCATCGGAGACTGTGCAGGGATGTTTCCCGTGGACTGTGCTGCAAAGGATTTCCATGAGCGCATGATTGAACAGTTTGATGAACTGGTTGCACCCCGTCAGTTCCCCTGGAAGCTCCGGGATATTATGCCAAGGGTGCTGACAGCAGGAGAGAGGGCAGGGACCCTGACCGAGGAAGGGGCACGGCTTCTTGATGCCAGCGGGAATTTAAAGCCTGGAATACCCCTTTGCCCGCCGGAAGGTGATGCCGGGACAGGGATGACGGCTACCAACAGCGTGGCAAGAAGAACCGGCAATGTATCCGCCGGGACCAGTGTGTTCGCCATGGTGGTACTGGAAAAAGAGCTTTCCAGAGTATATCCGGAAATCGATATAGTCACCACTCCAGCCGGTGATGCAGTAGCAATGGTTCACTGCAACAACTGTACCTCAGATTTAAACGCCTGGGTTTCCCTGTTTGAGGAATTTGCGGATGCGGCGGGAATGAAAATAGACAGGAATACCCTGTTTTCCACTCTTTACCAGAAGGCCCTGGAAGGAGATAAAGATGGGGGAGGTATGCTTTCCTACGGCTATTTGTCCGGAGAGCACATCACCCATTTTGAAGAGGGAAGGCCTTTGTTTGTCCGGACACCGGAAAGCCGGTTTAATCTTGCAAACTTTATGAGAGTCCATCTTTATACCGCTTTGGGAGCATTAAAGATGGGAATGGATATCCTCTTTGAGGAAGGAGTCCGGCTTAATGTACTTTTGGGCCATGGAGGACTATTTAAGACTAAAGGAGTGGGACAGCGGATCATGGCTGCCGCCCTGGGCGTTCCGGTTTCCGTCATGGAGACAGCCGGGGAAGGAGGAGCCTGGGGAGCTGCTCTTTTAGCCTCCTACATGCTTAAGAAGGAGGAAGGGGAATCCCTGGATCTTTACCTGGCTGAAAAGGTATTTAAGGATGACGGGGGGACCAGAATGGGGCCTGATCCTGAGGATGAAGCAGGTTTTCAGGCCTTTATGGAACGGTACAGAAATGGACTTTCCATTGAGCGTGCCGCAGTAGATCACTTAAAATAATATGGAAAGCAAAAAGGAGGAAGCTGACATGCTGGAAGAACTTAAAAGGATTGTATACGAGGCAAACATGGAATTGCCCAGAAGAGGACTTATTACTTATACCTGGGGAAATGTCAGCGGAATTGACCGGGAACAGGGGCTTTTCATAATTAAGCCCAGCGGGGTGGATTATGAAGAACTGACGCCAGAGGATATGGTGGTCATGGATCTTGACGGTAATCAGGTGGAAGGAAAGTTAAGGCCTTCCTCTGACACTGCCACCCATCTGGAGCTTTATAAGGCATTTAAGGAAATAGGAGGGATCGTTCATACCCATTCCCCCATGGCTACATCCTGGGCCCAGGCAGGAAGGGCCCTCCCCTGCTATGGAACCACCCATGCAGATTACTTTTACGGGGAAATTCCATGTGCCAGAAATCTCACGGAGAAAGAGACCCGGGACGGGTATGAGAAGAATACGGGAGCAGTGATCATCGAAACCTTTAAGGATAGGAATCCCATGCATGTTCCGGCGGTTTTATGCAAAAACCATGGACCCTTTACCTGGGGAACCGATGCAGCAGCTGCGGTCCACAATGCCGTTGTGTTGGAGGAAATCGCAAAGATGAACCTTATGACGGAACTGTTGAATCCCTCGGTTTTACCGGCGCCCAAATGCATGCAGGATAAACATTTTATGCGCAAACATGGACCGAATGCATATTACGGCCAGAATAAAGAATCATAAGGAGCCCTATATGGCGGAGGACAGCGGAAAAGCAAAGTATTATCTGTTAATGGAAGAACTGAAAAAGGATATTATTTCAGGTAAGAGAAAGCCGGGCGACCGGCTGCCTTCGGAAAATGAACTGTCGGCCTCCTGTCATGTAAGCCGCCACACGGTGAGAAAAGCAATTTCCATTCTGGAACAGGAGGGATTTATTACAGCAGAACATGGCCGGGGAACCTTTGTTTCCAGAAAAGCGGGAGGAAAAAAGGGGTCAGGAAATATCGCGGTGATTACCACCTATTTGTCTGATTATATTTTTCCGCGGCTGATCCAGGGAATTGATCGTGTACTCACGGCAAACGGTTACAGCATTATACTGAAAAATACGGGAAACAGCAGGTTTAAGGAAAGCAGATGTCTGGAAGAGATCCTTGAAAAGGACATTGACGGGCTCATCATAGAGCCAAGCAAAAGTGAGATCATGTGCGGCCACAAGGGGCTTTATGAGAAGTTGGATTTTTACCAGATCCCCTATGTATTCATTCAGGGCTGTTACGCCCACATGATGAACAAACCCCATATCCTGATGGATGACTGTATGGGTGGGTATCTGGTGACAAAGCATCTGATCGAATTAGGGCATAAGCACATCTTGGGGATATTCAAGGCTGATGACAGCCAGGGAAGGGACCGGCACAAAGGCTATGTAAAAGCTCTTCAGGAGGCGGGATTTTCTTATGATCCGGATATGGTTGTCTGGTTCCACACCGAGGACCGTACGTCAAAGCCATCAGGCGCGTTAAGGCTTAAGCTGGAAGAAGGGGTGTTAATTGACGGAATCGTCTGCTACAATGACCAGATTGCCTTTGAGGTCATGAAAACCATTGAAAAGAGCGGGCTTTCCGTGCCAGAGGATATTTCTGTTACAGGCTATGACAATTCCTTTATCGCAGAAAATGGGATTGTGAAGCTGACCACCATCGCCCACCCCCAGGAGCGGCTGGGGGCGATGGCGGCGGAGCTTCTTATAGAAAAGATGAACAATGTTCCCGATGAAGAAAGCAGAGTGGAGCGGATCTTAAAGCCGGAGCTGATAATCCGGGAGTCCTGTAAAGACCGGCGGATTTAAAGGGAGACAGACTTGAGTCTTCCCATGTAAAATACGCATCCCAGGATCAGGGTCCCGGAAAGAAGGAAGAGCAGCTGCATTCCGGTTATGGGAAGTCCCCCTATTTCCAGGGTAGGAAAGACCCTGAGTAGGAAGGCTCCAAGAAGGGTGGAAAGAAAGCCGCAAAGTCCTGCATAGGAGGAATTGGAGCTGACATAAAGCACCCGTTTTTCCGCAGGGGCATAATGATACTGAAGGTTAAAGACGGATATGGCAATGCCTCCCCAGGCAGCACCGGACAATGCCTGCAATATAGGCTGAAGGGTATAGCAGGTTTCCGGGGTCATGAAAAGCCAGCTGGCATGGACAAGTCCCAGCATTCCCATGGAACAGCGGGCTGCCAAAAGCCAGGAAGTAGCATCGGCCAGACGCCCCCAGAGCCAGGCCGCCAATACCCGGACAGTTGAGGAAATGAGGCCTAAAAAGGTAATGTATGTATAATCTAACTTAAGTCCTGTGACCATGTATACGCTGAAAAATGGGCCTGCGATCTGAAGGGCCAGGTTCCAGAACATATAGGTGAGCATGACCTTCTGGTACTCCTTATCGGCCAATGGCTTCCATAATGCATCCTGGAGCTTTTGGCGGTGGGGAAGGCTCTCCGGTTCACTGATAGAGGAGAGACACCAGAAGTCCATACAGGCGACGAAAAAGACTACAGTCCCTACCACCAGAAATCCGGTCTGTTCCATGGAAAAGCTGCGGAACCGGTCCATGACCCATCCCATGGTCAGGCTTAAGATGGTGGAAAAGGCAAAAGCAAAGGAATCCTTTTTTCCCAGATAGTTTCCTCTCATGTGCTGCGGAACGAGCTGTAAGATCCAGTTCCCTGTCCCGGTTCCAATAAAGGCCCCGAAAAAATGAGCGACTCCATAAATAGTGATTGCCGCTGCCAGGCGAAGTCCGGGATCTCTTATAAACAAGGGCACAAAAAAGACAGAAGCCAGAAGGAGCCTGTGAATAAAAGAAAAACTGGAAATCAGGCATTTTTTCCGGCAGAGGCTTTCCAAAAGGATGGAGGAAAACATCTGAAGAGTACAGAGAAGTACCGGGATGGAACCGATGATCCCGTTTATGGAATCCGTGGCTCCCAGTGAATTGGCATAGCCGGAGAGAAATGCTCCGGTGGTCAGTGTAACGATACCATTGGCGCAGCAGCCCTCTGCAATAAAGAGTCTTCTGCCTTTGGTAAAATCTGCTTCTGTCATAGTGGTTCCGCTGAAAAAGGTGCGGGACACTTTTTCTTTTAAGAGTAATACTGCTTCAATCATTGAACTTCCGTGACATAACTGCCACAATCCCCTTTTCTTTTTGTTAGATATCTGATATTCTGTTTTTAAAGGTTTTCCTCTCTCTATATTGCCAGTATAATGGAAGGGATACAAGAGGAAAAAGAAGCGAAAAACTGGAGGATTCCGACCGAGGTGACAGGAGGAAACTATGGAACATTACTTAAATTTAAAGGCCGTACTTCCGGTGAGGGCGTTAAATGCAGGATATCTGGTGACAGGCGGTAAGGGACGCCATGCGGACCGGGTCATGGATTCCTTTGAGATTATCTATGTAAATTCCGGGATCCTGGGGATTGCTGAAGAGGACATAACATATAACGTGGAGGAAGGGGAAGCGCTGATTCTGTTTCCCGGAAGGCATCACTGGGGGACAAGAGAGTTTGAGGAAGATTTGAATTTTTACTGGCTTCATTTTCATCTGGAAGAAGAGGCGGTGAGGATTGGACGGGATATTATGTCCCTGCCTCAGCTTATCCGTATCAGAAAGCCGGAGCAGTTTGAGGAACTTTTCCGCCGCTTTATCAAGCGGCAGGATGTCTTAAGGGGCGACCGGACTATCTTAAACCTGGTGCTTTTAGAATTGCTGTGCGAGCTCAGTGACTCCCTTTCTCCAATGGAGGTGACCGGGCAGAAAGTACTTTTGGCAAACCAGGCGGGACAGTATATCAGGAATCATTTTGAAGAGCCTTTATCCTCCTCCATACTAGCCGACAGACTGGATTGCAGCCCGGATTACCTGGGACGAGTCTATAATGCGGTTTATGGGAAGACACTTACGGAGGGGATCCACGAGGCACGGCTTAATAAGGCGTGCAGAATGCTCATAGAGACAAACCAGACAGGAAATGAAATTGCCTACCAGTGCGGATATCAGGATGTGGATTATTTCAGAAGGATCTTTAAGAGGTATATGGGGATAACGCCAAAGGAATACCGGCAGACTTATCGTTTGGTGGGAAGATAAAAAAAGCGGCAGGGGAGGAATGCTCACCTTGCCGCTTTTCTGTATTCTGCGGGAGAAGTACCGGTTTGTTTTTTAAAGATGCGGCTGAAATATAAGGGATTGTCATAGCCGACAATGCTTCCGATTTCACCGATGCCGTAGTCAGTGCTTTCAAGCAGCTCCTGGGCCTTTTTCACCCGGATGGAGGTTAAGTACCTGCGGGGAGGCATTCCAGTATACTGCTTAAAACTGCGGATAAACCAGCAGGTGCTCATATGCAGCTTTTTTGCATAATGGTCAATTTCGATATCCGTAGATAAGTTCTCGTGAAAATAATGGACCGCTTTTTCCATTTCTTTCTGTATTTCAGTTTTTTGCAATCCCCCTTCCTCCCTTTGCCGCTTTAAAAGCAGGAAAAGCTGCATGAGATGAAGGGCTGCCAATTCCTCGAAACAGGGGCGGGGGAGCTGGAGTTCACGGATTATGGAAAGAAACAATTCCTGGTATTTGGATGAAACACCGGTGTATAGGATTCTGCTATCAAGAAAGCCTGCCTGGGTTATGAAATCTTCGGCTTCTTTACCTGTGAAATGAAGCCAGAATACTTCTGGCTTATCTTCCAGATAATAGGCGTATTTCTGAGGTTCGTCAGGTTTATAAAGTACCATATTTCCGGCAGGGACTTCTACGGTCTCATTTTGGAAGGAAAACCATGCATTTCCTGATGCGACGTATAAAAGCTGATAATCAGGACGTCCCAAAGGCCGTATGGTGGACATGACGGGGTGAGTAATCAGGCGGTAGACGCCGCAGCTGTTTGCCTTAAGAGGAAGAGTGAGGTCCTCCAGTTCGTCGTCCGTCAGATTCATATAGCCGGTGTTGGTGTACATATCTAGTCTCCTTTTTTATTTACGGTAGGAAATGAGTCAATGTTAAGCGGACTTGGCCTTTTCCTTCTCTTTTGACACTCTTCCTTTATTATCATTCTTTGTTGTTATATTGAACACTCCTTTTTCAAAGCAGCTTATGGTATGAGAACGATTTTACCACATATAGGCTCATGTTTTCAACTTGGCTTTATATATAAAGCTAGCGTTCATAACTGGATGAAAGGAAAAGGGATTCTGTCCATGTTTTGATCGTGTCTCTGCAGAAATCTCACTGCCGAATAAAAAACTGATTTAAAAAAGCGGCTGTTGGTGTTTTGGATAATCAGCACTTGGCGAAAGACACAAGTACACAATCCAATCAGCTACCAGTTATAGAAAAAGATTTCAATGATAAATCTTATTATTATAATTTGTATATGGAGTGTTATCTTGAATAAGTGATGGAACACCTTGATAAAAATAGAGAAGATTAGGGTTTTATATGCATTTTGATATGGGGCTGTATTTTTGATTGTCTGGAGAAATTCAGAAGCTATTAATTGAAATTTTAGGTTGAGTCAGCAGGGTATATAATAATAAACCCCGCTGACTTAGCTGTAATGATTAAACATTGCTCTGACTTTTTAATATACAGATTTTTGGTACATATTCACTTTATCAATTTGGTATTTGAAGAAAATGGATAGGCTAGATGTGATTAATTAATGCGGTGAGAGATTATGCGATGTGAACATTAACAGCCTGAAGACCACGATTTCCTGTGGTTGTTTCAAAAACAACTGACTGGCCATCTTCTAATGATTTATAACCTTCCATAGCAAGACCGGAGAAATGAACGAATATATCATTACCCTCTTCATCGCAAATAAAACCAAACCCCTTTTGTGCATTAAACCATTTTACTGTACCTTTTTTCATGAAAGATACCTCCTTAAAATTATATTGTATTCTTCTTAAAATTAAAAATCGCATATACTTGTAAATCATCAATAGAATAATGACTTACAAATATATGCGAAATCAAAACTTTATTTTAAATACTGACCTAGTGTAACACGGTATTACAAAGAAGTCAAGCGAAAGATTATTAAGAATGGGAGGATAGATTGGGAAAATCTTCAAATGAGAGCCGGGGGCTTGGCATAGTTAATGACTCGAACGGTTTCATTTTTACTGATAAAATGGCAGCGCCAAATAACTACTTCGTTGCGTTGATGAAGTTATTGGAGGAAGATATGGCTGGGGCCGTATTTTTGATTACATCTGAGTAGCCTGGGAAGATTATCCAGCAGTGCAGATGTCAATTTATGATTTTCCAGAGTATATGCCGTAAAAAAGGTAGCAGCCGGCAAGACCGGAGAGTCATGTCGGCTAAGTGAAAGGTTATAAAGACTTTGTCTTTATGGCCATAGTATAGCATCATATTCTTAAATAAATCTGAAATAAGAGTAATTCAATGAAAAAGGAAGGAGCCGGAAAGATCATAAATCCTACCGGCTGTATGAAAAAAAGTTTTATCTAAAGGTTATTGGCCTCTTAACAGTTATTAATATACCAGGAAATTGTGACGGGATTTTGATGAATTTGTGAAGAGTTTGTGAAAAGGAGAATAGGATGGCGGAAATTAAAATTGAAGCAGGGCACGGGGGTGATGGCTATGAGTGTCCTGGGTGCGGGGATGATAAAATTGAGCTTGGTCTGAGCTTTTGCCAGGAGTGTGACGAACAGACTGAAAAGAGGAACAAGGTGTTCCCAGAATGGATTTTGGTGGAAGAGGCTCAGGTAGAAGAAAAAAAGTATTGTGATTTAGGGTACTGGACGGAGAAAATGGTATGGAATGCGGTGGGGCGTTGGGTCACAGAGAAAGAATACCTGGATATCATCGGAAAAGAATATGAAAAGTAGAAAGAATGAGGCATGGTCCTTTGTTAGAAATCATAAAGTATATGGACAGGCATTGGGTATAATGGCTATTTTTAATTATATCCGCTTTATTGGGTTGGAGGTATCGAAGGATTGCTAAGAAACAAGCCGAGGAAGGCATAATAAATAAAGCACTCCATGACGGAATGCAAGCGCTGCTTAGAGATAGAATAATCGGTGTATACAATCATTACCAGGATAAAAGATTTCGTCTCATTTATACCAAAGAGAATGTAAAGCGGATGTACGATGCCTATCATGACCTGGGTGGGAATGATGTAGCAACGAGACTTAAAGACAATTTATTATCCATGCCGGAGGAACCGGAAGAAAGAGAGGATTAATTATGGAACAGATTATGAATTATGTCAAACCGGAACTGATCGTAGTGGCAGTAGTTCTGTACTTTTTAGGACAGGCGATTAAAAAGAGCCAGACCATCAAAGATAAGTATATCCCCCTCATCAATGGGGCTGTGGGCATTGTGTTGTGTGGTATATACGTTTTGGGCACAAGTAGCTACCAGACCGGGCAGGAAATTGCTATGGCGATATTTACGGCCATTACGCAGGGTGTTCTGGTTGCCGGATTGAGTACATATGTAGATCAGATTATTAAGCAGTCTAGAAAAACTGAATAATTATTGTGAAATCTAACTTTTAGGCCTGGGATTATACTGGGCCTTTTCTTATGAAATGGGGGAATGGTATGCAGATCAAAAAATTGCTTTCATTGTGATCCATTATGTAGGAACCCTGGGAGGGGCAGAAGCAAACTGCAAGTATTACGCCTCCCAATACATTTGGGCCAGAGCTCACTATTATGTTGGATTTGATGGGGAAGTCTGGCAGTCCGTTGAGATAAAGGATATTGTATGGCATTGTGGGGCAAAATCATACGTCCACCCGGAATGCAGGAATCAGAATAGTATTGGTGGCCGTAGAGCTGACTAAGGATCTGATGGCGAAATATAGCATTCCTGTGGACAGAGTGGTCCGCCATCATGATGACATTACAGTATCCAGGATTGGCGGAATAGGGTCCCAAAGGAATTTGTAAGATATTATTAATCGTATATGCTCAAGTTGGAACATATAATTATACTGGCAGGTACATACTGCTGGCAATCGTGTATAGGATGGTAGGCCTCGATTCTACATAGAATGGAGGTGTTGCTCATGAAGTATTTTGATTTTAAGGACTTAATGTCTTTTGGCGCGTTCTTTCTGGCACTGCTGACATTCGTCTTAAAGATGTGTCGCTAAATACTAAAACCTTCCCTGTACTTTGGCCGGTTGGGAAGGTTTTGCTTTTCTAATTAGCCAACCACCCTGTGGCGATTGCCTTTTTTATTATATTATACATACTGTTAAAATATTACAAGTACAGGATACTTTCATCAACAAATTGCTGCGGGTATCCGAAATTTCGGACCAGCCTATACAAAAAGTAGATTATATCATTATCTGACTGCATTTTGACTGCATCGTAATAAGTTTCTAATTTATCAATTTCAATATCTGCATAACCTAAATGAGTGTATGTGCCAAGTGTAGTCCGGATGTCAGGATGTCCAAGGAGGTATTGCGCCTGCTTAATATCTACTCCTGCTTTATATAAGTCGCTAGCGTAGGTGTGGCGAAAAATATGGGGGGTTATGTCATTGGCCAAACTGGGTGGAAACAGGAGGGCGGTGGTTGGCGCTTCTACAATGGCGATACCGGCCAGCCGATCCAGAATGATTGGCATCAGGATCAGGACAAGTGGTATTGGTTTGACACTCTGATCGCTGAATCCGGAAAGGTTTATTGCCTGGACGGTGAAGGTAAAATGGTTGTGGAGCCGGTGACGCTCACACCGGACAAGGACGGGGCGCTACGATAGCCGGGATTGGCAGAGTAAAGTATAGGCAGGTTCGAGTATTTGAGGTCCATAAAAAGATTGTACCTTCTTAAGTGTAGCATACTCTTTTTTTTATAATATAATGGAATATGACTGTTGGAACAAATATTATTTTATCTGTCTATATAAATATATGGAGGTAGCATTATGAGTGATTATTATATTGAAGATCGTGAATGCGATTGTGATGAATGTCAGGACTGCAACTGCAATATCGTATGCGAACGTCCCAGAAAGCACTTAAAGCCAAACAGAACAATATTAAAATGCGGCAGCCAGGGAGGCGTAACCATACCATTGGCAACAGTTGCTGGTGCTGCATTTACTCTGGCCACTGTAAGCGTTGATACAAAAGCTTTAAAAAACCCATGCATTAAATTAGAATTTGCAAGTAATATCGTTACTACCGCTGCTGTAATTACTCTGAATTTCCAGGTATTCAAACAGTGTAAGGATATGCTGACTCCTATTCCCGTAGGACCAATCTGGACTTTCTCACGGCTTGTAGCTATTACTGAAGCTAACACCTTCACCTTCTTCGTTTGCGACTGTGATCTGTGCAATGATGACTGCTGCACTTACAGCGTAGTTGCTAGGGTTGCCGGCGCTGCTACGGTTGGCGTTACTTCTATTGATCATGCATCACTTTCCGCAATTATTGTAGACAATAACTGCAATTCCTGTAAATAGTAGGAAATGATTTAAGTACAAAAATGCTTTATAATTAGAAATTAATAGGAATGTATGGAAAATGACGTACCTCATGGCATGGGTCGGGACTCATAAAAATTTAAGATAATGGAGTAATGTATAGGCGGGTATCCGGAATTACGGGCCCGCCTATTTATAGAATTATATCATTTTCTGACTGCATTTTGACTGCAGGCCCCCTGGTTTTGACTATTTTCAGGTGGTAGCAGTTGGTGAGTTTGAAAGTCTCAAGAATCTCGATTTTAAGCGGAAAAGTACGCATTTAAAGGAGTGTGTAAAACCAACAGTATCATTTTGTGCATAGTTTGTCTAATTGGAGATATGGATTTTCTATCCTTACATTTTATAATAAAGGTAATAAACGAAGGAGGATTCAACCATGATCGTACCCAAACATTATGAAAATCTCCACTTGCTTCATGAGAACACCATGCCAAACAGGTCCTACTACATACCTGCTTCCCAAGCGCGATTTGACCTTGTGGAGCACAGGGAAAATTCTGACCGGTTTAAACTCTTAAACGGGACATGGAAATTCTGCTATTTTGACAGTATTTATGATGTAAAAGAGGAGTTTTTCCAGGAAGGCTATGATACCGGAAATTATGATGATATCCCGGTTCCCGGCTGTTTCCAGAACTATGGATATGACAGGCACCAATATACCAATATCCGCTACCCCTTCCCCATGGACCCACCCTATGTACCGGCTGAAAATCCATGCGGGGCTTATGTCCGCCATTTTATGTATGAAAGGGACGAGAATGCTCCCAGAGCTTACATAAACTTTGAAGGAGTGGATTCCTGTTTTTATGTGTGGCTGAACGGAAGCTATGTGGGATACAGCCAGGTATCCCATTCCACCAGCGAGTTTGATGTGACAAGTCTGATCCGTGAGGGAGAAAACACTTTAGCTGTTCTTGTTTTAAAATGGTGCGACGGAAGCTATCTGGAAGATCAGGATAAATTCCGCATGACCGGCATTTTCCGGGACGTGTATCTTTTAAAAAGGCCGGAAGAGGGAATTTTTGATTATTTTTTAACAACCTCCCGGGAAGAGAATCAGGTTCATATCCAGGCAGCAGTCACCTTTTTTGGGAAAGACGTTCCAATAAAAACTTTGGTATATGATCCCCAAGGGGAGCTGGCCGCCAGCCAGGAAGGAATCCCACAGGATGGAAGCCTTCTTTTGACTATAGATAATCCGGTGCTTTGGAATGCAGAGCAGCCTTACCTTTATACCTTTGTTCTGGAATGCCAGAATGAAGTGATCGTGGACCGCCTGGGAATCAGGGAAATCACCGTAAAAGACGGAGTGGTTTATTTTAACGGGGAGAAGATCAAATTCCATGGTGTCAACCGCCATGACAGTGATCCGGTGACAGGGTCCGTCATCAGCCTGGAACAGATGAAAAAAGACTTAAGGATCATGAAGGAGCATAATGTCAATGCAATCCGTACCAGCCATTATCCGAATGGGCCTCAGTTCTACCAGCTGTGCGATGAGTACGGCTTCTATGTCATTGACGAAGCAGACAATGAGAGCCACGGAACCAATTCCATTTACATGGAAGATCGTTCCATAGAAGCTGTGCATGGCCGCTGGAACAGGGCCATTGCAGATAATCCGGAGTTCACCCAGGCCACGGTTGACCGTACGCAGCGTTTGGTGCAACGGGATAAGAACCGGTCAAGTGTTGTGATCTGGTCCATGGGAAATGAATGCGCCTATGGCTGCACATTTGAAGCCGCTCTGGCCTGGACCAAAGCCTTTGATCCTTCCAGGCTCACCCATTATGAAGCGGCCCGTTACCGTGACCGGAGCAAGACTTATGATTTTTCCAATCTGGATTTATACAGCCGCATGTATCCGAAGCTGGAAGAAATTCATGAATACATTGGAAGAAATACCGGAAAGCCTTTTATCCTGTGTGAGTACAGTCATGCCATGGGCAATGGACCGGGGGATCTGGAAGATTATTTTAAGGTGTTTGACCAGTATGACCAGGTCTGCGGCGGGTTTGTTTGGGAGTGGTGTGACCATGCCATCTATCAGGGCAGGACCTTGGATGGAAAACCCATGTACCTTTATGGAGGAGATCACGGCGAGTATCCTCATGACGGCAATTTCTGTATGGACGGCCTGGTATACCCGGACAGAAGACCTCACACCGGTCTGATGGAATTTAAAAATGTGTACCGTCCGGCAAGGTTTGTTTCCTTTGACCAGGAAAAGAAGGAGCTGGTGCTTCAAAACCGCATGGATTTTATTGGTTTGAAGGATTATGCGGTAATTGAATATGAGGTGACCTGTGACGGAGCGGTCACCGCAAAGGGAATCCTTAAGGACGGAGAAATGCCGGAAATAAAGCCTCATGGCATAGGCAGTCTGAATTTGGACTTTAAGGTCCCTCAAAAGGGAAAATGTTATCTGAAGGTTCAGTATTTATTAAAGCAGAATACTGCCCTTTTAAAAGCCGGAAGCCTTTTGGGATTTGAAGAAATACTCCTTGAAAATGAAGATATGAGAAACCAGACCGGGGTTTGCCTGTTAAAAGAACAGGAGTCTAATGACGAGGAAAGGGCGTGCCCGGTGATTCGGGAAGATGACCGTTATCTTTATATAGACGGTACAAACTTTGCTTATACCTACAACAAGCTGACCGGCTGTTTCCAGGATATGTTGTTTGAAAACAGGACTCTTCTGGAGCGCCCCATGGAATATAACATCTGGAGGGCACCAACGGATAATGACAGATATATAAAGAATAAGTGGATGGAAGCCCATTATGACAGGGCCATATCCAGGGCTTATGAAACCTCTTATGAATTAAAGGATGGGCAGGTGGAAATAAGAACCATTCTGTCCGTTACTGCGGCTGTGATCCAGAGAATATTAATGATTGAGGCATTGTGGACCATCGGAAATGATGGAGTTTTGAATGGAAAGCTGGATGTGAAAAGGGATATGGAATTTCCAGAGCTTCCAAGGTTTGGCCTTCGCCTTTTCCTTCCAAAGGGCATGGATCAGGTAACCTATTATGGTCTGGGACCGGTGGAAAATTACCTGGATAAGAGAAGAACAAGCTATCACGGGTTATTTACTGCCGGGGTAAAAGAAATGCACGAGGACTATTTAAAGCCTCAGGAGAACGGAAGCCGGAGCGACTGTGATTTTGTAACGGTAAAAGGTGGGGGAGTTTCTCTTTCGGCAGCTTCAGAACGGACATTTTCTTTTAATGCATCGGTTTATACTCAGGAGGAGCTGACAGATAAAGCCCATAATTATGAGCTGGCAGTCTCAGGCTATACGGTCCTTTGCCTGGATTACCGCCAGGACGGGATCGGATCTGCAAGCTGCGGACCGGAACTTCGGAAAGAATACCGGTTTGATGAAGAGGAATTTGTTTTTGAAGTGAGATTGGTTCCTAAGAAAGCGGATATTTGACTTTCGTTTGACTGGATCGGTCAAGAGAGGAATCGATATTTCCACATATGTGAATAGAAATCTGTGTTTATATTATCAGGCAGGATCGTTGATGAAAAGCAGCGGTTCTGCCTGTTTTATTTCCTATTGGGGCTGTTTTAAAAAGTCTTTGTATTTGACTTGTGTTTTTTTATCATTGTCCGAAACTGGCTGACAGTAATGCCTAACTCCTTGCTTGCGGTTTCAAGGGTATAGATGCGCTTCTGCCATTTTTCATAAACCGGGTAAAACTCATCAGGAATGGGGGTAGGAAATCGGCCCAGATGCTTCCCCTGGGCTTTTGCAAGGGCAATCCCCTCTGCCTGACGCTGTTTGATGTTTTCCCGCTCCGCCTGTGCTACATAGGAGAGGAGCTGAAGGACAATATCGGAAATCAGGGTGCCGATCAGATCTTTATTTGTTCTTGTATCCAGAATGGGCATATCCAGAATCACAATATCAGCTTTTCTGGCTTTCACGATTTCCCTCCATTCTTCCTGTATGTCATCGTAATTTCTTCCCAGACGGTCAATGCTTTTTACAACTAGAACATCCCCCTCTTTTAATTTTCTTTTTAACTTTTGATATTGGGGCCTGTTAAAATCCTTTCCTGATAATTTGTCGCAATATATGTTCTTGTCAATAATGCCCCAGCGCAGAAGCTCTACCTTTTGCCGTTCTGTGTTTTGTTCTAATGAGGAGACCCTCATGTATCCATAAAAATTTTTCATTAAAATAACCTCCTGTCATTCTTAATTATGGCATGAGGTCAAGAGATTATTCTACTATAATAGTATTTATGAAAACAAAAGCCTGCAGGTCAAAATATAAAAATGAAAACCGAATAAATAAAAATGCTGTTCTATCGTGGATTCCTGCAAATAAAACGGGGATTACAGCAGTAGATTATTTGTTAAAAAGGTACACCTTTTTATCAAATATAAACAGCCTAAAAATACTACGTTTATTATAAGCACTATTTCGACAAAATACAACATATTTCACACATATTATTCTTATTCTCTTTACATTTTGCCAGTGATATCAAGGTGTACCTTTTTACTATTGTACTGTAACCAGCAGAACTAACAGTTATGCTTACGGCTGGCAGGCGGCAATTAATCAGTACAGGTTCAAATATAAGCAGATAGGAAAATACGCAAACTATGAGAGGAACACGGATTTGCGGCAGGGGGGGAGAGGTAAAAGTGGAAGTAAACAAAAATAAAAGTAATTTATACATATATGTAACTATGTATGTTTCGCCGCATCAAAAATAGGAGAGAAAGTCAGATTATTGATGGCAGAATTTTACAATAACAATCATATGAGGAAAATACACATGAAAATTGGAAAAGGAAACATACAGCGAAAAAAATACAGGAAAATTTCAGAGAAAATTGCAATCGTAATCACAGCAGCATTGCTTGTGGTTTTTGCTATTTTAAGTATTATAGTCGTCAGTCTTTCAGGCAATGAAACCGGTACAGCGGTACGCTCTGAGCTTACAAATTTGGCCCACGCAAATGGAAACCAGGTACAGGCGATCCTGGATGCAGCATCAAAACAGGCAGCAGCAATGCAGGATTATATTGGTAAGACCTATAACCAGGGAGCTGCGGTTATCTCATCTGCCGAGGACATCAAGGTAAAAAGCACGGTGTATCACACGGAAATGTCTGATTTAAGCATTGAAGTAGAAAATTATTTGCTTAACAGCATGTGCTCTGCGGTTGTGGCAGATGAGGATATCGTTGGGTTCGGAATCTTTTTTGAGCCTGGCAAGTTCGATAAAAGCATAGAGGATTATGGGTTTTATGTAAATCGTGAAGATGCTGCCAATAAAAAAGTGCAGCCTTTTGGAAAATACAGTGATTACAGTGATAAGGACTATTATAAGCCTGTGAAATTAACCGGCAAGCCTTATTTTACAAAGCCTTACGAATATCATGGCACTACCATGATCACTGCCGCATATCCCGTTATGAATAAAGATGAGTTCCGGGGAGTGATCGCAGCTGATATTGATGTTGGTCATTTTAATAAGATCACCACATCTTCCGAAGATTATAAAACACTATACGTTGGTATTCTTACAGATGATTTTACCACGGTATACGACAGTAGATTTGCCGAAGACATTGGCCATAATCTCTCTGAATTTTTAAAAAATCCGGAAGAAATGAAGAAGGTTACCGATGGAGCAGCTTTGGGAAAAGCATTTTCCTGTACCACTGTCCTTGAGGATGGGCATAAAGTATCCCGGTTTTTTTATCCGATTGATGTGGAAGGAACCCATTGGTGGGCACAGACTGCATTGGATACCTCTGACTTAAATAAAGATATCGAAATATTAACGGCTACAATTGTAACTGTTTCTGTTTTGTCGCTGGTGGCTGTGGCTGCCATCGTTATCATTGTTTTAAAGAAGGCGCTGAAGCCGATTAACGGTGTGGTTTCTGCCGCTGCTGAGATCGCTGCCGGTAATCTTGCAATACAGGTAGATACACAAAGCAATGATGAGATTGGGATTCTTTCCAGAACCTTTATGGAAATGGCGGAGAACTTGAGGTCCATCATTCAGGATATAAAATACTTATTAGAGGAAATGAGCGAGGGGAATTTCCGGATCGATACAAAATATGAGGAAAAGTACATCGGCGATTATCAGGAGATATTAAGTGCCATGAGAACCATTAACCGCAATTTAAGCGAAACCCTCGCGGAAATTAATACAGCCTCTGATCAGGTTTCGGCAGGAGCGGGGCAGATGTCAGACGGCGCACAGACTTTAAGCCAGGGAGCGGCTGAGCAGGCAAGTTCCGTGGAAGAACTTACGTCCAACATCACTGAAATTTCCCAACGGATCAAAAATAATGCGGACAATGCCAAACAGGCAAGCCGCTTATCGGAGGAATCAGGAGAGGAGGTTGCACAAAGCAACCAGCAAATGCAGCAGCTGATGAAGGCAATGGAGGAAATCACCGATACCTCTCAGGAGATCGGTAAAATTATCCACACCATCGATGACATTGCATTTCAAACGAATATCCTGGCTTTAAACGCCGCTGTGGAAGCGGCTCGTGCCGGCGAAGCGGGCAAGGGATTTTCTGTGGTGGCGGATGAGGTGCGAAACCTCGCAGGAAAATCAGCCGAAGCCGCAAAAAATACCACGGCACTGATCGAAAGCACGGTGGAGGCAATTGAGAAGGGCAGGTTACTGGCCGATCATGCTGCCGGCTCACTTCTTGAGGTAGTGGATGCATCTAAGAGCGTGGATGAAAGAATCCGGCAAATAGCAAAAGCTTCCGAGGAAGAGTCTTATGCGGTTACTCAGATTGCAGCAGGACTTGAACAGATTTCATCAGTTGTACAAACCAACTCCGCAACATCAGAAGAAAGCGCGGCTGCAAGCGAGGAGCTTTCGGGACAGGCACAGATGTTAAAGAGTCTGGTAAACAGATTTAAGCTAAGAGATTCAGGCGAAAGGATTGCGGCTCATAGGGCTCCAAACCCAGCCATAGAACCAGCTGATGATTTTATGACCGGCGGTAAATATTAATAGAAATACTCTGACAGCAGTGCCGGTGCCTGGCAATTTCAGGCCTCCGGCACTGTTTTTGTATAAATCATGGGAGAAGGTTCCCGGCCCACATGCCTCTAATTACCAGAATTAATGTGGTAAAAATCTGAATGGAAAAATAACGCCTGCCATGTTATGCTGATAATAAGGTTTCGTGGGACAAAAAGTGCGAAGGAGACGGCTATGCTTTGGAAACAGTTGCAGGAATTGCTGATGCTCTTGAGTCAGGAAGAATACAGAACGGCTTCGGCATTGGCGGAACAGCTGAAGGTCAGTGAGAAGACGGCTCGGCTGAGACTGAAGGATTTAAGCGGGCTGCTGGAAGGCCATGGAGCGGAAATAAGCTCAAAAGCGAGATATGGATATATACTTCGGATTCATGACCAGGAGAAATTTGACGCTTACATAAAGAAAGAAAGGGACAATACGGAGCATTTTCCGGAAAGAGAACATGAGAGAAGAGAATATTTGCTGGCATACCTGATATCCAGGATGGATTATATCAAGATCGATGAGCTTTGTGATTTTCTCTTTGTTTCAAAATCCACCCTGTCCAATTCTCTTAAAACGGTGGAAGGAATATTAAGGCGCTACGGCCTTTCCATTGAACGGAAGCCTAATTACGGGATCAGGATCCAGGGTGAGGAATTTGATATCCGCAGGCTGTTAAGCGATTATTTTATCAAGCGACAGGGCTTAACAGGGGTGGACATCAGCCATCAGGAAAGCGAAATGATCCATCTGGCAGAAGTGATTAAAGGTCTTTTAAAGAAGTATGGGATCCGTCTTTCCGAGATTGCCTTTGAGAATTTTGTGGAATATACCTATGTGGCCAGGAAGCGGATGAAGTCAGGCTTTTATCTTCGGCTGGACAAGGAAAACCTGCCGGAAATAGGGGGTAAGGAATCCGCCCTCATCCGGGAGCTTATTTCTTCTATCGGAACCCAGGAACAGATCGTCTATACGGCTGATGAGGAACATTATCTCCTACTGTATCTGGCTGGAAAAAGAATGATCGGAAGCACTCTGGAAAACGACATCAATTTTGTGATCAGGGAGCAGACCGACCAGTTAGCCCTTGCCATGATGGAGCTGGTAAGCAGGGAATACGGATTGGAAATGCATAATAATTTTGAGATACGGATGACCTTAAACCAGCATCTGGTCCCATTTGATATCAGGATCCGGTACGATATTCCGTTAAAAAACCCCATTCTGGAAGACATTAAGCAGAGGTATTGCCTGGCATATCAGATATCCTATGAAGCAGTAGGAGTCCTTAAAAAGCATTATAAAAAGGATATTTCCGAGGATGAGATCGGATATTTTGCCCTGATCTTCCAATTGGCCTTAGAAAAGGACAAGATGGATCCCTGCTCAGATATTCTTGTGGTATGCAGCACGGGAAAGGGTAGCTCCCGGTTATTAAAATACAAATATGAGAGTGAATTTTCCGGTTATTTAAGGAATATCTATGTCTGTGATCTTCTGGAGCTGGAGCATTTCGATTTCCAGAAGGTCGATTATATCTTTTCCACCGTTCCTATTCCCATGGAGGTCCCGGTGCCTATTGTAGAGGTAGGGGCATTTCTGGAAGCAGATGATATCCAGAAGATCACAAAAACCCTTAGAAGAGGTAACAGCCGTGGGATCATAAAGCGGTATTATACTCCGCAGCGCCTGCTTACAGGGATGGAAGGAAAGCATAAGGAAGATATATTAAAGGATTTATGCGGCGTGATCAAAAAGCAGGAAAAGGTGGATGATAATTTTTATGAGCTGGTGCTGGAGCGGGAAACCTTTGCCCAGATGGATTATGGAAATTATATCACCCTCCCGCACCCAAACCAGATCGCTTCAGAGGAAACCTTTGCTTATGTGGCGATCCTTAAAGAGCCGGTTATCTGGAACAAGCTTCCGGTCCAGATCGTCCTGCTGATTTCCATAGGAAGAAAAGAGGATAGAAACCGTCAGACCTTTTATGAAACGACTGCACGGTTTGCCCTTAATAAGGAAGCAGTGAAACGAATGATCCGGAAACCGGAGTATGAGACTTTACTGGATCTTCTGGAAGAATAAAGATACCACATTCAGACTGCGAGGAACTGCCAGATTGAATGTGGTATTTTTTTCGTTGGAGTTTTAAGCGGTCTGATGTTACCATAAAGACAAATGATTGAAGGAGGAAACAATACACATGCTGAGAAAAGATTTTCTGTGGGGAGGTGCAGTAGCTGCCCATCAGCTGGAAGGAGCCTGGAAAGAAGGAGGCAAAGGCGTCAGTGTTGCCGATGTGATGACAGCTGGAGCCAATGGAAAGGAACGGGAGATCACGGATGGTGTCATAGAAGGAAACTATTACCCCAACCATGAGGGCATTGATTTTTACCACCGATATAAAGAAGATATTCTTCTTTTCGCGGAAATGGGTTTTCAGTGCTTCCGCACCTCCATTGCCTGGACCAGGATTTTTCCTACGGGAGAAGAGTCAGAACCTAATGAAGAAGGCCTCCGGTTTTATGACGACTTATTTGATGAGTGCAGAAAGCATGGGATCCAGCCGGTAGTGACCCTGTCCCACTTTGAAATGCCATATGAACTGGCGGTTAAGTACGGCGGCTTTAGAAGCCGCATCTGTGTGGAGCTGTTCGTGAAGTTTGCCAAAGCTTGCTTTGAACGGTATAAGGACAAGGTGACCTATTGGATGACCTTTAACGAGATCAATAACCAGGCTGATTATGACGGAGACTTTGCACCATTTACCAACTCAGGACTTCGTTTTAAAGAAGGAGATAACCGGGAACATCTGATGTACCAGGCTGCCCATTATGAGCTGGTGGCATCAGCTCTGGCAGTAAAGGCGGGACATGAGATAAATCCTGATTTTAAGATCGGCTGTATGATGGCCATGTGCCCTATTTATCCCTACTCCTGTGATCCAAAAGATATGATGATGGCCATGTCTTCCATGCAGAAACGCTACTGGTTTGCTGATGTCCATGTAAGAGGGCAATATCCGGAATACATAAAGGCATATTGGAAACGGAAAGAGATGGTTCTTGATATCACATCGGAAGACTTGGAAGCGATTAAAGCAGGCTGTGTGGATTATATCGGATTCAGCTATTACATGTCCTTTACTGTGAAGCACAGGGACGATAATCCGGAGTATGATTACCGGGAAGGCCGGGACAGGGTGAAAAACCCTTATGTGCAGGCAAGCCAGTGGGGATGGCCCATTGATCCGGAAGGCCTTCGCTACACCATGAACTGGCTGTATGACAGGTACGGGCTTCCTCTGTTTATTGTGGAAAATGGCTTCGGTGCCTATGACAAGCCGGGAGATGACGGCATCATCCATGACGGGTACCGGATCGAATATTTAAAGGCTCATATCGAATCTATGAAAAAATGTGTGGAACAGGATGGAGTGGATCTCTTGGGATATACACCCTGGGGCTGTATTGACCTGGTATCTGCCGGGACCGGTGAGATGGAGAAGCGCTACGGATTCATCTATGTGGATAAGGACAATCAGGGAAACGGAACAGGAGAACGGAGCAGAAAAGAAAGCTTTTACTGGTTTAAGAAGGTGATTCAAACAAACGGAGAGGAATTATAGGAGGGGAAAGTATGTTAAAGATTCGGTTATTTTGCAATCAGGGAATGTCCACAAGCCTGCTCGTTAGTAAAATGAGGGAGGCAGCGGCTCAGGAAGGACTGGAAGCGGATATCATGGCATTTCCGGTCAATGACTTAGATGAAAATCTGGGCGGAGTAGACTGTGCCCTGCTTGGTCCTCAGGTAGGATACTTAAAGGACAAGGTTTTAAAGACATGTGAAAGTCATCAGGTACCAATGGATGTGATCCCTATGATCGATTACGGCATGTGCAATGGAAAAAAGGTTCTGGAGTTTGCACGGAAGCTGTCAGGTAAATGAGAAAAGAAAGGGAGGGACAGTGAGGATGAAAGATTTTTTGAATAATAAAGTGATTCCTAAAATGATGGTGTTTATCAATACAAAGGCAATTCGGGGATTAAAGGATGGTCTGCTGTATTCCATGCCAATGATGATCATCGGATCTATTTTCTTGCTTCTGGCAAATTTTCCATATACACCTTTTGCCAACTGGCTGGGGTCAGTAGGAATTACACCGGTGCTGAATCAGGTATATGAAAGCACCTTCAATATTATGGCTCTTATCGCTTCCATAGGCATTGCCTATACCTATGTAAAAAATGAGGGATATAACGGAATGCCGGCGGGGGTGATTTCCCTTTGTACTTATCTGCTGTTTCAGCCTTCCCAGGTAACCAACCAGGAGGGAGCTAACGTTGGCGTTATTTTTAAGACATGGACCGGCGGACAGGGAATGATCGGCGCTATCATGATCGGACTTATCGTAGGCTGGATCTATACCGTATTTTTAAAGAAAAACATTACCATTAAAATGCCGGATGGAGTACCAGACGGAGTTGCCACCTCTTTTACGGCCCTGATTCCGGGCGCGGTTGTTATTATCGCAGCCTCCATCATTTATGCGGTTGTTAAAAACATGTTTGCCACGACCCCAATGGAATGGATCTATAAAACCATTCAGATTCCGCTTCAGGGCCTGACCGATTCTTTTGGCGGAGTTGTTGCCATGGGATTTTTGATTCCGTTTTTCTGGTTCTTTGGAATTCATGGTTCAACCCTTGTTGGGGGAATCATGGGTCCCCTCCTTACGGCCAATACTGCCGCCAATCAGGCTATTCTTGACAGCGGACAGGAGCTTAATCTGGCAAATGGCGGACACATTGTTACCCAGCAGTTTCTGGATCAGTTTATGACGGTTACAGGGGCAGGGATTACCATTGGACTGGTAATCTATCTTACCTTTTTTGCCAAATCCAACCAGTGCAGGCAGGTGGGCAGGCTGGGAATCGGACCGGCATTCTTTAACATCAATGAGCCGGTGCTTTTTGGCACACCGGTGGTGTTAAACCCCATTATGGCGATCCCCTTCATGATCATGCCTGTTCTGTCCGGAACCATTCAGTATCTGGCAATTTATACAGGGCTTTGTCCCATGTATAAAGGGATTCTGGTGCCCTGGACCTGTCCTCCCATTATTTCAGGATTTTTGATCGGAGGCTGGAGGACGGCACTGCTTCAGGTGGGAATCCTGGCATTGTCATTCTTCGTGTACCTTCCATTTATCAGGGTTATCGACAAAATGTATGAGAAGCAGGAAAATCAGACCCAGGAATGATAATTACTGTACAGAGAGAAAAGGTGGAAAAATGCAGGAAATGGAACTTATTTGCTTTCAGCTGATCACTGCTGCCGGCGGAGCAAAATCAAACTATATCAAAGCAGTGCAAAAGGCAAAACAAGGAAACTATGAAGAAGCGGATCATCTGATCTTGGAAGGGGACGAAATGATGAAACAAGGCCATTTGCCTCATGCGGACTTAATTCAGAAAGAAGCGGCAGGAGAGGCAGTGTCTATGGGGCTTATTCTGACCCATGCAGAGGATCAGATGATGAGCGCTGAGATCTTTAAGGTCATGGCCGAAGAGATGATCGATCTTTACAGGAAACTGGAAAGCAAATAAAACGGGATTCTGCAATAGGAAATGAAAATACCGGTTATGGCGGGAGCATGTAATGCTTCCCGCCATAACCGGTAAAAAGCTTTTTGGGGATTATTAAGTTCTCCAACCGTGCCACAAAGGCCCTCGTCCTTTTCCCAGATTTAATCCGGCTTTTAATGCACCGGTTAGATAGGACTTTGCCATCCGGATGCTTTCTTCCAGCCCCATGCCTAAAGCCAGTCCGCAAGCAATGGCAGAAGACAGGGTACATCCGGTTCCATGGGTATTTGGATTGTCGATCCGTTCTCCTGGAAACCAGGTGACAGTTCCGTTGCAGCATAGAACATCATCGGCCCCCTGGGAATTATGGCCTCCTTTTAACAGGAACGATACCTGATAGATATGAAAGAGCTCCGCGGCGGCTTCTTCCATATCTTTTCTACTGTATATCTTGTGCCCTTTTGTAGATAAAAGTGCTTCTGCCTCCGGGATATTGGGGGTAACTAAAGTTGCTAAAGGAAACAGCTTGCTTGTTAAAGTCTTAACATCCTGTGGATTTAAAAGAGAATGTCCGCTGGTGGATACCATGACCGGGTCTACGACTACAGGAGAGCGGTTATATTTTTCCAGCTTTTCCGCAATGATTTCGATAGAACTGGAAGTCCCGGCCATGCCGATCTTTACTGCTTTTGGAGGAATGTCCGTAAATACGGCCTCCAGCTGGTTGGCAAGCATTTCCTGACTAACTGTTTCCGTCAGAAAAACCCCCGTAGTATTTTGAGCAACAAGGGCGGTGATAACGCTGGAGCCATAGACACCCAAAGCCGCAGCAGTCTTTAAATCCGCCTGTATTCCGGCGCCGCCGCTGGGATCGGTGCCTGCAATGGTGAGGAACGTAGGAAGAATCAGGCTCATGGGCTCACCACCTTTAAAAGCTGTTCTTTTAAGCGCTGGACGGCTGCGGTTATATCCTTTTGTCCGAAGATGCCGGAAACCACCGAAGCCCCGGCCACGCCTGTTCCTTTCAGGCTGGAAACATTTAAAACCGTAATTCCCCCGATGGCCGTTACAGGAATAGGAACGGAACGGCAGATCGCAGTCAGCTGCTCCAGGGTTAAGGGAACGGCATCTTTTTTTGTAGGGCTTGGGAAGATGGCTCCGGAGCCTATATAATCCGCCCCATCCATATATGCCTTTTTTGCCTGACTTACATTTTTAGCAGTAACGCCCAGAATGCGGTCCGGGCCGATTAGCCGGCGGACCTCCAAAGGAGATAAATCATCCTGTCCAACGTGTACGCCGTCTGCCCCGCACTTAAGGGCAATCTCCACATCATCGTTGATGATTAGCGGGATCCCATAATGCTTTGTAAGCTCACGGACAAGTAAGGCTTCTTCCAGGAAAGAACGTTTGTCCATAGACTTTTCTCGGAGCTGGAGTAGGGTCACTCCGGCACAAAGAGCTTCTTCAATCTGCTCTGTTAAGGTTTTTTCTCCTGTAAATGCCTGGTCTGTTACTGCATAGAGGAGAAGCATATCTCTATGAAACTTCAATATTTATTCCTCCTTTCAAGGTATCTTCATCCAAAAGGCTTACCTCATCGAGAAAGCAGCAGCGGAAGCTTCCGGTACCACTTAAGGTTTGTTCCGCTTTTTTTGCTGCCCGTTCCCCGCAGAGACCGGCAGCAGCCGTGGCAAGAGCGGCCGCCTCGAAAATGGCATGCTGGGATGGCGCGGGCCCTGTGGAGGCTATATAGGCGGCAATTATACCGTCCAGCATACAGCCGCTGCCCGTAATACGGGACATTTGGGGACAGCCATTTCTGATAAGCCAGGTTTCCTCCCCGTTTGAAGCGATATCAATGGCCCCTGTCATGACGGTCACAGACCCTGTTGCAGCACTTAGTGCCCTGGTTGCTACCGTAAGAGATTCCAGGGTATCCTCCCTGATCTCATCAGAAAAGGAAGCATCAACTCCCCGGGTGGGAGAAACAGAGTCGTTTCCGCTTCCTGCGTTCTTCCCGGTCAGTTCTTTTAACAGAATCCGAAGTTCCGATGCATTTCCCCTGATAACGGTAATCTTAACTTCTCTTAATAGGGAAAGAGCAGTTTCGGTCCGATATCGGGAAGCACCGATTCCCACCGGGTCAAAGATGACAGGGAGGCTACGCCGGTTTGCTTCCCGTCCGGCTTTTTCCATTGCCGCTTTTGTAGTCCCTCCCGGAGTCCCAATGTTCAAAAGAAGGCAGTCGGATAAGGCGGTTATTTCTGAAACCTCTTCCGGGTGGTCCGCCATAATGGGTGAGCCGCCGCAGGCTAATATGGTATTTGCCACGTCTCCGGCCGTAACATAATTGGTGATACAGTGGATGACGGGCCGTTTTTCCCTGACAAGTCCGGTCAGAGAATGGTTAATCTTTAGACTCATATCTGTTTCCCCCTATTCATTGATGAGCCGCTCAAAATAGGAAAAAAGACCAAGGCGGCGCAGCATTGCCAGTAAAATTGCAGCCAATAAGGTCCCTGCCAGAGTGCTCATAAGAAATGGAACTACAAAGAAGAAGACAGCTACCTCTTTTCCCATAAGGAAGATGGCTGCCGGATAGCAGAGCAGCCCTCCGATCAGCCCGGTTCCAACCACTTCTCCAAGATAAGCGGGCAAAAGCTTCCTGGTCTTTTGAAACAGATAGGCACCAAGAAACGCGCCGGCCATGCTTCCCGGAAAGGCAAGCAAGCTTCCGGTTCCCATGAGATTCCGTATGAAAGAAGTACAAAACGCCATGGAAACACCATAGACAGGCCCTAAGAATACCCCAGCCAGAACATTTGCCAGATGCTGCATCGGAAAGCATTTGGAAGCTCCAACCGGGATGGAAAAGCCGGAGAGCGCAACGGTTAGCGCTGTCAGCATTCCGCTGATCACCAGCTTTTTTACCCGTACTCTTGAATCGGCAGAAGAGTTGTTGCAAATTGTTGAAGATATTTGATCTTTCATGAAAGTTCCTCCTGTTTATGTAATTTTAACCTAACAAGTTGGGGCGCTGATTGCGTATTATTCATCAAAAATATCGACGATCTCTCCATCTAAAATCCGGTTCATATTCTTCATGGCGCAGAAATTGCCGCACATGGAGCAGGTGTCTTCTTTTTCCGGTTTTGACGCGGCCCGGTAGCGTCTGGCCTTTTCCGGGTCAATGGCAAGCTGGAACATGGTTTCCCAATCCAGCCGTTTCCTGGCATCGCTCATCTTATGATCCCATTCCTTAGCACCCTTAATGCCTTTTGCAATGTCAGCCGCATGAGCAGCAATCCGGGCTGCAATGATTCCTTCCTTCACATCTGATTCATCTGGCAGTCTCAAATGCTCCGCAGGAGTCACGTAGCAGAGAAACGCTGCTCCGGCAGCAGCTGCCACCGCTCCACCGATTGCTGCGGTAATATGGTCATATCCCGGTGCAATATCGGTGACAAGAGGTCCCAGAACATAAAAGGGTGCTCCTTTGCAGATCGTCTGCTGGATTTTCATATTGGCTGCAATCTGATCAAGGGGCATATGGCCGGGGCCTTCTATAATGATCTGTACATTCTTTTCCCAGGCCCTTCTTGTCAGCTCTCCAAGTGTCACCAGTTCCTCCACCTGGGAAATATCAGATGCATCCTCTATACAGCCCGGCCGGCAGGCATCTCCAAGGCTTAAGGTCACGTCATGTTTCTGACAGATTTCCAGTATGCGGTCATAATGCTCGTAAAAGGGATTCTCCTCTCCGGTCATTTCCATCCAGGCAAAGATAATAGACCCTCCTCTTGAAACAATGTTAGTCAGCCGCTTTGCTTCCTTGAATCTTCTGGCGGTCAGTTTGTTGATCCCAACGTGAATGGTCATGAAATCCACCCCGTCTTCCGCGTGCATTTCCACGATTTTTATCCATTCCCCGGCGGTGATTTCCCGAAGGGGTTTGTGATAATAAACCACAGCATCGTAAATAGGAACCGTACCAATCATAGCCGGACATTCTCCCGTCAGCTTCTTTCGGAATTTCCGGGTATCTCCAAAGGAACTTAAATCCATAATGGACTCTGCCCCCATGAGAACTGCGTCCTTTACTTTTTGAAGCTCCATGTCCAGATCATTCAAATCTCTTGATGTTCCAAGATTCACATTGATCTTTGTTCTCAGCATGGAGCCGATCCCGCTGGGTTTTAAGCAGCTGTGGTTCTTATTTGCCGGAATGGCGACTTTTCCTTCCGCTACCAGTTCCCGCAGCTTTTCTGGCTCCCATTGTTCGTGTTCAGCTACTGTCATCAGTTCCTTTGTCAGAATGCCTTTTCTTGCAGCATCCATTTGTGTGGTGTAATTCATGTTTGTTCCTCCTTTTTCTTGCGAAGGTAGGGATTGTAAGGGCTTTTCGGTAAAAAACAAGAAAAAGAGCCCATACCAACAGGTATAGGCTCGGAAATATGCAATCATCCCATATGAATCCCTACGTTGGCATTACCCAAATCAGGTTATAAAGGTCGAAGTTGATTACTTCCTCTCAGCCCGCCTACGAGCTCCCTCTTGTGGCACTAGTGTAGCATTCCCCCTCCGGCTTGTCAAGGGAAACATCCCTTACCAGCCCTCAGCCGGAAATGGAGGACTTCATTTCCCTTACGTAGTCGCAGACAGGCCCTACGCAGTCTTTTCCATATTTTGCGGCAATTTTTACAATGACGCTGCCCACAATGACGCCGTCCGCATGTTTGCTCATTTCCCTTGCCTGCTCCTTGGTGGAGATTCCAAAGCCGATGGCGCAGGGAATCTCTTTTACCTCCTTTACAAAGGAAATCATTTCGCCAATGTTGGTATTGATTTCCGATCTCACCCCGGTCACGCCCATGGAGGAAACGCAGTAGATAAATCCTTCCGATCCAGCTGCAATGGTCCGTATACGCTCCCTGGAAGTGGGGGCGATGAGGGAAATCAGTTCGACTCCGTATTTCTTGCAGTAGGGCAGCAATTCCTCCCTCTCTTCAAAAGGCATATCCGGCACGATCAGGGCATCAATGCCGCACTTAGCCGCATTTTTTAAAAACCGTTCGCTTCCATACACAAAAACCGGATTAATATAAGTCATAAAAGCCAGAGGAACATCGGTTTTTTGGCGTATCCGTTTTACGGATTTGAAAAGCTTATCCGTGGTAGTTCCTGACGCCAAAGCCCGCATATCGGCTTCCTGGATCACGATCCCCTCTGCGATTGGGTCAGAAAATGGGATTCCAAGCTCGATCAAATCCGCTCCGGCCTCGGCCATGGCAGGAACCAGCTCTTCGGTGGTGGCAAGGTCGGGATCTCCTGCCGTAATAAATGGGATGAATGCCTTTCCTCTGGAAAATACTTCGCTTATTCTACTCATAGATTTCAACCCCCTTGTAGCGGGCAATGGCTGCCACATCCTTGTCGCCCCGCCCTGATAGATTAATGACAATGACCTCATCGTTTCCCATGGAAGGAGCGATCTTTCTGGCATAGGCTACGGCATGGGCACTTTCTATTGCCGGAATGATCCCTTCCTGACGGGATAAGTATTCAAAGGCTTCCAAGGCCTCCTGATCCGTAATGGAGACGTAGCTGGCTCTTCCTGAGTCATGAAGGGCCGCATGCTCCGGCCCGATGCCAGGATAATCAAGTCCTGCGGAAATGGAGAAAACAGGGGCGATCTGGCCGTACTCATCCTGGCAGAAATAGGACTTCATGCCATGGAAGATTCCAAGAGAGCCGGTGGAAATCGTGGCCGCGTGCTTTCCTGTTTCAATGCCGTGCCCGGCGGCCTCGCAGCCCACCAGCTTTACGGAAGTCTCGTTTACAAATTCATGGAAGATTCCCATGGCATTGCTTCCGCCTCCCACACAGGCGATCACCATATCAGGAAGCTTACCCTCTGCTTCCATAAGCTGAGAGCGGACCTCTTTTCCGATGATGCTCTGAAAATCCCTGACAATGGTCGGAAAAGGGTGAGGGCCCATGACAGAGCCTAAGACATAATGGGTATCTGCCACCCGGTTGGTCCATTCTCTCATGGTCTCATTGACCGCATCCTTTAAGGTCTGGGTGCCGCTTGTGACAGCGTGAACCTTTGTGCCCAAAAGCTCCATGCGGAATACGTTTAAGGCCTGACGGTCCGTATCTTCTTTGCCCATGAAAACTTCACATTCCATTCCCATAAGAGCGGCGGCGGTAGCGGTAGCAACGCCATGCTGTCCGGCCCCTGTTTCAGCGATGACCCGGGTCTTTCCCATCTTCTTTGCAAGAAGGACCTGGCCCAGAGCATTGTTGATCTTATGGGAGCCGGTGTGGTTTAAATCCTCCCTCTTTAAATATATTTTCGCGCCACCTAAATCCTCTGTCATCCGCGCCGCATAGTAGAGCAGAGAGGGCCTTCCGGTATATTTTTTGTGGAGGTCAGAAAGCTCTGCTAAAAACTCCTGGTCATGGCTGTACTTTTCATAAGCTTCTTCCAGTTCATTCACTGCGTTCATCAGTGTTTCGGGGACAAATTGTCCGCCGTGCTGTCCAAATTTTCCTTTTGACATGGCTGTTCACTCCTTACTATTTGTATGATCTCTTTTATTTTTTGCGGGTCTTTTTTGCCCTCTGTTTCCACGGAACTGCTTAGATCCAGGCAAAAGGCCTTTGTTTTCATGGCCTGCCTGACGTTTGAGGAGTCTATGCCTCCTGCCAGGAACCAGGGCTTTTTTATGTCCGGTATCATGGACCAGTCAAAGGTTTTCCCGCTGCCGCCGTAAAGTCCTTTGGTATAAGTATCAAAAAGCAGGAAATCCGCAGGAAGGTTTTCAGCCTTCTTCATATCTACTGACTGCCGGACCCGTATGGCCTTCATGACAGGAAAGCCGGGGGCCAGGTAGCTTTTTAATTCCATCATATAATCCCGGTCCTCATCACCGTGAAGCTGGATCAGGTCAATGATTCCATTCCCGGTAAGGGACAGGATATCGTCTATGGGGTGGTTTACGAAAACGCCCACTGCAGGTATCTCCGGCAGCAGCAGCTCTCTAAGTTCCTGTGCCTTCGGCCCTGTAATCCGGCGCTTTCCAGGGGCGAATACAAAGCCTGCATAATCCGGCTTCCAGGTATTCACTGCCAGGATATCCTCCCTTCGGGTCAGTCCGCATATTTTGATCTTTTTTCCTTTGAAGTTCATTGCGCCGCCCTCTTAAAACCGCTTATGATTTTCTTTTTGTCAGGGGAACGCATCAGGCTTTCCCCGATCAAAACGGCATTTACCCCGGCTTCTGACAGGAATTTGATGTCTGTTTCTGTTTTGATTCCGCTTTCTGCCACGAAGAGCACATCAGGGGGGACCAGCCTCCTTAAGCGGAGGGAATTATTAAAATCCACCTCAAAGGTTTTTAAATTCCGGTTATTTACTCCGATGATCCTGGCTCCCGCTGAAAGGGCGGAGTGGATCTCCTCCTCGTCGTGGGCCTCGACCAGTGCGCTTAAGCCAAGGTCTTGGCATAGCCTTAGATTTTCTTTCAGGGCGTTTGTATCCAGAAGGGCACAGATGAGGAGAACCGCACAAGCGCCTATGGCCTTTGCCTCGTAAATCTGATAAGGGTCCACCGTAAAATCTTTTCTCAGAAGGGGAATTTGCACCTCATGGCTGATTTCTGTCAGGTAGTCGTTGCTCCCGAGAAAGTATTCCGGTTCCGTGAGAACGGATATGGCATCCGCCCCTGCAGTTTCGTAATCCCTTGCGATCTCCACATAGGGGAACTCGGGGGCTATGAGGCCCTTGGAAGGAGAGGCGCGTTTTATCTCACAGATAAATGAAATGCCTGGGGAGGAGAGACTTCGTTCAAAGGAAAGATTATTTCCCTTCGTTTTTTCCAAGGCTTCAAATGCCAGGTTTTCCATGGCCTTCATAGGGATTTTTTCTTTTGTTGCGGCCACCCGTTTTCTGGAGGCAGCAGCCAGTTTGTCAAGTATCATAAAACCACCTCATTGGTCTTTTTTATAAACTCCTCAAGCTTTATGGCGGCTTTTCCCGAATCAATGAGATGGGCCGCTTTTTTGATGCACTGGGAAATCGTGCAGTCATCGATTCCCAGGTACAGGCTTAAAGCAGAGTTTAGGATGACGATATCCCGCTTTGGCCCGCGGAGCTTTCCGTTTAAGATATCCCTGGTGATCTGGGCATTTTCTGCAGGTGTGCCGCCCACCAGCTCTGGAAGAATGCAGCGGTTTAAGGAAAACTGCTCCGGTGTGATCTCATAGGGCGTCAGTTCTCCGAAACGGATCTCGCATACGTGACTGGGACCGGTGACCGTGGCTTCATCAAGCCCGTCATCTCCGCAGACCACCAGTCCCCGCTTGACTCCCAGGTTGCTTAATACCTGGGCCAGGGGTTCTACCAGCTTCCGGTCATAGACCCCTAAAAGCTGCATGGTGGCTCCGGCCGGATTGGAGAGAGGGCCTAAGATATTAAAGATGGTCCGCACTCCAAGCTCTTTCCGCACAGGTCCGGCGTATTTCATAGAGGAATGGTATGCCTGGGCAAAGAGGAAACACATGCCCGTTTCCTTTAATAGGATCCCCGACTGCTCCGCTGTAAGATTTAAATTCACACCAAGGTGCTCCAACACATCGGCAGCCCCGCTTTTGCTGGAAACGCTGCGGTTGCCGTGCTTTGCCACCGGAACTCCTCCTGCGGCCACCACAAACGCGCTGGATGTGGAAATGTTAAAGGTCCCTGCCTCGTCGCCGCCGGTTCCAACGATATCAATGACCGGAAAGTCCGGTTCCAGCCTTAATGCCTTTTCCCGCATGACCGTGGCACAGGCAGTGATCTCGTCAATGGTCTCACCCTTCATCCGAAGACCTGTTAAAAATGCTGCCATCTGGGCTGGGGTGGTTTCCCCGCTCATGATCTCATTCATGACCTCTTTTGCTGCTTCAAAGCTTAAATCCTGCCCTGATATTACTTCATGGATTGCCTGCTGAATCATCTAATCTGCCTCCTTTATATGAATGGATAAAAAATTCTTAAGTATGGTCATTCCATCTGGGGTCAGGATGGATTCCGGATGGAACTGAAGCCCGTAAAGGGGATATTCCTTATGCTTTACTGCCATGATTTCCCCCATATCATCAGTCCCGATAACGGTCAGGCAATGAGGAAGAGAATCTTTTGCGGCGATGAGAGAGTGGTATCTTGCTGCCAGGATCTGTTTTGGAAGCCCGTGGAAGATGGGATCAGAAACATCGATGGCAAGAAGGCTCTGTTTTCCATGCATCAGCTTCCTTGCGTGGGTGATCTCTGCCCCGAATACTTCACAGATACCCTGGTGCCCCAGGCATACCCCAAGAATGGGGATCGTTCCTGAAAGCTTTTTCACCACGTCCTCGCATACTCCTGCGTCTTTTGGATAGCCGGGACCAGGGGAGAGGATGATGTGTCTTGGAGATAATTCCCTTATTTCTTCCGCGGTCATCTCATCATTCCGTATGACCCTGATATCCGGATTCAGGCCGCCGAACATCTGGACCAGGTTGTAGGTAAAGCTGTCGTAATTATCGATCAGTAGAATCATCAGTCATTTACCTCCCCTGCGGTTTCAATGGCCCGGATCACGGCCTTTGCCTTGTTTTCCGATTCTTCGTACTCCCGTTCCGGAACGCTGTCAGCCACGATGCCGCCGCCCGCCTGAACGTATACCTTTCCCTGACTCTTTACCGCCATGCGTATGGCGATGCAGGTGTCCATGTTTCCGGTGAAATTAATGTAGCCCAGAGCCCCTCCGTAAATACCCCTTGGCTCTGTTTCCAGTTCTTCGATGATCTCACAGGCCCGGATTTTCGGAGCTCCGGAAAGGGTGCCTGCCGGAAGGACCGCCTCAATGGCATGAAAGGCATCCCGGTCAGGAGTAATGTCCGCTTCCACCTGGGAACAGATGTGCATGATTTTGGAATAACGGTGGATCATTTGATAGCCTGTTACCTCCACCGTGGAAAATACCGCGATTTTACCAAGATCATTTCTTCCCAAGTCCACCAGCATGTTGTGCTCTGCCAGCTCCTTTTCGTCTTCCAGAAGCTCTTTGGAAAGCCGATGGTCTTCATCCTCGTTCCTACCCCTGGGTCTGGAGCCGGCTACCGGAAAGGTGGTGAGCCGTCCATTCTTTAAGCGGACCAGGGTTTCAGGGGAAGTACTTATGATTTCTGTATCCTCCATGTGAAGATATACCATGTAGGGGGATGGATTGGTGGTTCTTAAAACCCGGTAGGCATTGAGAAGACTGTCCTGGTAATCACTTGTAAACTGTCTGGAAAGCACTGCCTGGAATATGTCCCCGTCCACGATATAATCCTTTGCCCGCTCTACCATGGAACAGTATTCCTCTTTGGTCACGTTGCAGCTGAAATTTGGCCTGCCGGTGACCGCGGATTTTTTTAGCGGGATATTTTCTCCGATTATGGCTGCAATGCTTTCCAGTTTTGTGCAGGCCTTCCCGTAATTTTCCATGATCCGGTCGGTTTTCATGTTGACCACAAGGCTGATTTTCTGCTTCAAATGGTCGTAGGCTATGACCGTATCAAAAAGCATTAAGTCAAAGTCATTGCAAGTTCCCTTTTTGATGGATAGGACCGGTTCCGCATAGCCGATCATGCTGTATGCAAAATACCCTACAAATCCTCCGGTAAAGGGGGGAAGCCCGGGAAGCTTTGGGGAACGGTAATCCTTTAAGATATTTCGCAGCACATCATAGGGCTCCCTGGTCCGGATCACCTGGTCGGCCTCCGGCTGGCTGTAATGATGTACCCTTACCACATGATCCTTTAAAGTGACTTTAAGAACCGGGTCATAGCCAAGGAAGGAGTAGCGTCCCCATTTTTCGCCTCCCTCAATGCTTTCAAGCAGATAATACCGGTTACTTTTGGCTGCGATCTTTCGCAGCAGGGTAATTGGTGTGACAATGTCTGCAAAGATTTCCCTGCAGACCGGGATAACAGGATAGGAAGCGGCAAGCGCTTCGATTTCCTTACAGTCCGGCGTGATGTTCATGGTTTATTACGCTCCTTTCCTAGTTAGTACTCATGTCTTTTGCAGTCAGTAAACACCCTATAGCAACCGGAGAGGAACATAAAAAAGGCCTCCGTCCCTCCTCCATACTGCTATGGATAAGAGGGACGAAAGCCTGAAAATTACGGTTCCGTGGTACCACCCTGATTGGAGAAGATAGACTTCTCCCGCTTTATAACACACTAACATGTGTCTCCCCTTGATAACGGATAGGAAACCCGTCGACACCTACTCCCGATCATAAACCGGTTTCAAGCCGCCCTCGCAGGTCCATTCAGACCAGACATCAACGCTTCCTCCCACCAACCGGAAGCTCTCTGTGCATGATGTTAAGATCTTACTTACTCCTGCTCAACAGTTTATCACTTTGATTTGTTACAGTATATGAGATTAAAAATAAAATGTCAATAGGGAAAATAATTTTTTTATAAGGATAAATATCAGTCATGATAAACCGGTCCATTCATTTTAGCATGCTCAAGTGGTGCATGGATTTCGCATGGAGATATTAGCTTCATTTACAAATCCAGCTGCATGAAAACTGCCGTTGTAGCAGGATTATCGTTGTATCGTACAATTTTATAAAATCCATACCGGTAATACATCTGAATGGCGCGATCCATAAAAGGGAAAGTGTCTAAACGCATATGCTTATATCCAATTTGCCTGGCATCTGCAATCACTTGCTCAATCAGAGCGTTTCCTATATGTTTTCCCCGATATCCAGGTCTGACATATAATCGTTTCATTTCACAAAAGCGAACATCCAGCTGCCTTAAAGCTACACATCCAACAGTATCACTGTTTAAATAGGCAAGATAGAGACGGCCATTGGGCAAACCATACTTTTCACACAATTCTTTCACTTCATCGTCATAGTGCTGGGAATTAAGGCATTTTGCTACTTCGGTATCTTTCGTAATAATCGTATCCGTATATTCAGTGAACAAATGGATAACTTCCTGAGGCCGGTCATATGCCAGTTCAATTCTTACTTCCACCTGTTTTCTCCTTATAAATTTTGGTTTATCACTTTGTTGGGTATGTGATTTAGCTGTGTTTCCCGCTTTCCTGTTAATGGGAAAATTATACCATACCTCCGGGCTGATTTCTATATCACTTTGAAAACTGTATCATGCTATTTTACAAAATACAAAGATATGAGGGCTACTATTAAGCTGTCTTTGTGTTTAACCTCATCGGGCAGTGGAGTGGATTGCGGATATCCGATTGATGTAATAAAAATTAAAAGAATATAAAAAGTATATTGACAATATTTAACAGACAATGTAATATTTAGAACATAAACGAACATTAATAATGAACATAAACGAACAAAAGTCGGTTTCGGCACCAATGAGTTCCCATGCCGGAACTGGTGCTGAGAAGGGAGAGGAACTATGCCTCAATGTATTGTGGTAGCAGATGATCTGACAGGAGCGAATGCCACAGGGGTTCTGCTTAAGAAGATGAATTACAGGACCTACACCGTAATGAATTCGGAACGGTTGAATCTGTCCCTGTTCGATCAGTGCGATTGTATCATGTATCCAACAGACAGCAGAGCAGCAAGCAGCGAGACGGCTTATAACCGGGTATTTAACGTGACCAACCTTTTGAAGAATAAAGAGGTCAAAGTTTATGCAAAGCGCATTGACAGCACTCTCAGAGGAAATGTCGGGAGGGAGACGGATGCTTTTTTAGATGCTCTGGGACCGGACTATACTGCCATCTGTGCCCCATGCTTTCCGGCTTCGGGAAGAATCGTGATCGGAGGGTACATGATGGTAAAGGGGCTTCCCCTTCACAAAACGGAGGCTGCCCTGGACCCTAAGACTCCTGTATTCACATCGGATGTGAAGGAAGTTTTTGAAAGCCAAAGCAGATATAAAGTAGGAAGCATCCAGATGAACGGTATGATGGAAGGAAAGCATGCACTGGCGGAACGGATCAGGGGGCTTGCAAAGGCTGGGTGCAGGATCATCGTTATGGACTGTGTGACCCAGGAGGATTTAGACCTGATCGCTGATGCGGCCATTACAAGCGGGATCAAATTTGCTGCAGTGGATCCAGGCGTGTTTACCTCCACCGTTGCAAGAAAGCGGATTGTCCCGCCGGACAGGGGGAGAGAGAACAAGATATTGGCCGTAGTGGGGAGCGTAAATCCTGTGACTAGAAAACAGATGGAAGAGCTTTGGCTGACCCAGCGGACTGCCCATAACATTTTTGTTTCCGCTGCCAGGTTCCTGGAAAGTAAAGAAAGCCGGGAGGAGGAAATCAAACGGACAGTAAAGGAGGTTTTAGCTGCCAGTGAGTCTTATGAAATCCTTACTGTTACAGGGGATGGGATCTACCCGGAAAACAGGGTGGATTTTAAGCGGTACGAACCCGGCTATCCAGGGGGAGTGGATGAGATGACCAGGCTGATCTGCGATTCCTTTGCGGAAATTACCTGTCGGGTATTTACATATAACAGCAGCTTTCAAGGGATCTACAGCAGCGGCGGAGATATTACGGTGGCCATCTGCCGGAAGTTTAATACCGCCGGCTTATGCCTCCTTGATGAGGTTCTCCCCCTTGCTGCCTACGGGAAGTTTTTAAAGGGGGATTTCGAAGGGGTGTCCATCATAACAAAGGGAGGGATGGTCGGAGAGCCGGATGCTGCCAACCGGTGCATCACATATTTAAAAGAGAAACTATTTTTGTAAACTATAAATAACCATATGCAAACTAAGAACTGGAGGAAATAAATATGAGCAAACCACTAATCATAATACCCATAGGAGATCCGGCGGGCATTGGCCCGGAGATCGTGGCAAAGGCGCTTGCAGAGCCAAGGGTCACTGAGGCGGCCGGCTGCATAGCAGTAGGGGATAAAAAGATCATGGAGCAGGCCATCAGGATCACAGGGGCGGATTTAAGGATCAAGACGGTAAAGGGGCCGGAGGAGGGGAACTTTGAAAAAGGAATATTAAACCTCATTGACCTGGATAACGTGGACATGGACCAGTTTGCATTCGGAGAGGTCAGCGGAATGTGCGGCAGGGCAGCCTATGAATACATTGAGGAAAGCATCAGGCTGGCAAACGAAGGAAGGGCGGATGCGGTGGCAACCACTCCCATCAACAAGGAGGCCTTAAGGGCGGCAGGCATTCCATTTATCGGTCATACGGAGATATTCAGCGCCCTGACGGAGACGGAAGATCCGCTTACCATGTTTGAGACCAACGGGCTGAGGGTCTTCTTCCTAACCAGGCATGTATCCTTAAGAAACATGCTGGATATGGTGACCAGGGAGCGGATCAAGGATTATGTGAAGCGCTGTCTTGAGGCATTAAAGCGGCTTGGGGTAGAGGAGGGGACTATGGCGGTTGCAGGGCTGAATCCTCACTGCGGGGAACACGGTCTGTTCGGTGACGAAGAGGTGAAGGAGATCATCCCGGCCGTATTGGAATTACAGGAAGAAGGGTATCCGGTGGCAGGCCCGATCGGGGCAGATTCCGTGTTCCATCAGGCAGCTCAGGGGCGGTTTAACAGCGTGCTTTCCCTGTATCATGACCAGGGACATATCGCAACAAAAACCCTGGATTTTGACAGGACCATTGCCATTACCAACGGGATGCCCATCCTGCGGACCTCGGTAGATCATGGCACGGCCTTTGACATCGCAGGAACCGGAAAGGCAGGCGCTGTCAGCATGGTCGAAGCTATTTTGCTGGCAGCTAAGTATTCCCCCCGCTTTAAAAAGGCGTAAATGGGGCAGTAAAAATTTAAGAGGAGGGTTTCTTTATGGTAGGAGGACTTAGCGGCGAGAGAATGATGATTGCTCTTTTAATCGGCATTGTGATTCTGATATTTTTGGTACTGAAAACAAAGATCCACGCATTTTTGGCTCTGATCATGGCATCGCTCATCATTGGTGTGGCAGGGGGCATGCCTCTTGTAAATATTACCTTGGAAAATGGGAAGACCTTTGGCATTGTTAATTCTATAACAACCGGATTTGGGGGAACACTAGGGAGTATAGGAATTATCATTGGCTTTGGGGTGATGATGGGGCAGATCTTTGAACGGACCGGGGCAGCCAAGCGGATGGCTCAGACGTTTTTAAAGCTTTTTGGAAAAAAGAGAGAAGAAGAAGCTCTGGCCCTTACGGGATTTCTGGTCTCCATTCCTATTTTCTGTGACTCCGGATTTGTGATCCTGGCACCCATTGCAAAGGCTATTTCAAGGGTGACGAAAAAATCGGTGATTTCCCTGGGGGCGGCTCTGGCAGCAGGGCTTGTGATCACCCATAGCCTTGTGCCGCCCACTCCCGGGCCTTTGGGCGTATGCGGTATCTTTGGTGTGGACGTAGGAAAGTTTATTCTTTATGGCCTTGTCATCGCCATTCCCATGACCGTGGCCTGTACGGCTTATGCAAGATGGGTCGGAAAAAAACTTTACCAGATTCCTGATGATAAAGAAGGCTTTATACGCCTCCCCTATCAGGAGCCGGATTATTCCCAGGATTTTTCCATTGGTTCTGAAACGCTTCCTTCCACCCTGGAATCCTTTGCGCCTCTGTTCCTTCCCATCATCCTGATCCTGATTAGCACGGTTTCCAGCGCTTTGGGAAAAACTTCCGGATTCATGATGGTATTCCAGTTTTTGGGAAGCCCTATCGTAGCGGTGGGAATCGGGCTTGTGCTGGCGATCTTTACCCTTGGAAGAAGCCTTACCAGAGAAGAGGCGATCAAGGAAATGGAAAAGGGGATGGCATCTGCGGGAATCATCATGCTGGTGACCGGAGGAGGCGGTGCATTAGGACAGATCATTAAGGACAGCGGACTTGGTACCTATATGGCGGAAGCACTGGCAGGTACGGCGGTTCCCATTGTCATCCTTCCGTTCCTTATTGCAACAGCCATGCGCTTTATTCAAGGTTCCGGCACGGTTGCCATGACAACAGCGGCCAGCATATCAGCCCCCATCATCCTTGCTGCGGGAGTGAATCCCATTTTGGGAGCCATGGCGTGCTGTGTGGGTTCCCTGTTCTTCAGTTACTTTAATGACAGCTATTTCTGGGTGGTAAACCGGACCCTGGGAGTTGGAGAAGTAAAGGACCAGATCCTCACCTATTCCATCACTTCCACTATAGCATGGGCCGTTGGATTTGTTGAAGTTTTAATATTGAGTATTTTCCTGTAATCATTTATGATATACATAAGGGAATTTGTGCGAAAGCAGATGCCCTGCCGCCGGAGCTTCCGGCGGCAGGGATTTTTATGCTGAAACAGGTACAGGCTCCATGACAGGAGGAACAGCTCATGATGATGGCGGAAAGGCAGATTAAGATTCTGAACATGATACAGGAAGATGGCAGCGTCCAGGTTGAAGAGCTGGCAAAAGAGCTTGACGTCAGCCCCATGACCATCCGCAGGGATTTGGAAAAGCTCCAGAAGGAGGGGCTGATCGAACGCTGCCACGGAGGAGCAGTAAGCAAGACCGAGGTGGCCTATGCGGATAAAAGCGTGAAGAATCATGGACAAAAGGTGCAGATCGCAGAAAAATGCGAGGAATTCATCAGGGAAGGGACTACCGTATATCTGGACGCTGGAACCACCACCTATGAGATCGCAAAGCGGATCATGGATAAGGAAAATATGACGGTCATTACCAACGACTTAGAGATTGCCCTTCTCATGAAAAACAGCAAGGCAGAGCTGATCCTGTGCGGTGGTTATGTCCAGAAGTCCACAGGTAGTACCTTAGGCTATTACACCACCCAGATGATAGAGGATTTCCGGTTTGATACGGGATTTTTCGGGGCAGCCGCCATAAGCGGTGAGTTCTATGTTCTGACGCCTACCACAGATAAAGCATTTTTAAAACGTCAGCTTGTAAAGCAGTGCCAGCAGGCTTTTCTGGCAGTGGATGATTCCAAATTCAACCGGCAGGGAATGAACCGGATCAACTGCCTGGCTGATTATACGGGAATCATAACAGATCATGTATTTAAGGAGCAGGAAAAGGCAGTCCTTCGGAAGAAGGGGGTTCGAATCATTTCCGTCAATCAAGAGAATTCCAAAGATTGACATTTGGAAAAATAGTGCTGGAATGATGCAATAATTTATTGCAGATGTAAAAGCAAGAGCAGGAGGAAGAGATTATGGCGAAAATAGGAATCATCGGAATCGGAAATATGGGTTTTGCAATCTTAAAGGGATTATTAAAGACATACGAAAAGGAAGAGATCATTTTTACCGATGTGAATAAAGAACGGTGTGCGCAGATCAGTTCAGAGATGGGAGTGGCCCATGGGGAAAGCAATGCCCAGTGTACGGACCAGTCGAAATATGTGGTACTGGCTGTAAAACCCCAGTATTTTGCCCCGGTGCTGTCTGATATCCGTGAGGAAGTGACAGAGGACCATGTGATCATTTCCATTGCTCCCGGCATTACAACAGCCCAGCTAAAAGAGAAGCTGGGAGAAAAGATACGGGTGGTCCGTGCCATGCCAAATACCCCTGCTCTTCTTGGGGAAGGAATGACAGGAGTCTGCTACGATGAGAAGGATTTTTCACAGGAGGAGAAGGAGACGATCGGTGATATCTTCCGTTCACTGGGAAGGATGCGGATTGTAGAAGAGCGGCTTATGAACGCGGTGGTCTGTGCCAGCGGAAGCTCTCCTGCTTATGTTTATATGTTTATCGAGGCACTGGCAGACGGCGCGGTAAAGTATGGCCTTCCAAGGGAGGCAGCCTATGAGATGGCTGCTCAGACAGTCCTTGGCAGTGCCAGGATGGTTCTGGAGACAGGGGAGCATCCGGGAGCCTTAAAAGATAAGGTGTGTTCGCCGGGAGGTACCACCATTGAGGGAGTATCGGCCCTGGAAGAATTCGGATTCCGCAATGCGGTTATAAAAGCTGCGGATGCCTGTTTTAAAAAGTGCGAGAAACTATAAAGGAACGAAAAGAGAGCGAAGATGAGTTCGCTCGTCAGCACAAAGGTTAAATGAGGATTATGAACCGCAGGTTCATAATACCGGACATGGAGGTAAGACAATGGAACAAAAGCCCGTGAAACGACTTGACAGAGAATTAAAATATGAGGGAAATATTTTAAAAATTTATGAGGACACAGTGGATGCCAACGGCCATCTGGTTCACTGGGATTTCATCCATCATAACGGAGCAGCGGCTGTGGTCCCTGTAACGAAAAGCGGGAAGCTTCTCATGGTGCGCCAGTACCGCAATGCCTTAGACCGCTATACCCTGGAGATCCCGGCCGGAGCCCTTGACAGCCCCGATGAACCAAAGCTTGACTGTGCCCACAGGGAGCTGGAGGAAGAGACCGGCTATAAGACAGATAAGGATAAGCTGGAGTATTTAATCAGCGTCAACACTACGGTAGCTTTCTGTGATGAAGCCATCGATATTTTTGTTGCAAGGGAATTAGAGCCTTCGAAGCAGAACCTGGATGAAGACGAATACATTGAGGTGGAGGAATGGGAGGTAGCTGATTTGGAGCAGAAGATTTACCAGGGAGAGATTACCGATGGGAAGACCATTGCGGCAATCCTTGCATATGCGAGAAAGTACGGCGTGAAGTAGAAAAAAGACCGAAAAACGGCAGTCCCGGTAAGGTTAAAATAGCCCGACCCTGGCTTACTGCTTTACAAGAATAAATGTCCCCTTGCAGGCATAAGGTTGAAAAAAGATGTCTTTCAACCTGCAGGGGGATTTTTAATGGCCAGTTTATTTCGTACGCTTAGATACCAATTGAGAAGAAGACCGGGACCAGGGGGAATGCACGTTTCACTGGAACGAAATCTAAGGGCAGAGGACCGCTATCTCCTTTGCTTTTTTACCGGGCTTATTGCCGGAACGGTTATGGCAAATTTCTGTTACCCGTCATTAATGGAGAAAGCAGTATATTATATGAGCCTTTTGAACAGAAATGTAAATCTGGACAAAGGGGAGCGGATCCAGCTTTTTTATCAGGTGTTAAGGCAGCGGGGGATTGAGGTATGGATAGCCTGGCTTATCGGCCTGACTGCTTATGCAGTTCCAATGTATTGTCTGCTGACAGCAGGAATCGGTTTTTCCATGGGATTTGTCCTCTCCATCATAACCGTTCAGAAGGGGCTTATGGGGCTACCTGTGTTCCTTATGTCAGTCATGCCTCAGGGGGTTTGTTACCTTCTCCTTTGGAGCATCCTTCTTTTGTGGGGCTTGCAAAATGGACGGCGGTTTCGGATTCCGGCTTTTTTGCTGCTTTTCTTTCTGGCCGCTCTTGGGAGCGCCTGCGAGGCCTGGATCAACCCATTTTTCTTAAAAATGGTTCTTTAAAGAGAAAGAATTGAAAAAAAATAATTGATCCAATTCCCCATATCTTGCGAAAAAAAGTCATGCATTACCAATATCTAGTACATGTTATGTAAAGTAGCCCTAAAATGTCTTGATAGTGGGAAAAATGTGTTTGATTTTATCGAAAATAGTCTATATAATGTTAGGAAGAAGCCTTATTTTAAGGCATTTTTGAAGCCGAAAGGTCAGGGGATATGGAGATGGTAGCAGAGATTAATCATTTTATCATTTATTTGAGAGAGATAAAAAAAACATCAAAAAATACAGAGGTATCTTATCAGAGGGATTTGATGCAGCTGGCCTCTTTTTTAGAGCGGCAGGGAATCAGGTCAGTGGACAAGGTGACAAAGACCAGTCTTACTTCCTATATTCTGCACCTGGAGAAAGAGGGAAAGGCTACCACTACCATTTCACGCTGTATGGCCTCCATGAAGGCGTTTTTTCATTTTGAATGCAAGGAAGGGAGAATCCGAAAGGATCCGGCAGAGCTGTTAAAAGCGCCCAAGGTGGAAAAAAAGGCGCCTACCATATTGACGGTAGATGAGGTGAACAGCCTGTTAAGCCAGCCAGGCGGCGAATCTCCCAAAGAGCTTCGGGACCGGGCCATGCTGGAACTGCTTTATGCAACCGGAATCCGGGTATCGGAGCTGATTCATCTAAAAAAGGCCGACATAAACTTATCCATTGGTTATATAACCTGCCGGGATGAACATAAGGAGCGCATGGTTCCTTTTGGAAAAGTGGCCAAGCTGGCCCTTTCTGCCTATATGGAGCGTGGCAGGGGATATTTATTGAGGGATCAGGAATCCGAGTGGCTTTTTACCAACTGCAACGGGAAATCCATGAGCCGTCAGGGATTTTGGAAGATTATAAAATTCTATGGGGATAAGGCAGGGATCAAGGCGGACATTACGCCTCACACTCTGCGCCACTCGTTTGCGGCGCATTTGCTCCGCAATGGAGCGGATATTCATGCGGTACAAGCTATGCTTGGCCATTCCGATATGGCTACGACCCAGATGTATATGAACTATACTCAGGGAGAAGATCTGCGCCGTGCCTATACGGGTGCCCATCCAAGAGGATAGGGGAATTCCCCTATACCTGGGTACAAACTATAATAATACGAGGTATGATAATGAAAAGATTAGAAGATTATGTCACAAGCATTCCGGATTTTCCAGAGGAAGGAATCATATTCCGGGATGTGACGACCATTCTGGAAGATCCAGACGGGCTTTCTCTGGCAGTGGATGGCATACGGGAGATGTTAAAAGGGGTGGAATATGATTCAGTAGTGGGACCGGAGTCAAGGGGCTTCATCTTTGGCGTTCCGGTAGCCTATGCAGAGCATAAGAGCTTTATTCCGGTGAGAAAGAAGGGAAAGCTTCCAAGGGAGGTCCTGTCTGCTGATTACGAGCTGGAATATGGCACGGCGACCATTGAGATCCATAAGGATTCCATTAAACCGGGGCAAAAGGTGGTCATCATAGATGATCTGATCGCTACAGGCGGTACCATTGGAGCCATCATAAAGCTGATTGAAGAGCTTGGGGGCGAAGTGGTGAAAATCTGCTTTATCATGGAACTTGCAGGATTAAATGGCAGAGAAAAGCTTGCAGGTTATGATGTGGAAGCCATGATTACTTACGAGGGAAAATAATTATCAAAACAGAGAATCCGGGATAGCGGTGTTTGGACATGTTCATTCGCCCTTATCAGCCGGATTCTTTTTTTGATTCATAGGAATGAACCGCCCATAATTCGATATATTTTTGTCAAAATTTATTTTTTTCTATACATAAATGCTACCTATTGATTTTATTATTTTGAGTATGTTATGATGTGAAAAATAATAAAAACTGTATACAATGTGCAACTTGAAATTTAACCTCATTAAGCAGGAGCGCGGATTGTGAATATCCGATTGACGATTGATAAAATTAATAGGTAAAGGAAAGTTTTTGTACCTTTGTCTCAACGAAGGGTACGCGATAGAAAAAGAGAGGAAGATGAATTATGGCAGTTCATGTAATTGATGAAGCAAACAGATGTTTAAACTGTAAGAAACCCCTGTGCATGCAGGGTTGTCCCATCCATACCCCCATACCCCAGATGATCGAAGCATTTAAGGATGGAGGTCTAAACAAAGCAGGAGAAAAGGTGTTTGAAAACAATCCCATGTCCCTGGTTTGTTCTCTTGTGTGCAATCATGAAAAACAGTGCGAGGGCCACTGCATTCTGGGAAGAAAGGGACAGCCGGTGCATATCAGCAGCATAGAAAATTACATTTCTGATACCATCTTTGACAAGTTGAAGGTGGAGTGCAAGCCGAAAAACGGGAAAAAGGTGGCGGTGATCGGTGCAGGTCCGGCAGGGATCACCATTGCTTTTCTTCTGACCAAGGAAGGCTACAGCGTGACGATCTTTGATGCCAAGGATAAGGTGGGAGGGGTTCTCCAGTATGGGATACCGGACTTCCGCCTTCCAAAGACCATTTTAGAGCGCTACAAAAAGAAGCTTCTGGAAATCGGAGTGAAGATCCGCCCGAATACTGCCATCGGAACCGCCCTTGAAATCAAGGATCTAATCCGTGACGGCTATCAGAGCATCTTTATCGGAACCGGAGTCTGGAGGCCGAAAACTCTGGGAGTGAAAGGGGAATCCCTGGGAAATGTCCATTATGCCATCGATTATCTGGCAAACCCCGATGCCTATGACCTGGGAGAGACGGTTGCCATCATTGGCATGGGAAACTCAGCCATGGATGTGGCAAGGACCGTGATCCGTCATGGAGCCAGGAAGGTGACTCTTTATGCCAGAGGCTTATCCAGCAATGCCAGCGATCACGAAACAGCCTATGCAAAGCTTGACGGAGCGGCTTTTCAGTTTGGGAAACAGATCGTTGAGATTACGGATGAAGGTCCGGTATTTGAGAATGTCCGTTATGATATGGAAGGAAACCAGATTGGCATCGATGAGGAACGGGAACAGGTTTTGGCGGATTCTACCATCATCTCCATCAGCCAGGGGCCGAAAAGCAAGCTGGTGAATACCACCAAGGGCTTACTGGCCAGCCAGAACGGATTATTAATGACAGATGAAAAAGGCCAGACAACCATTCCGGGCATATTCGCTTCCGGAGATGTGGTGCTGGGAGCAAGGACCGTGGTGGAAGCAGTTGCCTACTCAAAGGTCGTTGCTTTGGCCATGGATGAATATATGAAATCCAAAGAAGAGAGCTAAACATGGATTATAATCGTCTTTTAAATCTCCAGGGGATGCTGTTTCTCCTGGTAGCAGCAGGTGTTGTGCTGAGAAAGAAAGGGATCCTGCCCGAGGGGGCAAAGTCCATTCTCACGGACCTCGTGATCTATCTGATCCTTCCCTGCAACATCATCAATTCATTTTTTATTGAGTTTAATCTGGATATCTTAAAGGGCTTTGCTGTAATCCTTACCATTGCCGGTCTGATCCAGATTGGGTGCCTTATGTTTGCAAAGGTATTCTATAACAGGGAACCGGAAAGCCGTAAAAAAGTGCTTCAGTATGGTACGGTCTGTTCCAATGCGGGCTTTATGGGAAATCCCATCGCAGAAGGCGTTTATGGGGCAGAAGGGCTCATGTATGCTTCCATATTTCTGATCCCTCAAAGGATCGTTATGTGGTCTGCCGGGGTTTCGTATTTTACGGAAAGCCCGGACCGGAAGACCGTTGTGAAAAAGGTTTTGACACATCCCTGTATCATAGCGGTCTATATTGGCCTGGTTCTCATGATCACCCAGCTGCCTCTGCCCCCATTCCTGCAAAACACCATCAGGAGCGTAGGCGGCTGTACCACCACCGTATCTATGGTCTTAATCGGCGCTATACTGGCGGAGGTAGAGCCGGGAAGCATATTAGACTGGGGGATTGTAAGGTATGCCTTCATCCGCCTGTTTTTGCTCCCTCTTCTGGTTTACGCATGCTGCCGGGCCTTCCATGTAAAACCCCTTTTGACCGGAGTATCCGTCCTTTTGACCGGAATGCCCGCCGGAAGCACTACTGCCATATTGGCGTCCAAATATGAGGGGGATTATATTTTTGCCACAAAATGCGTGGTTGTGACTACCCTGCTATCCCTGGTGACCATTCCTCTGTGGTGTATGGTCCTTTAATATACCGAATATCTGCTGTTAAAAGCACTGCTATAACAGCTTCATAATTTGCTGCCTTTACAGGTCAGAAATGTCTTATTTTACAGACATTCTGGCCTGTTTTTTTGCAATCTTTTCATCAGCTGCCTGCTATACAGGAGTGACTGCGGCAGCTTAGAGTGCTTTAATTTATTTGAGCCGTAAAACAAAAAAGTCTATGTTATTGCAGGGTCTATTTTAAAATGAGATTGAAACCTTTCATTTTTATTCATAAGGTGTACTTAAGTTGTTAAGACCGGAATAGAATTATACAGAACGCTATATTTCCAGTTGTTACTTGTTAAACGCTTCCAGAGCATTATTAGCGGAAAATTTTGTATATGTTACCGCCTATAAGGGCTCTGAAGTGTGTCGGCAATGCAACTTAATAAACATACAAAATAAACAGGACGAAGGGCGCAGGGTTCATAACAACATTGATGCCTTTCGAAGAAAGGTGTACTTAAAATGAAAAATCAGAAAACATTCTGCATGAAACTATTGGCCTCATTCCTCTTCTGCATGGTATTTATAGCAATTCTCATATGGATCAATCAACCACTGCCAGGGGAAGTACCAACGGCGGCAAGCCAGATAAGGTTTGCCAGGGCACATGTGACTGAAATCATCAGAGACGAGGCAAAGGCAGAAGACTGGACAGAAGGGCTGCGTATCGGAGTACAGGAAGTCTATGTGCAGATAGACAGCGGTGAGGACAGAGGTAAGACATTACCGGCAGTTAATTATATGAATGCATACAATAATGTGGACTTAAAAGTAGGTACGAAAATAATCGCCAGGATGGATACAGATGCCAATGGGCTTTCCTATATCGCATCCATCCCCAATTATAACAGGGGTCCGGCATTGCTTGGATTGACGGTGATATTCGTGCTGTTTTTAGCTGTTTTCGGGGGAAAGAAAGGAATAGCCGCTATACTGGGGCTTGCATTTGCTATTGTAGATATATGGTTTTTGCTTATACCCATGATAAGGCATGGCATTAATCCTATATTTTCATCTGTTGTCATAGCAGCTGTTACTACAGCTGTTTCATTGGTACTGTTAAATGGCTTATCCATGAAAACTTTATGTGCAACCATTGGGTGTGTGGGCGGCGTAGCGATGGCCGGGGCCGCAGCAGCTCTTACGGCAGTTGCTACGCCGATAAACGGTTTTAATATGTCGGAGGCGGAAGAATTAATTCTCCGTGCAGATGGGACAAGTCTGAAAATCAGCGGATTATTGATCAGTGCCATACTCATAGCTGCACTTGGCGCAGTTATGGATGTGGCTTTGACTATTACGTCTGCAGTATTTGAGATGCATCAGCTGAATCCAGAGCTGAACAGACAAAAGCTGATTCAGTCGGGTATTAATATAGGCAGGGATGCCATGGGGACTATGGCCAACACGCTGATATTAGCTTTTGCTGGATCGGCACTTAATATGTTGATACTGTTTCGAATCTTTGATTATCCATATTTGCAGATTATTAACAGTGACATGATGGCGTTGGAGATTATACAGGGTATCTCGGGTTCCATAGGTATTGTAATGACTGTGCCATTAGTAGCATTCCTAAGCGCGTTTATATGCAGCAGGAAGAATGGGGTGGACAAGCCGGTCATGGCGCTAAATGAAAAGAATAAAAAATATAGGAAAAAGTAGTGACGATATTCACATATTTTGTATTTAAAGTATATATAAAATTGGTACTTTTTTATAATTCATTATAATAAGGTTAATTAAGTGATACCATTAAAAATGGAAGGAGAAGAAAAGTTATGAACTTAAGGAAGCTGTTAAGTTTGTTTCTGTCAGTTGCCATGTGTATGAATCTGTTAGTCGTGCCTGGTTTTGCGATGAAGACAGATTCGAACCTGACAAACGGGTATGGGGTAGAACGTTCCAGTGGGGGAGGGAATAAAGCCAGCCCCAGTGAGGCGGACAAGGACACGGATGCAGACATTCCAGAAAAGCCGGAAGAAGAGACAGGCGATAAGGGAGATACAGGCGTCAAGGGAGATACAGGCGATAAGGGAGATACGGGAGATACGGAGGATAAGGGAGATACGGGCGCTGTAAAAGAGGAAGCAAGTGCTTTGGAACCTGTAGAAGATAAGTCCGCACTTAGTGACATCATTCTGGCAGACCACGTAGTGATCAGTCAGGTATATGGCGGCGGTGGCAATAGTGGCTGTATATGGAAGAGTGATTTTATTGAATTGTACAATCCTACGGATGAAGATGTGGACATGGATGGGTGGTCAATCCAGTGGTTGGGTGGCAACGTATTTGGTTCTGCAAACATTCAATTAACAAAACTTTCAGGGACCATCGAAGCTGGCGGTTACTACCTGATAAAAGAAGCAGATGGGAATAATAAAGATGCGCCAGAACTTCCAGAACCTGATGCTGTGGGTAACATCAACATGGCTCAAGGAGGCGGGGCAGCGGCATTGTCCAAAAGCAGCGAGAAGTTATCAGGCAAAGAAGATGAGAATTTCGTTGATTTAGTAGGAGTTGGCACCACGGCGAAGGAATATGAGACCGAACCTACCGCTGCAATGTCAAGTTCCACCGCAGCTATCCGTAAGGACCCGGCAGTGGATACCGACAATAATAAAGCTGATTTTAAGATTGGAAAGCCTGAGCCACACAACAGTTCCTATGAGGAAGGCGGGAATCAACCGGGAGAGACAAAATGCAAGACACCTATTGCAACACCGGCAGCCGGACAGGTACTGAAAGGAACGCAGCTCACATTCTCTACGGCAACATCAGATGCTGTAATCGAGTACAATACGGAGTCTTTTGATGCCGATGAATGGATAAAATATTCAAACGCTGACAAGCTGACGATTGATGAACCGGTTACATACTATGTGCGCGCAGTTAAGGAAGGGCTGGAAGACAGTGAAATAGCTGAGTTTTCCTATACAATCCGTGAAGCCGGCAAAGTGATGACAATTAAAGATGTGCTGGCATTAGGACAGAACACAAAAGATGTGACTGTTAGAGGGGAACTGTCATATCTGGCTACTACATATGGAAATCCGGTGCTCCAGTCCGAGATCGATGGCAGCCAGTACAGCATTTATATCTATGGAGCTGCGCCGGATGATGCCAGGATAGGTGATATCCTGGAAATCACGGGAGATTACCAGATCCGCTATGGTATGCCTCAGATAACATCCACGAAAGATAAAGCTAAAGTCGCTGTTAAGCAGGATGAGGCGACGATACCGCCTGTAACGTATACCATCAGTCAGATAAAAGCCATGGCTGGTACTGCTGATGTAGAGAAAAGCGGACTTATTAACAGAGTTGTTCTGATAGAGGATGTCAAACTGGGCAAGCTTAATACATCAGGCAGTACGCCTGTAACTGATGCAACAGGTACGATTAATATTTATCAGGCAGCTCCATATCCGGAAGGCGTTGAAGAAGGAGAGACAGTAGATCTGACTGCTATGATAGGCAGATATAATCAGACGATTCAGCTTTACACCGGCACAGAAGAGAAAAATGGTTTTCCTGTTTATTATGTGAAAAATGACACCAAACCACCAGTTATTACCTTAGGCACCTATATTGATGCAAGACCGGATCAGGAGTATCCAATATCCGTCCAGGTCAGGGATAATGTGGGCGTGGCAAGTGTAGAGGTTCTTTTCGGGCCCTCAGAGGCGATGCAAGACAAGTCAATTTCCATGACATTTAATCAGGATACGAACAATTATGAAGCTGTTATTCCGGCAGAAAATTTTGCTAAGGGTCAGCAGGCCTTATACATAAAATTCAAAGCGAAGGATAAAACCGGTCTCGAAACAGAAAGTGGGATCGTTACGATCGCTATCAATGACAAACCGCAGGTACTGGCGGTTACTCCTGAGAGAAATAAGGCGACAGGAGACGTGAAAGCGCCTGAGATTTCTATCAAGCTGGCAAATAGCGGAACTAACCCTTCGGTAAGTCTCACTCTCAGTAAGGCAGACGGCACTGCTATTTATACAAACCAGCCTATGAATCTCAAAGAGACAGCTGCTGACGGCGCAACATATGCTTTTACGCCCAAGGTGCTGGAAGACAGCACTTATAATGCGCAGGTGACGGTTGTTCGGGAAGATAAAGTGTCTTTTACTGAGACTTGGAAGTTTGCGATCGGTAAGTCTGCCTTCACCGCATATTTCGGACAGCTTCATGGGCATACGAACTATTCGGATGGTTCCGGATCTGTTAAAGATGGTCTTAATTATCTTGCCAATATACCGGAAGAAGACAATGTACAATTTGTATCTTTTACAGATCATTCCAACTATTTTGATACAAAAGATGCACCCAATCCAAAAGAGGCGCTTAATGATCCGTCTCTTATGACACCTGGGAGCAGGGCCATATGGGAGGAATACAGGGAGCAGACGAGATCGTTTAATGAAACCAGTACCAGAAAGGCGTTATCCGGTTTTGAGATGACCTGGTCCGGCGGTCCCGGTCACATCAATACATTTGGCTCAGCAGGATTGGTAAGCCGCAACAATACCACGCTTAATGACAAGAAAAATGATGCGGGTTTGAAGGCGTACTATGACATTCTGACTGCTGATTCAGACCCGTTGGCGAATCTTTCACAGTTCAACCACCCAGGAAAGACGTTTGGTACATTTTCAGATTTTGCATACTATACACCGGCAAGAGATGCCAAAATGGTCTTGGTAGAAGTAGGCAATGGCGAAGGCTCCATCGGTTCAGGCGGATATTTCCCAAGCTACAATGAATATACGAAAGCACTGGATAAGGGATGGCATTTAGCGCCTTCCAATAACCAGGATAATCATAAAGGGCGTTGGGGCAATGCGAATACGGCCAGGACAGTCGTCATCACAGATGATTTATCGGAGACAGGGATTTTAAGTGCGCTGAAAGATATGCATGTATACGCGACAGAAGATAAGAATTTAAATATCATGTATACTTTGAATGATGAGCTTATGGGAAGTGTCCTGGATGCGTCAGAGGACGTAAAAACGCTGAATATTTCTGTAAGCGTATATGACCCGGATCCGACAGATGTCATAAAAAGTGTAGAGGTAGTGACAAATGGCGGCGCAATAGCAGGGAAAAAAGAAGGCACCGGAAATAGTGGAGAGTTCACCTTTGAGCTTCCTGCAAAGAAAGGATATTATTACATACGTGTTACCCAGGCTGATAAAAATATAGCCGTAACGGCTCCTGTGTGGTATGGTTCAGCCGCAAAAGCAGGCATATCTTCCTTTACTTGTGATACAGATGTACCAGTGACAGGCGAACCGGTGAAGTTTACAGTCACAGCTTTCAACAATGAAGAATCAGATGCCACGCTTACCAGCCTGACATTTAAAACTGGTGATAAGGTGCTTGAAAGTAAAGAACTGAACGTGAGTTTAAAGTCATTGGAAACTTACACGGTTAACAAAGCGTTTATACTTGATAAGGTAGGAGTAAATGAAATAGAAGTCATTGCCAAAATGGAACTGGAAGGTGATCGCAAGACATTCAGCTTTACTCTGCAAATTGATGTACGTGACAGTTCGAAGATGAAATATTTTGCAATAGATGCCAGTCATTATAATGAATATGTGAATGGAAACTACAAGGACAGTATGGGTAATTTCACCTCTTTAGCGGGTGATTACGATATCCGGATGGTCACCCTTTACACCAGTGAGGAGCTGTTAGCCGCTTTAAAGGATGACAAATATGTTGGCGTTCTGTTCAATGCACCTTCCAGACGTGATGGTACAAAGCTGAGAGAGGATTATAAGAACTACTCAGAGGAAGAACTTGATGCTATCAGAGCTTTTGCTAAAAAGGGCGGAAAGACGATTATGATCTGTTCCTGGAGTGATTCCTATGAGGCATATGATGGCTTCAAAGGTGATGTTTCCAAGGCAGGGGATCATATGTCGGCTCAGCAGAATAAGATCCTTAAAGCTCTTCAAAGTACATTCCGTTTTGCAGATGATGAGTTACAAAGCGCCGGCAGCAATGATGGCAGATTGTGGGGGATCCTTAGCACCGATTATAATCTGCTGAACCCATATATAACCGGAGTGGATGCAGGTCTTAAATTCAACACATATGGCAATGCGGACATTTATGCAGTGGATGAAAGTGAAAATCCAATCCATGACACCGCCATGCTTCCATCAGGAGCGGCGCCTCTGGTTTATGCACCGGCAGATACAAAGAGTCTGGATAATGATGGTGTAGGATTATCAGGAGATGCATTGGCAAAATTGGACGGACGTTTTGTATTGGCAGCTACTCAGGAGCTTTATTTCAGCGATGGCGAATCGTCGACACTATATTTATCAGGATGTTCGACTATGAGTGATTTCCAGCTGACATTTGACAGTGCAGCCACCAATGATTACAGCAACTACCAGATTATGGCAAATTTATTAGAGAAGACGAATCAATTGCAGATTACGCCTATTAAGGAAGTACAGGCGGCTGGCGAGGGCGAGCGGTTTATTATTGAAGGCATAGCTACATCTAACGCCTCCGGTTATGATAAAGATACTGCTTTCTTCGATAGTATCTATGTGCAGGATCATACCGGCGGAATTAATCTTTTCCCTGTATCCGGAGATATAAGAGCGGGTCAGACCGTCAGGGTATTTGGAAAAACTTCTTCTTATCAAGGAGAGAGACAGCTGGCAGTAGAGAAGATTATGGTAATTGATACAAATATAAAGGAACTTCCAGAGCCTGTTAAAGAAACTACGAAAGAAGCCTATGAGGGCAAAAACCTCGGCAGTTTAGTCACGGTAAGCGGCAAGGTTATTTCCATTGATGCGCCGAATAATCTGGTAGAAACGATTATGCTGCAGGATCAGTCAGGTAAGCCCGCAAGAATATTCATTGATGGATATATTACAAAGGATAAGGTGATAGAGGATTTAAAAATCGGTGCATATATGTCGGCAATAGGACTCTCGTCCAGAACTGTCATAGGTGACTCCGAGGATTCTGTGTCTCGTATACGTATTCGTGACAGAGACGATGTGAAACTTGCAAAGGAACCAGAAAATCCGGAAGGGCCAGAGAATCCGGAAGGACCAGAAAATCCTGGCGGACCAGAAAATCCGGGAGGGCCAGAGAATCCCGAAAGGCCAGACCGTTCCAGTGATTCAGACAGAGATAAAGATTATGGCATGGTTACATGGAAACAGAATGCCAGAGGCTGGAAGGTTCTCAAGAATAATGGAACATATGCGAAAAATGAATGGTATCAGTGTTCCTATAATGGCCAGATGTCATGGTATCGCTTTGATGCAGAGGGGTATATGATTTCAGGCTGGTATTTGGACGGAGATGGCAGCTGGTACTACTTAAGCGAAAATCATGATGGCTCATACGGCGCTATGGTCACAGGCTGGAGATGGATTAACGGAAAATGTTTCTTCTTCAATCCGGTTAATCAGGCAACGCAATACAAATATGGCGCAATGCTTAATAGCACCATCACTCCAGATGGTTACGCTGTCAACGCAAATGGAGAGTGGGTAGTGGATGGAGTAGTACAAATCAGATAATACAAAGCTTGACCACAGAATTCATTGCATTTGCAGGTCAGAAATGTCTTGTATATACAGACTATCTGACCTGCTTCTTTTTACGAAACTATGGAGAGTGATGGAAAAAGATATTCTTTAAGAATGCAATGATAAAAATGCTTAAATAGAATGGAATATTGTGGGAAAATATAAGAATAAATGTCGAAAATGATGGTGAAATTTGAAATATTATTTCAAGGTGTGAAACAATATTTCGTAATTATATGAATTCTTTGACAAAAAGAATTCATAAATATATAATGGAAACAGCCATGAGGAAATGGCAGCTCTTGGGGCAGGGATCGCATTCCCATAAAGGCGAGGGAGAAGTTGGCAAAAGCACATGGACATGTGCATTACGCCATAGAGCAGATATAAAAAATAATGGAGGAGAAAACATGAAAAAAAGAAAACTATCCGTATTGTTGGCAGCAGCCATGATCGCCAGTACACTGGCGGGCTGCGGAACTACCGCAAAGGGCACTGCGGTGCAGCAAAGCAATGGAAAAGACATTGTTAAGGCATTGCTTCCGCCTGTTTCTGCATCCTATCAGGATAAACTGATGGAATATGCAAAGGAATTTAACGAAGCCAATCCCGATTTGGAGCTGCAGATCACAACGGCAAGCTGGGAAGACATTACGGAAAAACTGGATGTTCAGGTAAATGCCGGCTCTCCGCCTGATATTGCCTTTATCGGCTCTACCGGGGTTACAAAATATCTGGACACGGAAATGCTGGTAGACATTACCAAATATGCGGATAAGGAAATGATAGAAGATTACAATGCAGATATTATCAACTATTTTAAAAATGGTGACGGGCTTTATGGATTCCCCGCCTATGTGGAGATACAGGCTATCGGCGGTAATAAGGCCATGCTGGAGGAAGCAGGGATCGACTGGCAGGGAATACAGAAAAATGGCTGGACCTACGAAGAATTTCGGGAAGCCATCAAAAAAGGAGTGGTAAAGGACGGAGACAGCTATTCCCGGTACGGCTTTGTTTTTGCCTGTTCAGGAGTAGCGGCAAAGGATTATTTTTCAATCTTTGTAAAAAATGCAGGTATGCCTGCCGCCTTTGACAAGGATTCAAAATATACATATACGAGCAGTCACATGGTTCCATTTTTAAAAGATATCAGAGCTTTAATCGACGATGGCTCCATGCCGAAAGAATTAAGCTCCGTGGATGCGGGAAAACGATGGAACATGTTCCTGACCGGGCAGACCATGATCACCGGCAAGGGACTGTCGGTATTTGAAAAGTTAGCTGCCGATAATAATAAAAAGCTGGCCGCAAATGACGGAAGTGCGGTTGAAGGAAGCCAGGAAGTGGAATACATCGTGTTGCCGGTTCCTACGTTCCAGGGAAATAAGCAGCAGGCCCAGGGAGCGGTAGATGGATATGTGTGCTTCCGCGGCAAGGATGAACCAAGCCCGGATCATTTAAAGAACGTAGCAAAGGCTGCCTATTTCCTGGCAAGCGGTAAAAGAGCGGCAGAAACCTGTCAGGAGCTTTATATCAGCCCCATATGCAAATCCGGAGAAGAAGCATTTGCTTCCCTTCCTCCGATGGAAGGAAAAAATGAGAATAATACAAATGCAGTTAAAAATCTTGCCACCCAGGTGGCGGAAGCCAGACCTGATATCCCGGCTGATTTAGGAGCAAAGGCGATAAAAATTGAGGATGAGGTTATTCTGCCAAAATTCCAGGGGTTATTAGCAGGTGAAATTACCCCGGAGGAGATGCACGAAGCCATTAAAAAGGCTGCTGTTGAGGCGTTTGGTGAGGAAGGCTGTGTCATGGATTAATGGAAGATGAGATCCATAGGTTTTCATGATTTACGGGCATTGGTAATCGTAACAGGTGCCAATGCCCATTTCTTATTTGGGGGATCATTATGCTTTTTAGAATGAAGGGAGAGGGGAAGGCGTATGCAGACAGCAAAGAAAAGAAAGCGGTTAAACAATGATGCCAAATGGGGGTATGTTTTCGTATTCGTGCCCATTGTGTCATTTATTATCTTCACATTATATCCGGTAGTCCAGGCGGCAATTGTAAGCTTTCAATCCTACAAGCCCCTAAAAACAGAGTTTGTGGGATTTGCCAATTACAGTAACACATTGAAAAACGGACTTTTCTTTAAATCCATCTGGAACACTGCCGTGTATACGGCCGTAACGGTGCCCATCTCCATACTGGTGGCATTTATCATCTCCATTCTGCTGGTTCCCTTTAAGAAGAGAAGCCAGTCATTTTTTAAAGCAGTATTTTATCTGCCCGGGATTGCATCGGGAGTAGCTCTCTCCTTTGTATGGAAATGGATATTTGATCCTCTGCCAAGCGGCCTGTTAAATTCGGTGATCCGGGCATTTGGGATCCAGAATCAGAATTGGCTGGGGAGCTCTCAGACGGCTATGCTGTCACTGATTATCATGACAATATTCTCAGGCCTTGGTTCTACTGTCATTATTTATGTAGCTGCATTGCTTGGGATTGATCCTACTTATTATGAGGTTGCCAATATTGACGGAGCCACCTTTATGCAGAGAATCAAATACGTAGTATGGCCTATGGTCAAACCGACCACTGTTTTTCTGACTATCACCGGAGTGATCAATGCGTTTCAGGCATTTCAGACGGCGTATTTAATGACAGGGGGCGGACCGGATCATGCCACTACTATGGTAGGATTGCTAATATTTAACAATGCTTTCAAATATTTTAACTATGGGGAAGCATGTGCACAAGCATTATTATTGGCAGGAATCATTGCGGTTTTTGCAGTCTTACAGTTTAAGGTAATGGCTGCAGATGTTGAGTACTAGGAAGGAGGGCTGGTATGGGTTTATTCAGGCAATATGGGGACGATCAAAAATATAAATCAGTGTTAAGAAACGGGGCAATGGCAGCCATCCTGCTCTTCTTGGCCGTCCTGACTCTGTTTCCAATTTATTACATGGTTATCTCATCCTTTGGAACGCCAAATGAGATTGGGGCAGCCAGTTATACTCTGTTTCCTAAATTTGTAACATTGGATTCCTATAAATTCTTTTTTGGATTCAGCAAAAGCTCGTTCCGCTGGATCGTAAATTCTATGATCGTCGCGGGTGTCGTCACATTAAGCAATGTGGTCTTTGCCGGGATGGCTGGGTATGCATTTGCAAAAGTAAGGTTTCCGGGAAGTAAGATATTATTTTTCCTGCTGTTGTTTGCGATGATGGTACCCTATCAGGTCACGCAGGTTCCGTTGTACATATTGGTAGCCAATGTGCTGAAGCTGACAGATACTTACACCGCATTGATCGTGCCGTCTCTGGTCACCTTCTACAATGTATTTATGGCGAAACAGTTCTTTTCTTCCCTACCCACTTCTATTCTGGAAGCGGCAAGGACAGAAGGCTGCAATCAGTTTCAGATCCTGATAAAAATAGTCATACCTATTTCAAAAACAATTTTATCCGTTATGGCGATCATGACCTTTATGGGCAGCTGGAATACCTTTTTCTGGCCGTTTCTGATATGCAACAATGAACAGATGCAGACCATTCAGGTCGGACTTAAAAATTTCAGTTTTGCAAATACCACTTATTTTTCACCCATGATGGCAGGGGCAACGATTTCGGCATTGCCTATGTTTATACTGTTCTTTACCTTGCAGAAATATTTTCTGGAAGGAGTAACGGTGGGTGCGGTGAAGGGATAACGGAAGGAAAAGGGGGGTAATCAAATGAACGGACCGTTTGTAATAGGAATGGATGGGGGCGGGACCGCCACCACTGTAATGGTAGCCGGACTTCATGGTGATCCAGCGAAAAGTTTCCGTTTAGGGCCTTTAAACATCAACGGACAGTCCCGGGAAGCGGCAGAACATACGCTGACGGATTTAAAGAGAGAACTGGAACTGTCAGGTATGAATATGAGTGGCTGCATAGGTATCTGCATTGGCGCCGCCGGAATCAGCAACCGGGATACGGCAAAATTGCTGACCCGGAGTTTAAGAGAACAGGGGATGCAGGGAGTGATCAGGCTGGTGGGAGACCATGAAACTGCCCTGGCAGGGGCGTTAGAGGAGCCAGCCGGTGTTATACTCATTGCCGGGACCGGTTCGATTTGTTATGGGGTCAATGAGTCCGGTGCTAAGTTCCGGGCCGGGGGCTACGGCCATATCATTGATGATGCCGGAAGTGCCTATGCCATTGGAAGGGATATTTTAAAAGCAGTGGTAAGGTCATCGGATGGAAGACAGGGGCAGACCGTATTGAAGGAAAAAACATTCCGCTATCTAAAGATGGATTCTGTGGAGGGTCTTATCACCTGGCTGTATCAGCCGGGGAGAAGCAAAAAAGAGATCGCCGCCCTGGCTCCCCTTCTGGAGGAAGGAATCAGGGAGAAGGATCAGGCTTCCACGGAGATTCTGGATCATTGCGGGGAAGAACTGACGGAGCTGGCGGGAGCCGTACTGACTCATTTTCAGTCTCCGGTTTCCCTGGTTGTAAGCGGAAGTGTTTTAATGAAAAATAACGAGATATACTGCCTGTTTCGTGAAAAGGCGAAAAAAAGATTTCCCCAGCTGGAGATCATGAAGATGAGGGGGGAAGCTGCCCAGGGGGCCGTCAGGATCATATTACGGGAGATAGCGGAAAGGAACGGCTATGAAACAATACCTGGCAATTGATATAGGAGGTACTTACATTAAGTACAGCCTTATGGATCCGGAATACCGGGTTCTTCATGAAGGAAGTACACCAACGGAAAAACGGCCGGCCGAATTTCTCCGGCAGTTCATGGGGATCGTGGAGACCTATGTGGATCAGATAAGCGGCGTTGCAATCTGCATGGGGGGTTTTATCCATCCGGTAACAGGAGAAAATACTGATTTCAGCGTGGGGGCTAATTTCAGGGCATATCGTTTAAAGGAAGAGATCAACAGGAACTATCCGATTCCCGTTGCGCTTGAAAATGACAGCAATTGTGCCGCACTGGGAGAAATGGTACGAGGAGCGGGAAGGGGTTTTAGGGATATTTGCATGGTCACCTTTGGAACCGGGATTGGCGGTGCCATCATCATAAACCGGGAATTATACCGGGGCAGCCACTTTAAATCCGGGGAGGTGGGATTTACCAGAGTCGGCCTCCGGGATGCAGATGGAAAGCCGGCGGCAGAAGGGGCAGGAGCAACCTCTCTTCTGGTCAGAAAGGTATCGGAGATCCTTGACAGGGAGGTGGATGGAGCGTATATATTCAACCACCTGGACCAGCCGGACATTGACCGGGTATACCGGGAATGGCTTTACAAGGGTGCAATGGTGATCGGCAACTTTGCTGTCACGGTAGATCCTGAAATACTGCTGATCGGCGGGGGAATCAGTGAAAATAAGATATTTATAAGGGATATGAAAGAAGCGGTATATGCCCTTTATCCCCACCTGGAACCATATACGGCCATCGAGGCCTGTGAACAGGGAAATTTGGCAGGGAGAATGGGGGCCCTGTATTTATTACTGCAAAGCGGAGAAGGAGGCGTTCAGTCATGAAAAAAGGTGTGAAAATCGTAGCAATCGGAGGAGGGTCCAGTTACACACCGGAGCTGGTGGATGGATTTTTAAAAAGGTACAAAACCCTGCCTGTGAAGGAGCTATGGCTGGTGGATATCCCTGAGGGTGAGAAAAAATTACAGATTGTAGCTGAATTTGCAATGCGTATGGTAAAAAAAGCAGGAGTTCCAATGAAAATCCGTACAACACTGGACCGGAGAGAGGCCCTTCCCGGAGCTGATTTTGTCATAACCCAGCTGCGGGTGGGACAGCTGCAGGCAAGAGTGAAAGACGAAAGGATCCCCTTAAAGCACGGACTTCTGGGCCAGGAAACCAATGGTGCAGGCGGTATGTTCAAAGGAATGAGGACCATACCGGTTATTTTGGATATCTGTAAAGACATGGAGGAACTGTGCCCGGAAGCATGGCTGATCAACTTTACAAATCCGGTGGGCATGGTCATGGAGGGAGTAAACCATTACAGCGGTTTCCGGAAGTTCATCGGGCTGTGCAACGTCCCTTACGGAATGCATAAAGCGGTGGCAGATCAGCTTGGAAGGCCTATGGAAGAGGTGAATGTCACCATGGGCGGTCTGAATCATATGGTGTACGTGACCAGAGTGGAGGCAGATGGAAAGGACATAACGGAAGACGTGGTCAGCCATTGGGGGGAAGGCGGCGTTGTGAAAAATATAAAGGCAGTCAGCTGGGACAAAGATTTTGTTAAAGAGCTTGGAGTGCTGCCATGCTCCTATCACAGATATTATTATATGGCAAAAGAATATCTGGAAGAAGCCCTGGAAAAGTATGAAAAACATGAGACAAGAGCAGAGCTTGTGGAACAGGTGGAAAAAAAGCTGTTTGAGCTTTATCAGGACCCTGAATTGGATGAAAAACCGGAATTACTTTCTCAGCGGGGCGGTGCTTATTACAGTGATTCTGCATGTAATCTGATCCATTCCATTTATAATGACAAGGGAGATATTCAGGTAGTAAACACCGTAAACAGAGGAGCCATAAAAAATTTCAAAAATCATGAGATCGTGGAAGTCAGCTGCAGGATAACAAAGGATGGACCGGTTCCGGTAAACGGTGTGGAACTGCCATGGACGGTCAACGGTCTTTTGCAGCAGATCAAATCTTTTGAAATAGCCGGGTGCCGGGCGGCCATAACCGGAAGCCCGCAGAAGGCCCTGCTGGCACTAATGATCAATCCCCTGGTGGGATCCCAGAAAGAAGCAAAGGCCGTGCTTTATGAGCTGCTGGAAGCACATAAAGAATATCTGCCTCAGTTTTTCAGCCATAAGGAGTGATTTGGATGATATTTTTGGATCTGAACAAAGAGAATGTAGGAACCGCCTATGAATTGTTTGAAGATGCGGTCCGTACAAAAGAGGTATTGTTCTGTCCCTTTGAAAGCCAGAGTGACTTTTTTAAGTTTTTTATGGAAGACCAGGCAGAAGAAGTGCACAAAATCACCATTCTGGAAGAACACGGCTGGGGATTTGCGTCCGGCTGCTTTTTAAGCGGCGAGAGCAGAGCCTATCTTTCCATGATTGCTGTAAAAAAGGAAATGCAGAGACAGGGAATCGGAAAAGCAATGCTTGCCTGTCTGGAAGACAGACTACGTAAAGAAAGCGGAGTTTCAAGGATAGAAATTGTTTTCTTTAATCCCATGACCTTTCCCTGGCAGATTCCGGGGAAAAAGGCGGCAGATCACCCCAATGCTCCGGGAGTGGACGTGGGTAGTAATGCCTACCTTTTCTTCAAAAACTGCAGGTACCGGGATTATGCCATGCAGAACAGCTATTATTTAGACCTTGATGATTATTCTGAACCTGATTTTGCAGCAGACATCAAAGAAAGGTTGGAAAAAGAGGATATTACCATAGAGATTTATAATTCTGACAGGCATTACGGCATGGAAGAAATGATACATAAGTTCCAAAATCCTTTGTGGGAAAGAGACATTCTGGGGGAGGCGGCAAAGGGAGAAAACAGCCGTCCCATTCTGATCGCAGCACACAATGGCAAAGTGATCGGCTTTACAGGACCGCTGGATGTAGAAAAGAGCGGAAGGGGATATTTTTGCGGAATCGGTGTGGATCCCGATTACCGGGGGAAAAGGATATCAACAATTCTGTTTTGCAGGTTATGCATAAGCCTGAAGAAAAAGGGGGCAGATTTTATGAGCCTTTTTACAGGAGAAAATAATCCGGCAAGAAATATTTATGAAGCTGCAGGTTTCCGGATTGTAAGGACCTGGGCGGATATGAGGAAGGAATGGAAAGACGGATGAATGGAGAAAGAAAGTGCATCATGGCAATAGGAGGCCATGTGGGAGATGCAGAGCTGACGAGCGGTGGATTTCTGGCGACTATGGCGCTTAAGGGTTACCAGATCGTTACCGTGGCATTAACCGGCGGGGAAAGAGGGAATCCGCCTGATAGGTCTGTGAAAGAATACAGAATACAAAAAGAAATGGAAGCCGTTTCCTTTGCCAAAATGCTGGGAGGGGAGGCAGTGGTATTCCCTTACACGGATGGAGAATTGCCGGACAATGAGGAGGTAAGGTTCCGGCTTTGTGATACGATCCGGCAATACCGGCCCGCTGCATTGCTGACCCATTGGAAGAACAGCATGCACAAAGATCATGAAACAACCCACAGGATCGTTAAGGATGCCCAGTTTTTCGCAGGACTTTCCGGACTTCAAAGGGAAAACGGCGCTCATTTTGCAAAAGGGCCCTACTATGCGGAAAACTGGGAAGATTCTGTTGGCTTTGAAAAATATATTTATCTGGAAGTATCAAAAGAAGGATTTGAATTATGGAAAAAAGCCATTGACACCCATTGGTTTGCCGTGCACAGTCCATCGTTTCCCTATAAAGAGTATTATGAGCATCTCATGAGAGTAAACGGCTGTCTGGCAAGAACCGGGTACGCAGAGGCATTTGATGTGGATCAGGAACAAAAAAAGGTAATATCATCGGAATTATAAAGAGGGTCAATATGGTAAAAAACGGGATCGATTGTGTGGACCGCTGGCATAAGGTTTTAGATGGGAAACGTCTTGGCCTGATCACTTCTATTTCAGGCGTTGACAGGCATTTAAATTCTACCATCGACATACTTCATATAAAATACCGGCTGACAGCCCTGTTTGGACCTGAGCACGGAGTCAGGGGAAATGTTGGCGCAGGCGGTGATGTAGAGGACTACATAGACACGGATACCGGATTGCCGGTATATAGCCTGTACCGTAAAAATTCAAAGAGGCTGACCTGGGATATGTTAGATAAAGTGGATGCCGTAGTATATGATATTCAGGATCTTGGGGTGAGATATTACACCTTTATATCAACGATGATCTATGCGTTGGAAGAGTGCGCTAGATATGAAAAAGAGCTTATTATACTGGACCGGTATAATCCTCTGGGGGATCTGGCGGAGGGCAACTGCTTAAACCCCGGATTTGAAAGCTTTGTAGGGGCTTATCCTCTGTGTATGCGCTATGGTCTTACGGTGGGAGAGCTGGCCCTTATGGTAAATGAGGAGAAAAACCTTGGATGCCGGCTGACGGTAATTCCCTGTGAGGGATGGAGCAGGCATACCATGCATCCGGAGACCGGTCATGTGTGGGTGATGCCAAGCCCGGGAATTCCAAGATATGAAACTGCCCTGGTATATGCGGGAACCTGCCTTTTTGAAGGAACAAATATATCAGAAGGAAGGGGAACTACGGCACCTTTTGAAATAATCGGTGCGCCATTTATAGATGCAGGTAAGCTTGTAAAGCATATGACAGAAAAAAGACTTCCAGGCGTGTTGTTTTCCCCGGCTTATTTTACACCCTATTTTTCAAAGTTTAAGGGAGAAGCCTGCGAAGGAATCCATATTCATGTTACGGACAGCCGGGCCTTCCGGTCCACGATCTGCGGTCTGGAGCTTCTTGATGCAATAAAGACCATTTATGAAGACCGCTTTTCTTTTCTGGATCCTTATAAGGGAAGCACCATGCGGATGGAAGATCTTTTGTTCGGATCAGATCAGCTGACAAAGAATACCTCTTCAAAAGAAGAATTGCTGGCCGGGTTTGAGAGGGATGCAAAAGCGTTTTCAGAGCGCAAAAAAGCATATCATCTTTATAAATGAAAGAGGTGACTGGAGTATGGGGGAAATGACATTAAAACAAAAGATCGGACAAATGATCGTGGCCGGTTTTCCCACCGGAGAGTTAAGTGAAGACATGATACGGCTGGTAAGAGAGTATAAGGTTGGGAACGTTATCTTGTTTTCCCATAACATAGAAAGCAGGAACCAGCTGAAGGGACTTTGTGAGTCCATTCAAAGGCTGGTAAAGGAAGAAACCGGAGAATATGCCTTTATCACCATCGACCAGGAGGGTGGAGTTGTAAGAAGACTTCCCGAAGGATCGGTCAGCATACCGGGAGAAATGGCTCTTGCACAGACCGGAGATAAGGAAAATGCATATGAGGCGGCTCTTCTTACGGGGCAGGAATTAAGAGAGCTGGGAATCAATTTCAATCTGGCTCCGGTACTGGATATTAATAACAACCCGGATAATCCGGTGATCGGTGTGAGAAGCTTTGGACCGGATAAGGCCGTGGTAACCGAATTTGGCTGTGCAATGGTGAAAGGATATTTAGATTCCGGAATCATGTGTTCGGTGAAGCATTTTCCGGGCCATGGCGATACGGCAGTGGATTCTCATCTTTCCCTGCCCAGCATCCGGAAATCCTATGAAGAGCTGGAGCAGGAGGAGCTGATCCCGTTTATAGAAGCCTTCCGGCGAGGAGCCACAGCCGTAACCCTGGCCCACATTTTGTTTCCCAAAATCGAAAAAGAAAATTTACCGGTAACCATGTCAGAAACCATGATCCGGGAAATCTTGAGAAACCGGCTGGGATTTGAAGGACTGGTGATTTCCGATTGCCTGGAAATGAATGCCATTAAAGAATACTTTAGTACTGCTTCCGGAGCCAAAAAGGCCATAATGGCAGGTGTGGATCTTGTATTCATTTCCCATACGGCAGGTCTTGCAGCGGAAGCGGCCAGGGAAATAGAGAGGGCAGTGGAAACCGGCGAGATTCCATTATCCCGGATAGATGATGCTGTGGATCGGATCCTGGCATACAAAAAAAGATATGCAGCGCCCAATGCAGTTGTGGGAAAGAAATCCCTTAAGGAACCGGGAGAGTTTGTAAAATCACTGTTTCGTGACAGCATACGGTTTACGAACCGGGAAAGGGGATATGGCCATCTTATAGGAGAAAATCCAGTATTTTTAAGCTGTTTTGCCTACCGTTCCACTTTGGCCTCCAGCCGTGTGATGGAGGATCTGCTGTTTGCTGTATATATGCAGGAAAGGTTTGGGGGAGATGCGTATTCTTTTTCCATAGATCCGGATTCAAGGGAAATAAACGAAATACTGGATAAGGTAAACGGTAAGGGATATACCAATCTTGTACTTGGCACTTACAATGGACATTTAAACCGTGGTCAGAGTTTCCTGGCAAAAGAACTGGAAAAGTTAAAGATACCGATGGCTATGGCGGCATTTCGAAATCCCTATGATCTGGATGAAGTCGGTGATGAGGTTGATAAAATTGCGGCTTATGAATACAGCAGACAATCCTTTGAGGTGGTGGTGCTTTTGTTTAAGCAGTGAAGTTGTAAAGGGGGAAATTCCATAGAACGGATATAAATCCCCTTATCTTTAAGTAACGGAGAGAACCGTCTGCAGAATATCTGCAGACGGAATACAGTTAATTCATAATGCTGATGCTGGAAACAGTATCTCCATCTAAAGTGATTTGTACCACGGTGTCCGCGGACAGATCAGAAACAGAAGCGCTTTCTTTTTCCATGCCTCTCGTAATGACAGCAGAATCAGAAATGGTATAGGTTTTTGATTCCCCGTCGAAATTCATTTCCGGCTGCTTTCGTTCCCTGTTAGCGGAACCTGTCTTTCCGCTGTCATCTGCCTGTTTATCAGGAAGGGAGGCTCCTTCCTCTGATTTTTCGGGAAGGGTCACATCATCAGCCGGTTTTTCGGGAGGAGACATGCCATCTGAAGACCTATCCGGCGGAGTTGTTCCGTTATTCCTGCCCTCTTGTGCAGGGGAACCTTCTGGTTTCTCCCCTTTGTTTGCAAGAATCACCGTCATGGTCTGGTTATCAACTGAAGTGATCTTAGCCAGAATGCCGGAGTCTTTTGTCGGCTGCTCCTGCTGAGCTTCAGTCTGGGCTGCTGCTGCGGTGGTGGCATTGCTGTTTGTGCTGCAGCCGGTGAGCGCCAGGATGCAGATGCCTGCACATAATAGGTTTATTGTATATTTTTTCAAGCTTCTCACACCTTTCATGGTTTTGATTTCAGATAGGGTGTATCTGATGTGGTTGATTATAACGCACGTTTCTTAAAAAGAACTGAAAAATTATATGAATTTTCTATTTTTTGGAATTCTTAACGTCTATCTTCCCATTCTCAATCTTTTCTCATACAATATAAACATTCTTTGTAGTGATACTTATCCCTTTTGAGGGTGAGGCTTCCTCACCAATAGTAGCATTTGTTTGATTTTATATACATAAAGAGGCGGATGCAGCAGAAGTATATCATGAAATAATTGTTACTTTCCCAGTAGTATGTTAAAATGTTTTCATTAACAAAAGGAGGGATTGTTATGAAACGATTGGAAACTGACCTTCATCTCCATTTGGATGGATCTTTATCCATTGAGACTGTAAAGCTGCTTGCGGCGCAGGTCGGATATGACTTTGAAGGGTTAGGCGGAAGGAAAAGCCTTGTTGCAGGGGAAAACTGTGAAAGCTTAGTGGATTATTTAAAGTGCTTTGATCTGCCGGGGATGCTGCTTCAGACAGAAGAAGCTCTGGAACTGGCTTCCCATCATTTGACAAAAGAGCTGGCTTCCCAGGGACTGATTCTCAGTGAAATCCGTTTTGCTCCACAGCTCCATACGGGAAAGGGACTGACAAAGGAAAAAGCTTTAGAAGCGGTCATAAGAGGAGTGAGGAAGGGCACAGAAAAGTCCCATATGCATGCAGGGATCCTTCTTTGTGCAATGGTAAACGGGCCCGACCGGGAAAATGAGGAAACCTTTGAACTGGCCCAGGCCTATCTTGGGAAGGGTGTAGTGGGAGTGGATCTTGCAGGGCCGGAGGGTATGATCCCCATGGAGCACTTTGAGCCTCTTTTTAAGGAGGCCGGCAGGAGAGACATTCCGTTTACCATACATGCGGGAGAGTGCGGTGATTATGAAAATATCACAAAAGCGGTCCATTACGGAGCAAAGAGAATCGGACATGGATGTGCCGCAATCAAGTCAGAGGCATGTATGGACCTCTTAAAAAAGGAAAAGATTACCTTAGAGATGTGTGTGATCAGCAACCTTCAGACAAAAGCCGTTCCTTCCATAGAGGAGCATCCGTTAAAGGCCTTTTATGACCGGGGAATCAGGGTTACCTACAATACGGATAACATGACTGTTTCAGATACCACACTGGAAAAGGAAGCAGAGCTCATTAAGAAATATATGGGATTTACGGAAGCGGATCTAAGACAGATGAACCGGTATGCGCTGGAAGGAGCTTTCCTTGAAAATAGACAGAAAGAAAAAATATTTGCATTTTTCGACAATAATAATTATAATGAATGATAACTACGTTTAAAAATAGGTGGAAACCAGGAATGCAACAAAAGGGTGACGGCATATGGCAGATAATCCAATGATGGAAAAGAATAATTTGGCGGCTTTGGAAAAGGAACGTCCGGAAAAGCGGAAGGTGGATGTGGATCTGGAAGCTCCGGCTGATTTTACCAGCCCGGACGTACTTTATGAAGAACTGGTCCGCAGTATAAGGAGATATCACCCTTCCGATGATATCACCATGATAGAAAAGGCATATCATATTGCGGATAATGCGCATAAGGACCAAAGGCGAAAATCGGGTGAACCGTATATCATTCACCCTCTTTGTGTTGCCATTATTCTGGCTGATTTAGAGATGGATAAAGAGACCATTGCCGCCGGGATCCTTCATGATGTGGTCGAGGACACGATCATGTCCTTAGATGAGCTGAAGGCGGAATTCGGGGAAGAGGTGGCCCTTTTAGTGGACGGCGTCACCAAACTGACCCAGATATCCTGGTCCATGGATAAGATGGAGATTCAGGCTGAGAACTTAAGGAAGATGTTTTTAGCCATGGCAAAGGATATCCGCGTCATTATCATCAAATTGGCGGACCGCCTCCACAACATGCGGACGCTGCAGTACATGAAACCGGAAAAACAAAAGGAAAAGGCAAAGGAGACCATGGAAATCTATGCTCCCATTGCCCACCGCCTTGGTATTTCCAAGATAAAGATCGAGCTTGATGATCTGTCCTTAAGATATCTGCAGCCGGAAATATATTATGAGCTGGCAGAGAAAATATCTTTAAAAAAGGATGCCAGGGAAACTTTTGTAAAGAGCATTGTAGATGAAGTACAGGAACATTTACGGACCGGCGGGATCGAAGCCAGAGTAGATGGCCGCGTGAAGCATTTTTTCAGCATCTATAAAAAGATGGTGAACCAGAACAAGACTCTGGACCAGATTTATGATCTGTTTGCGGTTCGTATTATCGTTGACAGCGTAAAGGACTGCTATGCCGCACTTGGGGTGATCCATGAGATGTATAAGCCCATTCCCGGCCGTTTCAAAGATTATATTGCGATGCCGAAACCCAACATGTACCAGTCTCTTCATACCACTCTGATCGGAAACAATGGGCAGCCCTTTGAGATCCAGATCCGTACTTATGATATGCACCGTACCGCAGAATACGGTATTGCCGCCCATTGGAAGTATAAAGAGAGCGGAAGCGGACAGGTGGCAGCAGGCAAAGAGGAAGAGAAGTTAAGCTGGCTGCGTCAGATCCTGGAATGGCAGAAGGACATGTCCGATAACAAGGAATTCTTAAACATGGTAAAGGGAGATCTGGATTTATTCTCCGACAGTGTTTACTGCTTCACCCCTTCCGGAGATGTGAAGAATCTTCCCGCCGGCTCTACGCCCATTGATTTTGCATACTCCATACACAGTGCGGTAGGCAATAAGATGGTGGGATCCAGAGTCAATGGAAAACTGGTGAACATTGATTACGTGATTGAGAACGGCGACCAGGTGGAGATCATCACTTCCCAGAACAGCAGGGGCCCCAGCCGGGACTGGCTGAATATAGTGAAAAGCACCCAGGCTAAGAACAAGATCAACCAATGGTTCAAAACAGAGCTGAAGGAAGATAACATCCTTCGCGGCAAGGAAATGGTGGATCGCTACTGTAAGACAAAGGGAATCATTTATTCTGAGATCAGCAAGCCGGAATACCAGGAAAAGGTCATGAAGCGTTATGCGTTCCGTGACTGGGAATCCGTTCTTGCATCCATCGGACACGGAGGCCTGAAAGAAGGCCAGGTCATCAATAAGATGGTGGATGAACGGAATAAGAAACTTAAGAAAGATGTTACGGACAACAGCATTTTAAATGACATAGAGGATATGAGCAACAGGCTGCCAGTCAAGAGACGCTCGGGCAGCGGAATCGTGGTTAAGGGAATCCACGACCTTGCAGTCCGTTTTTCCAAGTGCTGCAGCCCGGTTCCGGGAGATGAGATCGTAGGCTTTGTAACTCGCGGACGGGGGATTTCTATCCACAGGACAGACTGCGTCAACGTCTTAAACCTGCCTGAGGACGAGCGGAATCGTCTGATTGATGCGGAATGGCAGGAATCGGAGGGTGATGACACCAAGGAACGGTATTCCTCGGAGATCAAGATATTTGCCAATAACCGGATCGGCATGTTTGTCGATATATCCAAGGTATTTACAGAGAGGCAGATCGACATCACCTCCATGAACTCCAGAACCAACAAGCAGGGCAAGGCGACCATTACCATGACCTTTGATATTCATGGCGTGGAAGAACTTGGCAAGCTGGTTGACAAGCTGAGACAAATCGAAGGAGTCATAGACATTGAGAGGACTGCGGGATAACGCAGTTTTCTCTTTTTGCACGAGCATTGAGCCCAATGATAAAATTTGGAACGCGTGTTTTTCTAAGTAGTCTGAACCGGATTTGTATCAGGTTTACATAAAGATAGTTTCAGTTAGGAGATAATAATATGAGTGATTTCAGAATAAAGACCTGTCCTGTGGGCCAGCTTGGAACCAATTGTTATGTAATATACCGGGAATCCCTTAAAAAAGCGGTAATCGTGGATCCGGGTGCAGACGGGGCATATATCCTGGATCTGTGCCGGGAGCTTTCCCTGATTCCGGAGGCGATTATCCTGACTCATGGGCATTTTGATCATATTATGGCGGTAAAAGATATCAAAGAGGCATTTCCCGATGTGAAAATTTATGCTGGAAAGCAGGAAAAAGAGATGCTGGCAGAACCGTCTGTCAATTTGTCTTCCTCCTTTGGTAAGGCTTGTGCGCTTCATGCAGACGGATATGAGGAGGATGGAGCCATCCTCTCCCTTGCAGGAATGGCCTTTAAGGTTTTGTTTACCCCAGGCCATACTTCAGGTTCGGTCTGTTATTTAATAGAGTCTGAAGATGTCCTCATAAGCGGGGACACACTCTTTTTGGAGTCTTTGGGAAGAACAGATTTTCCTACGGGAAGTCAGTCCCAGATCTTAAACTCCATAAAGGAGCGGCTTTTTGTCCTGCCTGACGATACTCTTGTTTATCCGGGCCATGGGGAGGCGACCACGATTGGTCATGAGAAAGTATACAACCCGGTGGCATTATACAGAGGATAGGAAGCATCAAGAGGAAAGCACCCTGCGGGTATCCCGATATGCCCAAAAAGCATGGGTACAGATGAGGAAAACACATGATAGGATTAATATTAGACGACCAGTCCTTTGAGCAGGATATCAGAGAGCTTTTAATGGCATTTTATCCGGGAGAGGGCTTCGTTCACAAGGAAAGCCCAGAAGAGGCATACCGTCTTCTTGTCCGGGGCAGGACAGGAGAGGCTGATTTTGAGCTGGCAATCCAGGATTTTGAGAAGGGCATTGTAAGTTCTTCATCCACTAAAGTGGATTTTACAGACCGCTTTGAAACCAAGAACCGGATTAAACGGATGCTATATGGCATGGTTCAGGAGCTTACAGGGATTGAGCTTCCCTGGGGTACCTTAACGGGAATCCGGCCTACCAAAATCGCCATGACAAAGCTTTTGGAAGGGTATACAGATGGCGAAGTCCGCAGATACATGAAGGATACCTATTTAACCAGTGACGGAAAAGTGGATTTAAGCCTGGAGATTGCCAGGCGGGAGATGGAACTCATTTCCGCCATTGATTACAGCCGCGGCTACAGCTTGTATGTAGGTATCCCCTTTTGCCCCACCACCTGCCTTTACTGCTCCTTCACATCTTTTCCCATCGGACAATGGGAAAAGCGCATGGAAGAGTATCTGGAAGCTTTATTTAAGGAAATGGATTATACGGCAAAGAAAATGGCAGGAAGGACCCTTGATACGGTTTATATCGGCGGAGGTACGCCTACCTCCCTTTCCGCCCTTCATCTGGATAAGCTGATTCGCAGGATGAAAACAACCTTTGATTTTACCACGGTAAAGGAATTTACCGTTGAGGCCGGACGCCCGGACAGCATTACCATAGAAAAGCTTCAGGTTCTAAAAAGCCATGGTGTGTCCCGTATATCCATTAATCCTCAGACCATGAAGCAGGAAACCCTGGATATCATCGGCCGGCGCCATACCGTAGACATGGTAAAGGACCGGTATTCCATGGCAAGGTCTTTGGGCTTTGACAATATCAACATGGATTTAATCATTGGCCTGCCGGAAGAGGATATGGAAGATGTGACCCGGACCATGGAGGAGATAAAGGCACTCGGGCCAGATGGCATTACCGTTCATTCCCTTGCCATCAAGCGTGCGGCCCGCCTTAATATGTTTAAGGAAAAGTACGGGGATTTAAAGATCACCAATACTCAGGAAATGATCGATTTGACTGCCTCCTATGCCAGAAGCATGGGGCAGGAGCCCTATTACCTTTACCGTCAGAAAAACATGGCCGGAAACTTTGAAAACGTCGGCTATTCTCTTCCAGGCAAAGCCTGCATCTATAATATTTTAATTATGGAAGAAAAGCAGACCATTATAGCCTGCGGGGCAGGAACTACCACAAAGGTGATATTCCCATCTGAAAACCGTCTGGAGCGGGTGGAAAATGTCAAGGATGTGGAACAGTATATTGCAAGAATCGACGAAATGCTGGAAAGAAAAGAAAAAATGCTTGCAAAATTGGAAATGTAATTTACAATAGAGGCATGTTAAAAATTAAGAAAATAACGGAGTGAACGAAATGGCATTGAAAAAGAAACCGGTTACCGGAATGAAGGATATTCTTCCCGCCGAAATGCAGGTACGGGAATATGTGATGAACCAGATACGTGAAACCTATGGCGGCTTCGGCTTTCATTCCATCGAGACTCCCTGTGTGGAGCACATCGAGAACCTGACCAGCAAACAGGGCGGAGATAATGAAAAGCTGATTTTCAAGATCATGAAGCGGGGAGAAAAGTTAAATCTGGAGACAGCACAGGCTGAAAATGATCTGGTTGACAGCGGCCTCCGGTATGACCTGACCGTTCCCTTATCCAGATATTATTCTAATAATGCGGCATCCCTGGCCGCTCCCTTTAAATCCCTTCAGATGGGAAGCGTGTGGAGGGCGGACCGTCCACAAAAAGGGCGCTTCAGACAGTTTGTCCAGTGTGACATCGACATATTGGGGGATTCCACCAGGCTTGCAGAGATCGAGCTGATCCTGGCTACCACCACATTGCTTGGAAAGATTGGTTTTAAGGGGTATACCGTAAGGATCAATGACCGGAATATCTTAAAAGGAATGGCAGCTTTCTGCGGCTTTCCGGAAGAATCTTACGACCAGGTGTTCATCATTCTGGATAAGATGGACAAGATTGGTATGGATGGTGTGGCAAGGGAACTGGCAGAAGTAGGTTATGATGAGGAAAAAATTAAAAAATATCTTTCCCTTTTTGAGTCAGCGACAACCGATGCTGCCGGAGTGCGCAGCCTGGGCAGCGTCTTAAAGGATGCGATGGATCAGGAACAGGCGGAAAACCTGGCGGCTATCATTGACAGTGTGAGCCAGATTACCACCAGCCAGTTTCACATCGTATTTGACCCTACCCTCGTGAGAGGAATGTCTTATTACACCGGAACCATTTTTGAGATCCAGGTTGACGGATTCCCTGGTTCTGTAGGCGGCGGCGGCCGATATGATAAGATGATCGGAAAATTCACCGGCATGGATACGCCTGCCTGTGGTTTTTCCATTGGATTTGAACGGATCATCACCATCCTGATGGATGAGGGCTTCACGGTCCCCGGAAAGGAAGACAAGGTGGCCTTTCTGATCGAAAAGGGTGTAAGTGATGATGTGATGAATGGAGCCATCAAAGAGGCGATGGAAGAACGGGCCAAGGGTGTGACCGTTCTGGTTTCCCAGATGAATAAAAACAAAAAGTTCCAGAAAGAAGGCCTTGAGAAGGAAGGCTATACACTGTTTAAGGAATTCTATAAGGATGCACTTAAGTAAATTTATCAGGAGGAACGCCCTAAGGGCATACTGATATGCCAAAAAACATGGGCAGGAAAGAGGATATTATGGCAGAATCAATGTTAGGCTTAAAAAGAACACATAGATGCACAGAGGTTACAACAGCCAATGTGGGCAGTGAAATAACAGTTATGGGCTGGGTCCAGAAAAGCAGAAATAAGGGAGGAATCATTTTTGTTGATTTAAGAGACCGTACCGGAATTCTGCAGATCATTTTTGAAGAAAGTGATTGCGGAGCTGAAAGCTTTGCAAAGGCTGAAAAATTAAGAAGTGAATTTGTTATCGCAGTGACCGGCGAAGTGGAAACAAGGGCAGGAGGAGTGAATGAGAACCTGGCCACAGGAGCCATTGAAGTACGGGCAAAAAGCTTAAGGATATTATCCGAATCTGAAACACCTCCATTCCCCATCGAAGAGAACAGCAAGACAAAGGAAGAACTGAGATTAAAATACCGTTTCCTTGATCTTAGAAGACCTGATATCCAGAAGAACATCAAAGTGAGAAGCCAGGTTGCCACCTTAACAAGAGCATTTTTGGCAGAAGAGGGCTTTTTAGAGATCGAAACGCCGACACTTATTAAGAGCACTCCGGAAGGCGCCCGGGACTATTTGGTTCCAAGCCGTGTCCACCCTGGCTCTTTCTACGCACTTCCCCAGTCTCCCCAGCTTTTTAAGCAGCTGCTGATGTGTTCCGGTTATGACCGTTATTTCCAGCTGGCAAGATGCTATCGTGACGAGGACCTCCGTGCAGACAGACAGCCGGAATTTACCCAGATCGATATGGAGCTTTCCTTTGTGGATGTGGAGGACGTGCTGGAAGTCAATGAAAGGCTGTTAAAGAAATTATTTAAGGAAATCACTGGGTTTGAAATCCAGCTTCCAATTACCAGAATGACATGGAAAGAAGCTATGGACCGCTTTGGTTCAGACAAGCCGGATATGCGTTTTGGAATGGAACTTAAAAATGTTTCCGATGTAGTAAAGGATACGGAATTTGCAGTGTTCAAGGGTGCGCTTGAAAACGGCGGTTCTGTCCGCGGTATCAATGCCGAAGGACAGGGAGCGATGCCTCGTAAAAAAATTGACGCCCTGGTGGAATATGCAAAAGGCTTTGGCGCCAAGGGTCTGGCTTATCTTGCTGTGAATGAAGACGGAACCTATAAATGTTCCTTTGCAAAATTCATGTCAGAGGAAGAGCTTCACACTCTGGCAGATGCAATGGGAGCAAAGCCCGGAGACCTGCTTTTATTTGCGGCAGACCGGGATAAAGTGGTATTTGACGTATTAGGCAACTTGAGACTGGAGCTGGCTAGACAGCTTGAGCTTCTGAAGAAGGATGACTATAAATTCTTATGGGTAACGGAATTCCCGCTGCTTGAGTATTCCGAAGAACAGGGCCGCTTTACTGCAATGCATCACCCATTTACCATGCCTATGGATGAAGACTGGGCGCTTATTGACAGCAATCCTGGCGCTGTCCGTGCAAAGGCTTATGATATCGTGTTAAATGGTACGGAGCTTGGCGGAGGTTCTGTCCGTATCCACCAGAGCGATATCCAGTCCAAGATGTTTGAAGTGCTGGGCTTTACAAAGGAACAGGCTGAGGATCAGTTCGGCTTCCTTTTGGAAGCATTTAAATATGGTGTTCCGCCTCACGCAGGACTTGCTTACGGTCTGGACCGGGTTGTTATGCTGATGGTAGGCGCAGACAGCATCCGTGATGTAATCGCATTCCCTAAGGTAAAAGATGCGTCCTGTCTGATGACCGAGGCACCTTCAATGGTAGATCCGAAGCAGCTTGTAGAGCTGGGAATAGAAATCAGTGAAGAAAATGAATAATTGATTGATGAGGGATGCCCTTCTGCTAAAAGTGTCAGCTTTTGGCGGAAGGGGTATCCCTTTTCTATATTTATAAGTATCAGGTCTAAAAGAAACCTGAGAAAAGGAAGAAATAATTTTAAAATATGGAAAAATAATATACTATTTTTACATTTATCTGATATAATAGAGGAAAACGTACTTTTCAAAAGGAGGGTTTCAACAATGAAAGGAAGTAAGACAAGAAGGTTTCTGTCACTATGGCTGGCTCTGCTCATGGTCCTGTCCCTGACGACAGGCATATCCTTTTCTTCTCTGGCAGCAGACAGGGATATCGTGGTTCTCTATACCAATGATGTCCACTGCGGGGTTGATGAAAACATAGGATATGCGGGACTTGCTCTCTATAAGAAAGAGATGCAGGCTCAGACTCCATATGTGACGCTGATTGACGCCGGAGATGCCATTCAGGGCGCGCCCATTGGGACACTGTCAGACGGAGGTTATTTGATCGACATTATGAATAAGGTCGGTTATGACTTCGCAGTGCCGGGTAACCATGAGTTTGATTATGGGATGCCTCGTTTTCTGGAATTGGCAGGAAAGTTAAGCTGCGGTTACTATTCCAGCAATTTTATGGATTTAAGGACTGGCTCAACGGTATTTGCTCCTTATAAGATCTTTACATATGGGGATACGAAGGTCGCGTTTGTGGGTGCAACTACACCGGAAAGCTTTACTAAATCCACTCCAGCTTATTTCCAGGATGGAAATGGAAACTATATTTACGGTTTTTGTGAAGATGAAAATGGACAAAGACTCTATAACCAGATCCAGTCATCTGTAAACAGTGCAAAAGCAGAGGGAGCTAATTACGTAATTTTGGTAGGACATCTGGGCGTAAACGGGACAACAGACCGTTGGACCTCTGATAACGTGATCAAGAATACTACGGGCATTAATGTATTAATCGACGGCCATTCCCATGAGGAATATGGAAAGTACGTAAAGAATAAGGATGGCCAGGATGTACTTCTTACCCAGACAGGTACAAAGTTAAAGAACTTCGGAAAGCTGACACTTCATACAGATGGAACATTTTCCAGTGAACTGGTTTCCCAGGTTCCGGCAGGAGCGGGCACCAGTGCTTATACCGTAAAGAATGGGGATTCCTTAAGCCGGATCGCTAAGAGAGAATTAGGCTCCTATAACCGTTGGAATGAAATCTATGAAGCAAACAGAGATAAAATTAAGGATCCTAATGTCCTGACTGTAGGAGTTCAGCTGGTGATTCCTGGAAAGAGCGCTGTCACAGCTGACGGAAAGGCCATTGACTATGATACAGACAAATTCGTAAAGGCGATCCAGGCTCAGTACAATGAGACATTGAAGGCTGTGATCGGACATACGGATGTAGAACTTACAGTAAATGACCCGTCAACCGGAAACCGTGCGGTCAGAAGCGGGGAGACAAACCTTGGGGATCTGTCTGCTGATGCATATCGTTATGTGCTTGGAGCAGAGATCGGCTTTTCCAATGGCGGCGGTGTCAGAGCCAACATAAAAGCCGGCAACATTACCTATAATGATACCCTCACCGTATTCCCATTCGGCAATATGGGTTGTATTGTGGAAGTAACCGGCCAGCAGATCAAGGATGCCCTGGAAATGGCTTCCCGGAACTGCCCGAAGGAAAATGGCGGTTTCCTGCAAGTATCAGGTCTTACTTATACCATCGATACCTCTAAGGCTTCCAATGTACAGTTGGATGAAAAAGACAATTTTATAAAAGTAAACGGAGCATACCGGGTATCCGATATTATGGTAGGCGGCGCTCCTCTTGATGTGAATAAGACTTATACTGTAGCCTCCCATAACTACATGTTAAAATCTGCCGGTGATGGTATGACCATGTTTAAGGGAAGTAAGGTGATCCGGGATGAAGTCATGACTGATGTAGATTTGCTTTCCACTTATATCCGCAGCAATTTAGGCGGCAATGTAGGCGCTGATTATGCAAATCCTGCAGGACAGGGTAGAATTACCATTAAATAAAATGAAGATAGCCTGCCCCGGTAAAATGGGGGCAGGCTTTTCCATTGCTTCTTTTCGCAGGAAATGATACACTTAAAGGCAGAAACAATTACAGATAAAGATTAGGAGATTGATATTATGTTATTAAAAAACCCGCAGACCCGTTTTGAGGAAATATACCAGATTTATAAGGAATCATTTCCAAATATTGAGCGCCGGACAAAAGACGATCAGAAAAGGGTTTTCGGTAATCCCTGTTATAAAGTCCGTGTGATAGAAGAGGAAGGAAAGATTGTGGCCTTTCTGGGATACTGGGATCTTACCTCTTGTGTTTTTATGGAACATTTGGCCACAACGGAAGTATGCAGGGGAAAAGGATATGGAAAACAGCTGGTACAAGAGGCTATGGAGGAAACGGAAAAACCTGTATTTCTGGAAATAGAACCAATCACGGAGGAGAACCCTATAACCAGAAGCAGGGCAGTATTTTATGAAAGGCTGGGATTTCACTCCAATTCCTTTTACTATGAGCAATTGCCTTTAAAGCCTTTGGATAAGCCGATTCAGCTGTGGGTTATGAGTTATGGAAAACCTGTGACGGAAGAGGAATTTCTTCCGTATAAGAAAGAAATCTATGAAATAGTATATGGTGTGGAGACTTTTGAAAAATAATTGAGAGTGAAGCCACGTACTGTCAGAGAAGCCGGCAATATGCCGGCTTCAGCTGTAGGGGAATACCGGAGGCTCAGATGAAGAATATTCCTAACTTAATTACAATGACGAGAGTGTTAGGAACCGTGGTTTTGTTGACAATGGAACCATTTTCAAGACAATTTCTCATTGTATATTTTTTATGCGGCATCAGTGATGTTTTGGACGGAATGATTGCGCGAAAGATGAATGCCGTAAGCAAAAGAGGTCAGATGCTGGATAGCATTGCTGATGCTTTCATGGTTATAGTTTTGTTGTCCATATTTGTTCCAAGCTTTCAATTGCCTTTATGGGGAATATATTGGATCGCTGCGATTGCTGTTGTCCGCCTGATATCGTTAGGTGTTGGTTTTATTCGTTATAGACAACTTGCATTTTTACACACGTATGCTAATAAGCTGACAGGGATTGCTTTGTTTACCTTTCCATTTCTATATATTGGAACAGGATTATATGCGGCGGCTATTTTGGTTTGTTTGATTGCAAGCATTTCGGCGATAGAAGAATTAATTATTAATTCTGTTTCTATAAAGTTACGGCGAGATATTAAATCCATATTTTCACTTAGAAAATAGAATAGTCAATCGGATATTCCCAATACGCTTCACTATTTGCTCACAGCGTGCACCGCTTTATCAGGCATAGCCTCATATCTGCTTTCGCAGCTTGTCAGAAGGGGCTTGCATCCCTTCTGAATATAGGAGCATGCACTGCTTTATCGGTCACAAGTAAGTCCAACACACCACTTATGTCCTTCCAGCATTGCAGTGGGGGACTTACTTGATGAGGTTAAAATATGAAAGATCAAAGTCAGACGTATCAAGTGGATTTTCTATCATGATTATCACAAATATAAATTTGAATTCGAGAGGTGGTATTAATATGGAAGTAAATTTATTAGTTGAGATTATAAAAGATCAGACAGTCCGTGCTTTATGGGAAGTGAAAAATGTTATTGATTGTGTACCAGATGAGTTATGGAATAAAGAGTATTGTGAAATGCCTTGTTGGAAACATATTTATCATATGCTTCATTCGCTTGATTTATGGTTTATCAATCCCAGTGATAAAGAGTTTGTAGAGCCTGAAATACATGAAAAGGACTTGAATAACTTAGATGTAATTCCCAGTAAATATCTTATAAGAGAAGAAATAAATGATTATTTTGCTGATATTGATATAAAAGTAAAGGTTTACCTTTCACAACTAACAGATAGCCAACTTCTAGATACTCCGCCTGATTGCGGATACAACAAATTCACTTTGATTTTAGCGCAGTTCAGGCATTTACATAGCCATATGGGAATGATAATGGGATTTATCATTGACGACACAGGCTTATGGCCAAGAGTGTTGGGATTAGAGAATCCGTTTCCTATAGGAGAATATAGAAGATATTTTTAGTTATAAAACTCAAAATAGGAGTATGAAGTTCAATTCGTCTATAGGGGTAAGTGAAACTAGGAAGTTGATGGAGCTTTTTATTATGTTTTTTCACATAAAGATTTTTGGCCGGCATTAAGCCGGCTTTTTTAGTTCGCTCAAATATTCACAAAAGCCGTTTCTTCACAGGATGGGCTGCAAGATGCATATATTGGTTTTAGTAGAATAAAAATTGTAATTAAAATGACTGAAGGAGTCGGTGGAAGTGAATCAATATAAAATTTGCGTATATGCAATCAGTAAAAATGAAGAACAATTTGTAGACCGCTGGATGGATGCAGTATCCGAAGCCGATGCTGTCATTGTGACGGATACAGGCTCAACCGATCATACGGTTGAAAGACTTCGGGAAAGAGGAGCCATTGTTTATGAAGAAACTATATCCCCATGGCGGTTCGACACAGCCCGCAATGTGGCGCTAAGCCATGTCCCCGAGGATATGGACATCTGTGTTTCTAACGATTTAGACGAGGTCTTTGAGTCAGGATGGCGGCAAAAGCTGGAAGAGCTATGGAGGCCGGAATACACACGTGCACGATACTTATTTACTTTTGCTTTTAATCCCGATGGTACCCCCCAAAAGCAGTATCCTATGGAAAAAATCCATATCAGGCATGGCTATCGCTGGGTACATCCGGTACATGAGGTTCTGGAATACAGCGGTTCAGGTTCTGAGAAAATCTCATGGATCAACGGGTTGGCCCTCAATCACTATCCGGATTTATCAAAGCCAAGAAGTCAATATCTTCCCCTTTTGGAACTATCTGTTCAGGAGAACCCGCTTGATGACAGGTCTATGTTCTGGTTAGGAAGAGAATACGTGTATCATGGAAATTTTGATAAGGGTATTGAAACGCTGAAGAAACACCTTTCCCTTGAAACTGCTCAATGGAGTGAGGAACGAAGTGCCTCCATGCGCTTTATTGCTCAATGTTATGAAGAGAAAGGGAATATGAAAGAGGCCAGATCATGGCTCTTTCGGGCTTTGGCGGAATGCCCGGATGTCAGGGAACCATATCTTGCTCTGGTAAAATCAGCCTATAAGGAAAAAAACTGGCCGTTGACCTTCGCCATGGCAGAAAAGGGTTTAACCATCTCAAGAAATTCAGGAAGTTATCTGGTTGACCCAGAAAGCTGGGGAAATGCTTTGCATGATTACGCTTCCGTCAGTGCTTACAATATGGGTATGTATGAGAAGGCCAGGGATTATGCCCGTATGGCCTTGAGCATAAATTCTTCTAATAAAAGGCTGCAAAATAATCTGCTATTGATTGAAGACAGGATCAAAAAACAGGAAAAGGCGGAGGAATCATCATGAAACTAAAAATCTGTGTTTATGCTATTTGCAAAAATGAGGTCCAATTTGTAGATAAGTGGATGGACTCCATGAGTGAAGCTGACCTGATTGTAGTCACGGATACCGGTTCTGATGATGGGACTGTTGAAAGGTTGAAAGAACGGGGTGCGGTTGTATATGTGGACATAGTTAAGCCGTGGAGGTTCGATGTGGCGCGGAATATTTCCCTGGATCATGTACCGGAGGATATTGATATCTGCGTCTGCACGGACCTTGATGAATTATTTGAGCCAGGCTGGCGTAATCAGCTGGAGGAAGCATGGCTTAACCATAGACCGGAAGGTTCTGTGTCTACTGCAAAAATGGGAAGATACCCTTATAACTGGAGCCTTAAGGAAGATGGGACTCCAGACATTCAGTTTTATTATTTTAAAGTGCATAGCCGGCAGGGGTTCCGTTGGAAATGCCCTATCCATGAATATATCCAATATACGGGAAATTTACCTGTTGAAACCATATATATCGAAGGAATGATTCTCAGCCATTACCCAGACCCTGAAAAATCCCGGGGTTCCTATCTTCCCCTTTTGGAGCTTGCTGTGAAGGAAGCTCCGGAGGATGAGAGGATGCGGTATTATCTTGGAAGAGAATATATGTATAAAAGCCAATGGATAAAATGCATGGAAACACTTAAGGATTATCTGGCTATGCAGGCTGCTGTATGGAGTGATGAGCGATGTGCCGCTATGCGCTGGATTGCAAAATCCTGCTATAAAATGGGAGACTTGAATGGAGCATATGCCTGGTATTTTAAAGCCATTGCAGAAGTGCCGGATATGCGTGATTCCTATGTGGAGTTCTCTAAAATGTGCTATGAAATAAAAGATTGGGCCATGACTTACTTTTTAACAAAAGAAGCTTTAAAGATAAAGGAAAAGTCGAGGACCTTTGTCAATATGGGATATTCCTGGGATTATACACTGGATGACTATTGCGCCATAGCTGCCTATTGGCTGGGCATGCCGAAGGAATCCCTGGAACATGCAAAGAGTGCTCTTGAATATGCCCCCGATAATGAACGGCTAAAAAGCAATTTTAACATTATTGCAGCCGCACAAAAATCAAATCATCCTTAAAAATGGAACGTATTATTGATGACATTCTAATATGTTCCTTAATGGATTTTTAGAAAGGGTGTCGTAATATGCAATATGCCAGTGATGGCCATGAAATTAACCCAGCGGCGGCTATACAGGAGTGTTCAGGAAAAGTTTGCAGATGTAACAAAGGATGCTGTTCTATGGGGCCTACAGGTCCAACGGGTCCGACAGGTCCACCGTAACTCTCCTGACCTTGAGAGCCGTATTAGGTAATGGAACTGTTACCCTAGCTTGTGATGCAGAATTAAACAGCGGTGACGTAATTGGTTTGTTTTATGTATCAAGTGGTTTATTCTTAACTCTCAATCTTGGAGGAGCCAATACTGGAGGAATCATATGGTCTGTTCATCAGATTGTATAGTATAATAGAATTGCAATATTAAATTTAATTATATTATAAAAGTTATCTCGAAGTTTATTCAAATGCTATATGTAATTTAAGAATATGCATAAACTTCGGGATAACTTGTTTATTGTAGATCCTCAACACCTCTTTTTCATGTCTATGGATTATTTCTAAATCTATATTAATAGAAAACAAGAAAATTAAATTATCCTCATAATTCTGAACAATGTTCCATTGCACAATTTTCGCTGGGGAGGTATTATTGCAGTTAAGAAAAGTTAATGCAATTTCGGAGGAGGGACATCATGGTTAAACTAAAAGATAACTATAAATACTATGAAAACGAGCGCGTAGAAATGCGGAGAGTATTGTGCGGATCCCCGTTATGGTGATGGAGAAGGTTATTTCTGGGCAGATATACCTGACGGGTTGTGTGCCTCAAGGAGGTTTCAAATTAGGTAAGGTATGTGGGTGAACATATGGAATCAGTGGAAGACACATCCCGTAAAGAGACCAATGCCATTAATCAAGTGTATTACAGCATTACACAGATATCTGCGGTAGTTCAGAGCGATACATCCACTGCTAAGCAGAGCTCTACTTCCAGTGAAGAGATTTCCTCAAAGGCCAATTTACTGCGTGAAGAAGTGAAAAATTTAAAATTACTAATCGTAAATAAGAAAGCCATTCAACAAACATTTGTTCATTTTCCAGGTTAAAAACTGGATTTTATGTTCTTTTTGACGATTTATCCAAGAAGATATTGAATTAAAAATCTCCTTATGATACGATGAAGCTGGTCAGTTATTTCTAAATTAATTATATAAGGAGGTTTTTTATAAATGGATATCCGTTATTCAGCAAATCAGAAGGATTTCAAACGTTACACAACAGAAGAAACCAGAAATGAGTTTTTAATTGAAAATTTATACGTAGCCAATGAGGTAGTTGCAGTATATTCTCACGTAGATCGTATGGTTACCTTAGGCTGCATGCCAACAACAGAGACAGTTTCCATAGACAAGGGCATTGATATCTGGAAAAATTTTGGTACAAGCTATTTCCTTGAGAGACGTGAGGTTGGTATCTTCAACATTGGCGGCGCAGGAAAGATCATTGCAGATGGGGAAGAATTCAAGATGGGATATAAGGACTGCTTATATATCACCAAGGGAACAAAGGAAGTGACTTTCTCCAGCGAAGATGGATCCAATCCGGCTAAATTCTACATGGTGAGTGCTCCTGCTCATAAAGCATGTAAGACCACATTTATTCCTATTGAAAAGGCAGCTAAGAAGCCTCTGGGCGCTATGGAAACCTCCAACAAGCGCGTGATCAACCAGTTCATCCATCCGGACGTACTGGAGACCTGCCAGTTGTCTATGGGTATGACTGTTCTGGATCCGGGCAGCGTATGGAACACCATGCCATCCCATACCCACGAGAGACGTATGGAGATTTACATGTATTTTGAGATTCCGGAGAACAATGTAGTATTCCATATGATGGGCGAAGGTAATGAGACTAGACACATTGTTATGCAGAATGAGCAGGCAGTAATCAGCCCATCCTGGAGCATCCATTCCGGTGCTGGTACCAGTAACTATACCTTTATCTGGGCAATGGGCGGAGAAAACCAGGCATTCGATGATATGGATACCATTCCTACAACTGAGTTAAGATAATTTATTTTTATAATAAGGCAGATGCGCTATTTCCAGTGCATCTGCCTTTTGTTTGCCCGAATCGGAATATCGTTTCTAGGTCAGGGGAATAATCTGGTGATCAGCTATTTCTTTCTAAATCGTGTGAAATCTCTGTGAAAATGTAGAAATACGCCTTTCCATTTGATACAATAACACTAATAAATACTTTGTGATTTAAAGGATCTGATTTCAGGAGGTTATATATGGAACAGTTAAAGATATTAGTAGTGGATGATGAAGCCAGAATGAGAAAACTGGTAAAGGATTTTTTGAGCGTAAAGGGTTTTTCCGTGGTCGAGGCGTCCAACGGCGAAGAAGCTGTAGATATCTTTTTTGAACAAAAAGATATTGTGCTGATTATCCTGGACGTGATGATGCCTAAAATGGATGGCTGGGAGACCTGCAAAACAATCCGTAAATACTCCCAGGTTCCCATTATCATGCTGACTGCAAGAAGCGAAGAACGTGACGAGCTACAGGGCTTTGATCTGGGAGTAGATGAATACATTTCAAAACCTTTCAGCCCAAAGATTTTAGTGGCCCGCGTGGAGGCCATATTAAGGCGCAGCAATGCCGTTCCCGCAGATGCAGTGGAAATAGGGGGGATCTGCATTGACAAAGCGGCCCACCAGGTCACCATTGACGGTAAAGACATCGAGCTAAGTTACAAGGAATTTGAGCTTTTGGCTTATTTTTTGGAAAATCAGGGAATTGCTCTGTCCAGGGAGAAGATATTGAACAATGTCTGGAATTATGATTACTTTGGAGATGCCCGGACCATAGATACCCATGTGAAAAAGTTGAGAAACAAGATGGGAGATAAGGGAGACTATATAAAGACTATATGGGGAATGGGATATAAATTCGAAGTATAAGGAAAGGATACCATTTGAGGTGATTAAATGAAGCATTCCATCAGGGCGCGTTTTGCTATAATTTTTGTATGTCTGATGGCCTTGGTCCTAATTTCTACATGGTTTGTAAACAACTGGTTTCTGGAGAGTTTTTACACCAACGATAAGGTGCACACTCTGGAGAGAGCCTATACGCAGATCGACAGGTTAGTAACACAGGCGAATGAAAGCGGGAAAGGAATCATTGATTATTACAAGGATTCTTATGATCCGAATTTTAAAAATGAAGGTCCGGCCCAGAAGATGTTCCGAACCATGGGAGAAAAATATAATCTGATGGTGGTGTTGATCGACAGCACCACTGACGAGGCCCTTATGTCCACAAACGGGGATCAGCTCTTTTTAAAAAACAGGGTAGAGGCATATATATTCGGAAAGAACGTACCGGAAGCCAGTATTTTAGAAAGACACGACAATTACATTGTTCAGAAGACATATGACAGGCGTTCCGATTCTTATTATCTGGAAAGCTGGGGGTATTTTTCTGATAATAAAACTATTTTCCTCATGTCTGTCCCTCTTGCCAGCATTACGGAAAGTGTGGCACTGGCGAACCGATTCCTTGCTTATGTAGGAGTGGTGGCGCTGTTCATAGGAAGCATATTTATATATTTTACCACAAAAAGAATTACGTCTCCTATTTTACAGCTTGCCAACTTGTCAGAAAAAATGTCGGCGTTGGACTTTGATGCCAAATACACCGGTGCAGAGGAGGATGAGGTCGGGGTACTGGGCAACAGTATGAACCAGCTGTCCAACACCTTAAAGGATACCATTGGGCAGCTTAGGGCAGCTAACGAAAAGCTGCAGAAGGATATTGATGAAAAGATAAAGATAGATGAAATGCGTAAGGATTTTATCGCCAATGTTTCCCACGAATTAAAGACACCCATTGCCCTCATTCAGGGATATGCGGAGGGTCTTACGGAAGGGATGGCGGAAGATCCGGACAGCAGAGATTATTACTGCGGAGTCATTATGGACGAGGCAGGTAAAATGAATACCATGGTCCGTCAATTACTTAATCTTACTGCTCTTGAATTCGGCAATGACAGTATTGAGATGGAGCGCTTTGATCTGACGGAGCTGATCCGCGGAGTCATTAATTCGGCACGAATTCTGATACAGCAAAAAGGGGCAGAAGTGAAGCTGGAGGATTGCGGTCCAATTTATGTATCTGCTGATGAATTTAAAATAGAAGAAGTTATTACAAACTACTTAAATAATGCGTTGAATCATTTGGAGGGTGAGCGTAAGATTGTATTTACGGCAGAGGAGAATGGAGAGGAAGCTCTTGTAACCGTATTTAACACCGGTCAAAATATCCCGGATGAAGACTTACCTAATATTTGGACTAAGTTTTTTAAGGTGGATAAGGCACATACAAGGGGATATGGGGGTAGTGGTATTGGCCTTTCCATTGTTAAGGCTATTATGGATTCCCATAATAAGTCCTGCGGTGCCCGCAATGTGAAGGGCGGTGTGGAGTTTTGGTTTACTTTGGATTGTTATAAAGAAAATATGTAGTATATTATATAAGTGAATAATATAGCCGATATAAATATAGGAAGATAAACCGGGAATTGCCATGAGGTGTATTCTGTGAAAGGAGATTGAAAGGGATGGATATTGGCGCAATGAGCATGGAGATGAGCCTTGCTAGAGTACAGCAGAGTGCAGGAATCAGCGTTGCGAAGAAAGCTATGGACTCTCAGGAAGTTGCTGCGGAGGGATTGCTTAAGATGGTGGAGACGGCGTTTCCTAAACAGATGCCTGTAAATGGGATTGGGCAGATTGTTAATACTAAAGCATAAAGAGGGAAAGGGGGATGCCGAGGCATATCCCCTTTTAGATAGTGACAAGATAACACTTATTTACATGGTATTTGGCAGACCGGTATTTCTATTAAAAATGAAGATGGAAAAATATTTAAAAATATTAAAAAAAGACTTATCTTTTATTCCCTTTGATACGATAATGTACATGAAAGGAAGTTAAATAGAGACATAGTTAAATTCTTTAGAATCCTAAGTCATCTACTCTTCCGAAGACACAAGTGTCAGAAATTTGGAGCCATAATTGCGGATGGTACCCCGCATAGGTTCCGTCAAAATTATTTTCTTATTTCCTAATTTTAATTAGGAAAACATTACATTCAGGGAAAAGGATTTCCCTGTAACACATTCAAGGAGGAAATACATATGAGAATTCAACACAACATCGCAGCTTTAAACTCACACAGACAGTTAGGAACCAACAACACAGCAGTAAGCAAGAACCTTGAGAAATTATCTTCTGGTTACAAAATCAACCGTGCAGGCGACGACGCAGCTGGTCTGGCTATTTCTGAGAAGATGAGAGCACAGATTACAGGTCTTGAGACAGCTCAGAAGAACGCTAATGATGGTATCTCTCTGGTACAGACCGCTGAAGGCGCTTTAACAGAAGTTCACTCTATGTTAAATCGTATGGTTGAACTGGCTCACCAGTCAGCTAACGGAACTTATCAGAATGATATTGATCGTGAGAACCTTCAGAAGGAAGTAACTTCCTTAACATCTGAAATTGACCGTATCGCCAAAGGCACAAACTTCAATGGTCTTAATCTGCTTGATGGTACTCAGTCTTCTGGTTTAACACTACAGATTGGTGATACTTCCGATACCTTCAACCAGTTAACAGTAACAATCGGTAATATGGATGCTGCTAGCCTTACACTTAGCGGTGTAGATATCAGCACTCAGACTGGCGCTCAGGCTGCAGTTGCTACGATTAAGGATGCAATCAATGCTGTATCCAGTACCCGTGGTGATTTAGGTGCTTTACAGAACCGTCTTGAGCATACAATCAACAACCTTGGAGTTACCAGCGAAAACATGACAGCAGCTGAGAGCCGCATCCGTGACGTTGATATGGCTAAGGAAATGATGTCTTATACCAAGAACAACATTCTTGTACAGGCTTCTCAGGCTATGCTTGCTCAGGCAAATCAGCTTCCTCAGGGAGTTTTACAGTTATTAAAGTAATTCTCTTGCTATTCCGTTTTGACAACACTTCCCCCGGAAGAACTTTCTTCCGGGGGAATTTTATAATAAATCAGGAGGAGTTTTTATTATGAAGTCTGTAACGCGGCTTTCCCAATGCATGATTGTTAAAAATGAAGAAAAGAATATCCGGCGTGCTTTAAGCTGGGGAAAAGATATTGTCTGGGAGCAAATCGTTGTGGACACTGGTTCTTCTGACAATACCGTTGAGATTGCAAAAGAGATGGGGGCAAAGGTTTTTCATTATTCCTGGAACGATGATTTTTCTGCTGCCAAGAATTTTGCCTTGGAACAGGCGAAAGGAAACTGGATTGCATTTCTGGATGCGGATGAGTATTTTTCTGACGGGGAGGCGAAAAAGATCCTGCCCCTATTAAGAAAACTGGATAAAGACCTTTCCCCTGCCCTACGGGCCGTGGCATTGAATTGTACAATGGCTAACCTTAATGATTCGGGAGGAGTGATTAACATATTTCCTCAATGCCGGATTTTCAGGAACATCCCGGAACTTCGTTATAAAAACAGGATACATGAATCGTTATCCCTTTCTGCTGATATAAAATTAACAATTCTTGATGCAACAGAGGATCTTACCATTAGCCATACCGGCTATGCAGAGTCTGTCTACGAAGAGACGGGGAAGATAGATCGGAATATTTCTCTTTTAAAAAGAGAATTAGAAGAAAATCCTTTAAATGGAGATACATGGTCCTATCTGGCAGATTCTCTTTATGTGGTAAATCGGTTTAATGAAGCAGAAGAGGCTTGTTTAAAGGCCATAGAGCGGGAAGAGTCTTCTTTCGGTAAAGATAGAAAAAGGGGAGACTTTACAAAGCTGATTAAGATAAAATATAGAAAGAATTCTGGACAGGAAGAAGATATTATAGCTATTTATCAAGAGGCAAAGGATTTCGCAGGCTCTTCCCCTGATCTGGAATATTGGACGGGATTATGGTTTTATCAGCGGGGAGAGATGCAAAAGGCCAAACGTTATCTGGAACAGGCTTTGAATTTGCTGGATCAGTATAAAGGAGATGGTAAGGTAGCAATGGTGGGGGTTCTCGCTGAGGTATATCAGATGCTTTTTGGAATCTGCAAAATGTACGGGACTCCGTCTGATGTGATCCGATATGGGGTTCTGTCTCTTAGAATGAATCCGTATCTCTTTACTGTATTAATGGACATGCTGTTGCTCTTGAAACAAGAACCGGGTGAAGAAGAAACTGCTGATGCCACATTTGGCTTTTTATCAAAGCTTTATGACCTTTCTTCTTTTAAAAATAAGGTTTTCTTAATAAAGGTATCGGAAAAAGTCCCCTATCCTGCATTAGAAAAACAGGTTTATGCTATGTTGTCAGAGGTGGAGCGTGAGTCTCTCTCAAAGGTAGGAGATATTTTTTAATAAGTGTTAGAAAGATAAAAATCGTAATGGATAGTTGAATAGCTACAAGTGCTATGCATGAGAGTTCAAAGGAAAAGACGCATTGAAATACTGCTGGAATAATAGCATTGCGTAATAGAAAGTGTAGGATTTATGAGGATACCGAAAATTAGTGTAATAATGTTGACATACAATCGAGAAATGTTGGTCAGGCGGATGATCGAAAGCATTCTTGCCCAAACATTTACGGATTTTGAGTTTATTATCGTAGACAATGGTTCGACAGATCGATCTGGCGTAATTGTCGATGAGTATGCCCGAAAAGATGCCAGGATCAGTGTGATACATAGAGAACGTGGTAATATCGGATCGGGGCGCAATGCGGGATTGAAGATTGCAACAGGCGACTACATTACCTTTGTCGATGATGATGATACCTGCGAACCAGACCTATTGGAGTTTCTCTATACTCTCGCTATTGTATATAATTCCGATGTTTCTATATGTGGTGCAATGAAGGATGAGGATGGAGAGGTTATTCCGGTTGGTGTGTTCAATGACATTCTTGTGATGAATGCTGAGCAGGCGATCATTGCCCTGATGTGGCGAAAACGCTACAATACAGGGTTTCCTACTAAATTGATTTCCCGAAAGGTATACCAAGGACTGTACTTTGACGAAGTTGGACGGTATGATGATATATCTCTGATGTATAAAGTCTTGGGAAATGCCGGAACCGTAGTATCATATGGTTTGCCGAAATACCGTGTTTATCGCCATAGGGGGAATAATTCATGTATCACCACAAAAGATGGATTGATTACTGCAGAATATTTGGAGTCGTATCGTAATGCATATCGTGAACGTACCGTATGGCTATGTAAACATTTTCCGCAGCAGTCGAATTATTGGTGGTATTTTGATTGGTCGTTTCAGATTTCAATGGTAAATAAGATTTTTATAAACAAGCTTAACGGTTGTGCAGCGCATCTTTTGGAGATGAAAAGCGAGCTGGCAGAGCATAAAGGTGAGTTTTTAGCAAGTCCACATATTCTTGATTTTGAAATAAAATGGGTAGAGAGGTATATTTAATGGAAAGCTTCAGAAAAGAATACGATATAATACAACGGCAATGGAATGGTAATCTGCAGACAGCGGATCAAGCATTCCGAGAATTTGAACAAAAGGTTGCGGGCCGGCCGCTTGTGCTGTTTGGGGCAGCCTGGATTGGAGATTTTGTATATGAACGACTGGTCTCCAGAGGAATAGAGATTACTTGCTTTTGTGATAATTTTGTGAAGGGGGTTACCCCTGCAGGCCATACTCCAATCATTACTGCTGACGAGTTAATAAAGATGTATCCTACAGCCGTAGTCATTATTACCAATGATAAAGCTTGCTTTATCATTCGCCAGCAATTACTTGATTTAGGCTTTGGAGAAGACCAATTACTTTTGTTAAAACAGTTGGATCACCAACAGCTGGATTTACAGCAGTTTAGCTTAGACCAATTACAGCCATACATTGACGGTTATGAGAGAATGTATGATTTTTTTACAGATGAGATATCCAAGCAGATTATTATTGCCAGGATGAAATCATACCTTTTTGGTACTTCTATAAAAAAATCTGATTCTCCCCAATATTTTGAAAAAGGTATCATACAGTTGAGTGAGCATGAAGTTTTTGTGGATGGTGGTTTTTTTACAGGGGACACAGCTGAAGAATTTATTCGTCAGACAAATGGAAAGTTCAATTATTACTATGGTTTTGAACCGGATATTTTATCCAGGGAAAAGGCTCGGAAAAACTTGAGTCAATATGAATGCAACTCTAATATTGAAGTTATTCCACGGGGACTGCACAGTAAGCAGACAAAGCTGAAGTTTGCCTCATCCAATGGCGCACAGGCTTCTGGAGGAACGATAATAGAAGATGCTGATATAACAGGAGATAATGTGGTTTCTGTGGATGTGACCTCGCTGGATCATTTCTTTGCAAACACGTCGGAGGTCCCTACTTTTATCAAGATGGATATTGAAGGAGCTGAGAAAAATGCATTGCTCGGAGCGAAAAATGTGATTCAGACAGCTAAACCCAAGCTTGCCATTTGCGTTTACCATAAGCCTGAAGATCTCTATGAGTTAACAGAATTAATTCATAGTTATAATCCTGACTATAAATTTGTCTTACGCCACTATGCTCATTATTTTTGGGAAACGGTGTTGTATGCAGTCTAAATAAAGGAGTTTCACAGTATGAAAAAGTTGAATAATGCAAAGGAAATACGCCATTTTTATGATGGCTCAATGGAATATGATGAAATTAATGAAGAATTAAATCTTTTAAAAGTGTGTTTGATCACTACTCATCGCTGTACTTTAAAGTGTAAGCTGTGTGCAGAACGTACTGCCTACTTTGAGAAACGATACCATCCAACACTTGACGAAATATATAAAAGCTTGGATCAATACTTCCGGCTGGTTACTTTTACTGAGAAAGTTGACGTTTCTGGTGGTGAACCACTTACTAGAAATGATTTATCGGATATAATGCGGAGGCTTCTGAGGTATAAAGATCAGTTTGGGCGGGTGCGTATTTTAACAAATGGGACACTTGTTCCAAGTGATGAGCTATGTGCTGTTTTGAAGCAATTTAAAGATCAGGCAGATGTGTTGATTGATGATTATGGGAGTATTTCCCCTAATGCTACAGCTGCTAAACAAAAACTTAAAGAATATGGAATAGATTTTATTCTGCGCCCTCAAAACGAAAAAGAACTGCATTTTGGAGGCTGGATTGATTATGGTGATTTATCATTAAAGAATACTCCTGAAGAAGCAGAAAAGTTATTTAAAAAGTGTGCCATTAACGCAAAGATTGGTCTTGCAATCAGAATACGAGATGGAAAATTAACACCGTGTATGGTAACTGATCAATTAAATGGGCTGAAGGGGGTTCAAACTCCTTCGGAAGAAGTTGTTGACTTGTTTGATGAGGAATTATCGGATAAAGAAAAACGTAAGAAGATTATTCATTTCTTCCAGATGAGCTATTTTGATGCATGCAGATATTGCAATGGACTATGTTCGGATAGCAAACGGTATTTGCCTGCCGAACAGTTACACATTGATTCATAAAGTAAGAAAGGAATTTATTATGTTCATTTTGGAAAAGTTTTCCCTTGTTATTCTTACACGATGCAATTTGAAATGCAAATTATGTTGTGAATATGTACCGCAAAACAAACCGTTTCCTGATATGACTGTTGAGGAAGCACAGAAAATATTAGATGCAGCATTTGATGTAGCAGATAGGATTAAAACACTGCATTTAACGGGAGGTGGGGAGCCTTTTTTGCACCCCAGGCTTTCCGAACTTATTGAAGTTGCAATGGGCTATGAAGAATGTTTTGATAAATTGATGCTTTTTACCAATACAACAGTGCCTGTTTCTCAAAATATATTAAATACTATTAAACGCTATAAAGAAAAAATTGTGGTACAGTTGTCGCTTTATGGAATTAATCCGGAAAGGGAGATAAAGACTGTTAAAGCCCTTATGGATGAGGGAATAACCTGTAAGATTGAAAAGTATTATGGAGATGATCAATCATTTGGTGGCTGGGTAGATTTTGGTGGCTGGGAAGCAAAAAACAGAATGCCAGAAGAACTAAACCGAGTATTTCATAGTTGCTCGGTCACCTCTATTCTTCGCGGAAACTGGCGCACTCATAACGGTAAAGTCCATTGGTGTTCGCGCTCTCAGAGGGGGATGGAACTGGGGCTGATACCTGATGTTCCAGATGATTATGTTGATTTATTAAGTGATAACTTAAGCCGCCAGGAAAAACGTGATAAGTTCCAGAAGATTGCAAATGCAAGATATCTGTCTGCCTGCAATTATTGCAGTGGGGATGCAGGGACTGATGATAAAGCAAAACGTTACCCGGCAGCAGAACAATTATTGTAATAAGGAGCTATACGGATTATGGAGCAGGTCATTATTTATATACAAGCTTTTAATGCAGAAACTACAATTGAACGCGCATTAAACAGTATACTTAACCAAACGCATGAAAAGTGGATATGTTATTGTGTGGATAATGGTTCTATAGATAAAACAGGTAGTATTATTGAAAAATATGCTCAAATAGATGGCCGAATCAGGCTTGAGAGATTGGAAAGGAATAATATATGGTATTTCTTTGATGCTCTCCCTTCAATACTTGATAATTATAATGGAGGATATTTTACAGTTCTTGATTCTGATGACGAGTATATGCCCACGTTTCTGGAAAAAATGTTATTTGAAATTGATATGAATGACCTTGAAATTGCTTCATGTGGAAGTGAATTTATTAAAGCTTCCACTAATACTGTTATGAGTGCTCGAAAAACTAACAATACCCTTATTTTAGAAGGGGAGAGCTTTGGCGGATATTTTGCAAGTTACCATCAATTTATGCGAACGATATGGGCAAAGTTGTACCATATTCCTCTTATAAAGCAATGTAATTTTGATTTATCCAGGCAGGTTTGTTACGGTGGAGATACTATTTTTGCAATAGAGACCTTTCGTCATGCAAAGCGCGCTGGGATTTTCCCTGAGATATTGCATAGGTATTATGTGTCTCCTAAGTCATCATCTTACCAATTTATGCCCTTGCGCATAGATTCCGATCGTTTGCTTTTTGAATTCACGTGCGACTTTTTGCTCAACAAAGCAGGATATCTTACTTCAAGAAATGAAAGTTTCTTATTGATAGTCTACATGAATGCGATAAAGGACACGGTAGCTGTACTCCTAAATTCACAGGCTTCGATTGAAACAAAGATATCTGGTGTTATTGATATTTTTACTCATAAGTATACAGAGAAAATCATAACGAAGAATGACTGGGATTTGACATTGTTTAGCCGAGCCTCCGTGTTAGGACAGCGCCAGGACTTCTTTACCGATGTGATAAATTGGATGTTTGCACTTGATGAAGTTCCGGATGCGTTGGTTCAAGGTTACTGTGATGTAGGTGAGAGGTTGTGTGATGCCATAGGGGAACCGGAAGGTGCGCTTTCCTTCAGGGGAATACGGGAAGTATATGAGATGCGGCAGAACTGAAAGGATGAAGCAGCCAATTATCTGGCAGAACCTTAAGTTGAAGTTGATTTGATTGTTGATCCGATTAACAATAAATCAACATAGAAAACAGCTATTTATTCAAATGTTACCTTATAAAACAATGGTATATAATAAGAAGAATTTTATTTAATATCCTGATTTTAGCTCGTCCTGTCTACCATTTTTGAGACAGCACTCAAATTGCCGAAATCAGGATTTATTTATTTTCATCATTATCTTAAGATTTATAGAAAATTTCCTGACAACTTTCTTGACAAATTCTGTAAATAAATGTAGAATATAGTAAGAAAAATTACAGAAAAATTAAAAAAAAAGGAAAATCCTGTTGAATTTAACTGGAGAAGGTAATTTTCTTGTGGTGAAATACAATTCCCATGATTCTTCAAGGGGAATGAAAGTGAGGAGCAATAGGATGAATGGGATATTTGGAAATAACATTTCCATGGCGGAAAAGACTTTGGATTACCTGTGGTCCAAACAGTCGGTAACGCTGGATAATATCGCCAATGGCGAGACCCCAGGTTATAAGGCCCGTTATGTTACTTTTGAGGATGAATTCCGTAAACGCTTAATGGCCAGCAGAGAGGGCACATCAAAGGATATAGGCAGAATCATAGGCAATTCCAGACACTTTATCCATGAAACTAAAGATGAATCAGCAAGAATGGACGGGAACAATGTCAACATGGATGTAGAGAATGTGGAACTGGCTAGGACAACTCTTCAGTATCAGTATCAGCTGAATGCGTTGAATAGTGAAGTAAGCAGGCTTCGCACGGTTATTAAAGGCTAAAACGGGAGGTTAATGAGATGGAACAGATGTTTATAAGGCCTATCGTCCCCATGGAGTCCATTGGGAATATAGGAAGCGAAAAGAAAGTGACAGCCGGACAGGATGGAAGTTCGGTGTTTCGGGATATATTTAAAGAAGCCATACAGAACGTAAAAACCACGGATGAAGATTTGACGGTACAAGAATACTTGCTGTCAACAGGCCAGATTGACGATGCACATACCGTGCCTGCGGCGGCGGCAAAAGCCCAGTTATCTGTAGAACTCTTATCATCTCTTAGGAACAAGGCACTGGAATCCTACAATGAGATTATAAGAATTGGCGTTTAAGTAGATAACAGGGCGGACAGGTATAATGGAGAAGATAAAGGAACTTTTAGAAAAGCTTAATGATAAAGTAAAAAAAGCCATAATCATCGGCGCAGTTGGCGTGGCGGTTGTGGTGGGAGCGATAGTGATCGCGCTGTCCATGCGGGAGAAGCCATACGAGGTAATGTTCCCAAGTGTCAGCAGCGAAGAAGCCAAACAGATCATTGGAAAATTACAGGAAGACGGAATCGATTATCAGTATCAAAACGGTGACATTCTGGTACCTACGCCCCAGTTGGATACTACCAGGGCAAAGCTTGTTTCGGAAGGGTATCCGAAAAGCGGTTTTACATATGATGTGTTCAGAAATAATGTAAACTTGATGACTACAGATTCAGACCGGCGCAGGTTTGAACTTTATGATCTGGAAACCAGAATCGGTTCCACAATTAAGGTCTTTGATGGCGTGCAGGAGGCATATGTAACCATTGCTTTGGGAGAACCCTCCAAATATGCACTGTCTGATGATAAGACACAGGAGCCCAGCGCCCAGGCTGTTGTGGTTATGAAAGATGGAGGATCTCCGACAGAGGAGCAGGCAAAGTCCATCCAGCTTCTTATATCCAGAAGTATCCCTGGAATGGTCATTGACAATGTCTCTGTATTTGACGGAAACGGACGGGAAGTTACCACTGGTTCCGATGATGAGGACATCAACACCGGCAAGGCCGGAGAAGAGATCACAAGGCTGATCGAAGACCAGATTTCAGCAAAGGTATTAAATGTCCTTGGTCCTGTATACGGAAACGGCAATGTCCGGGTATCCGTAAAGGGCACGGTTAATATGGATAAGCTGATTCGGGAGAGCATTGTTTACAATACGCCTGAAAAGATAGATGAAAAGGATAAGACAGGTCTTACTTCTGAGGAATCCATATTCAAGGAGTATTCAGGAAGTGGGCAGAATGCTTCCGGTGTGGCCGGTTCAGAGGCCAATGCGGACATCCCACAGTATAATGCGGGAGGAACGGCTGAAGAGAATGCATATGGTTCCAGCAGCCTGACCAGAAAATATCTTTTAAACCAGATAAAAGAACAGGGTCAAGTCAATCCGGGAGCTTTGGAAAACCTGACTGTATCCGTAGTGGTAAATGGGACAGGATTCGGAAGTATGACGATTGACGACATACGGGATCTGGCTGGAAATGCGGCTGGAATCCCTCAGGCAGATCGTGCGGAAAAAATAACCGCCGTGGCGGCGCCCTTCTATACTGTAGAGGTGCCTAAGGCACCTGAAACTCCTGTGGAAGCAAGCACCGGCGGCATTTTGGTTAATCAGTGGATTCTGATTGCAGCTCTGGCGGGAGTACTTCTTATCGCTCTGATTATCATTTTGGCGATAAGACATAGACGGAAGAAAGACGCTCTTATGGAGGCCATGGAGATAAGCCAGGAAGATGTTCCGGAGCTGCCGGATATGGTGGAACTGCCGGAGGAGGAAGAAGAAGAACAGGAGATTCTGGAGCCTGAAGAAGACAGGGGAGCAGAACTGCGCCAGTGCGTCCGCGATTTTGCTGAGCAGAACCCTGAGATATCAGCTCAGCTGCTGAAAACATGGTTGAATGGAGGCGGTAACAATGGTTGATCTAACCCCCGAACAAAAAGCGGCGACAGTGGTTGTTTCACTGGGAGTGGATAAGGCTTCTAAAGTATACAAGTACTTAAGTGAGGACGAGATTGAGAAATTAACTCTTGAAGTGGCAAAACTTGGTCATGTGGAAGCAGAGCAGACGGAAGCCATTTTAGATGAGTTCTACAAGACCTGTCTGACTCAAAAGGTAGTGACTGACGGTGGCCTGGAGTATGCAAGAACTGTTCTGGAAAAAGCATTTGGTGAAAGTACTGCCAACAGCCTGCTTCAAAAGGTTACACAGTCTCTGAAATCCAGATCATTTGGATTTATTCGGAAGAGCGATGTAAAAAACTTGCTTTCTGTCCTGCAGCATGAAAGAGCCCAGATCATTGCACTGGTACTTTCTTATACAAATGAGGAGATGGCAGCCCAGATTATTTCAGAGCTTGCCCCTGAAAAACGGATGCAGGTCGTTGAGTCTATTGCCAGAATGGAGAGTGCGTCTCCTGAAGGAATTAAAATTGTGGAAGAGGAGATCAAGAAACGGTTCTCCGGCATCCTTACTACCGACTACACCAGTGTGGGCGGTGTTGATTACATAGCAAACGTTATGAACCACATTGACCGGAGCAACGAAAAGCTCATCTTCGACGAATTGGGAAGAAAGGATGCAGAACTGGCGGATACCATCCGCAAGAAGATGTTCGTATTCGAGGATATCATTACCATGGACAACCGCTCTATCCAGCGTTTCATCAGAGAGTGCGATATGCGTGACATGGTTTATGCCCTTAAGAATGCAAACGAGCAGATTACAACTGTTATTTTCTCCAATATGTCAACTCGTATGAAGGAAAGCATCCAGTCCGATATGGAAGTTACAGTTAATGTACGCTTAAAAGATGTGGAAGAGGCTCAGCAGCGGATTGTCGGTATCATTAGGCGTCTGGAAGAGGAAGGCGAGCTGATCATCAATAAGGGCGGAAAGGATGATGTCATTGTCTAATATTATAAAGTCTGTGCAGATGGCGGATCGCGTTCTGGAATACGGATTTACCAGGGAATTTGAAGATATCAGGGTAAAAGAAAGCGAAAATCCGGAGACGGAATGTGGGCAGGAGGAGTCTGCGGACCAAGAATATGACAGGTATCTTCAAACTGCTGAATTGTACGAAGATGCTATAAGGAAGACACAGGTGATTCTGGACCAGGCCAGGACGGATGCAGAAGATCTCCTAAACCAGGCCAGGACGGACGGGGAAAAACTCCGCGTTCAGGCAATGGAAGAAGGCCGTCAGGCCGGATATGACGCGGGATATGAGGACGGTTTCCGTAAAGCCTACGAAGCCCATAAAGAGGTCTTAGATGCGCGCGAGGAAGAATTCCTGGAAGCGATGAAAAACGCAATTGAAAGCGTTACGGAAGAAAAAGAAAAGTTACTGGACAAATATATTGACGATTTAAAAAAGGTCACTCTTACGATTGCAGAAAAGGTGATTCAGACCAGTCTGCGCTCCAGCGGAGAGATTATTAAACGCATGATCGTGGCTGCTGCGGGAAAGCTTAAGAAAACCCAGTGGATGAAAATTTATGTATCCCAAAGGGATGCAGGAATGATGATACAGGGAGATGTGGGACTGTTAAGTGAATTGTCCCACATTTCCGGGAATATCAAGATCATTGCTATGGATCATGAGGAGGACGGAGCCTGTATCATTGAGCTTCCGGAGGAGATTATTGATGTCAGCGTGAATACGCAGCTGGAAAATATAAAAGGAATACTTAATAACGCCAGACTGTAACAGGAGGAGCCTGCATGTTTAAGGAATTGACGGATCTCATTACGAAGACTGAGACAATCGACCATATCGGGAAGATTGAAAACATTGTGGGGATGTCCATGGAAGCCTCCGGAGGAAGGGCCAGTATCGGAGACATAGCCTATATTTACAATGAAGACCGGCAGGAACAGATACCGGTGGAAGTGGTGGGCTTTAAGGATGACAAAATACAGCTTATGGCCTATGAAAATATGAATGGAATTGCAGCGGGCAGCTTTGTTCGGAATACAAAACGCAGGTTGAAGGTACCGGTAGGAGATTTTTTAAGAGGTCGAATCATCGATGCAAAGGGAGAACCAATGGATGGAAAAGGACCTTTTGAATCTCCCCGGTACTATTACGTTGAAAATCCTTATATCAACCCCATGACCCGTCCGCCCATTACGGACAAGCTGGAATTTGGGGTCAAGGCCATTGATGGCTTAAATACGATTGGAAAAGGCCAGCGTATCGGAATATTTGCAGGCAGTGGAGTGGGTAAAAGTACCTTACTGGGCATGATTGCCAGGAATGTAAAGGCAGATATTAACGTAGTGGCTCTGGTAGGGGAGCGCGGAAGAGAAGTCCGTGAATTTATAGAAAAAGACTTAGGACCGGAAGGAATGAAACGTTCCGTACTGGTGGTGGCCACCTCAGACCAACCGGCCATGCTTCGTATGAAGTGTCCATTGGTTGCCACTACCATAGCTGAATACTTTAAGAATCAGGGCAAGGATGTATTGCTTATGATGGACTCCCTGACCCGATTTGCTATGGCACAGAGAGAGATAGGACTTGCAATCGGAGAGCCTCCGGTGGCAAGAGGCTATACTCCCTCTATTTATGCGGAGTTTCCAAAGCTGCTGGAACGGAGCGGTAACTTTGGACAAGGTTCCATTACAGGAATCTACACGGTCTTGGTGGAGGGTGATGATACCAATGAGCCCATAGCCGATACGGTGAGGGGTATTGTGGACGGTCATATCGTACTGAGCCGAAAGCTGGCCAATGCCAACCATTTCCCGGCAATTGACGTAAGTGCAAGTATTTCGCGTCTGATGACCAACATCGTTTCAGAGGAACACCGGAAATTAGCTTCCCAGATCCGGGATATGTTAAGCCTATATGAGAAAAATGAGGATCTTATCTCGATTGGTGCTTATAAGAGCGGCACCAATCCAAAGCTTGATATGGCTATATCTAAAATAGATAAAATCAATCAGTTCTTATGTCAGGGGATACAGGAACAAGCCAGCTATGAAGAGGTCTTAAAGAAAATGAAGATGATTTTATCATAGATGTTGAAAGGGGAAGGGGAGCATGAAGAAGTTTAATTTTCCGCTTAATACAGTATTGAATTATAAGGACCAGGTCCTGGATAATTTAAAGAACGAACACGCTCAGATTGTGGATAAGGTGGTAAGGCAGGAACAGAAGGTTGAGGAATTGTCGGACCGAAGAAATGATGCCTGTACCCGATTTAAGGCAGAGATAGGTAAGGGTATCGCCGTTAATATGATGAGGGAATATGAAACCTACATTACCTTCATGCAGAAGAAAATTCTTACCGAACAAGGAGTTCTTCAGAAACTGCAAAGAAAAGAGGAACAAAAGCGGGAGGAAGTGGTGGAGGCCAGAAAAGAGGTGGTTTCCATTGAAAAGCTGAAGGAAAAGAAGCTTTTGCAGTATAACAAAGAGGTTTTGCGAAGCGAAGAACTGTTCATTGAGGAGTTCGTTTCCAACACAACCTCAGTACATGGAAGCAGGTAATCCTGCCGTAAAAACTTACGGCAGCTACCATAAAATCAAATGCTTAAGGGCATGAAAAGAAAGGAGTGAGAAGATGACAGAAGTAAAAAACAGCAGTGTGGATTTGTTATCCAGACAGCTGACTGGCAGTAGGAAAAAGGGAGAAAAGGCAGCTGACGGCCTATCCGAGTTTAAGGCCATGCTAAAAAGCGGCAATCAAAAGAAGGATGGAAAAAGTCAGGAATCAGGGGAGTCCTCAGATGATAAGCTGTCTGCGGCAGAAGTGTCGTCAGAGGCCGCAGCTTTGGCTGCAGCAGCTGGAATGGCTAGAGTCCAGGAGCCGGAGGAAAAGTTCCAAATAACAGGACAGAAACCGGCGGATCAAATTATGGAAACCATAGGAGCGGCTGAAGAAACCGTTTTAGTACCGGAAGAAACCGTAAAAATTCAGACAATGGATTCGTTCCGTGCTTTAGATCGGTTCCGTTTTCACCAGCTGGCAGAAAACAGCATGGGAACAGAAGGCCTTGCAGATGATAATCTGGAAACCTTGACGAATGGTTCAAAGGAAATGCCGGAACCCCATTTTCCGGAAGCAATAATGCAAAAAACAGGTGAGAAGAATCCTGTAATTCAGGATATTGCCGGAGAGAATCCGGAAGCAGCTGTAAGATCGAAAGAGAAAAAGGATAATCTACCGTTACAGCCGCTAATGAAGGAAGCAGAGACCGTTTCAGATTCAGTAGAAGAGAAACAGACGGTAAATCTTCTTAAGAGCGGTTCACAAGAAAAGCCAAGCCCTGGAGAAGAAGATCAGGACAAAATCCAGAAAAACCTTCCGGAAAAGTCTTTTGAGCCTGTACGTTTCTGGAATAGTTCTATTGAAAAGCCTGAGGAAGTCCATATGTCTGTAAGAGCAGATCATTCAAAAGAATTGGAAGCAAAGCTATCGGAACAGATTTTAAAACAGATTCGCGAAGGAAATGGGGAATTGGATATCCAATTAGAACCTCATAACCTTGGAAAAATCCGGATCAGAATTTCCTATGAGGATAATCAGATCAGCGTTTCCCTTCTTTGTACGGAAAGCAGAACTTTAAAGCTTTTATCCCAGTCAGCAGGCGATTTAGGATCCATTCTGGAATCTAATTTAGAACGGCCCTTCCAGGTTCTGGTAGACAAGCAGGAACCCGATTATTTAAACCAGCAGCAGGAACATGGCAGCAGACAGGAACAGCGTGGACAGCATCAGGAAAGCCAGAGGGAAGAAAACAGCGGGGATTTTATACAAAAGCTGAGGCTTGGAATTTTTGAGACGGAAAGCGCCGAAGAAAGCGGCGTTGGTTACAGATAAGGAGAGAAATAATGTCGACTGTAAATGGAGTAAATTTGTATGGTTCCCTGGAAGATTTTAAGGCTAGGGCAAAATCCACCAGTAACAGTGAAATGACAACGGAGGGATTTTTCAGGCTTTTGGCAGCACAGCTTCAAAATCAGGACATGTCAAACCCAATGGATAACTCGGAGATGATGACTCAGATGACTCAGATCGCCATGATGCAGGCTATGAATAACTTCTCCACTGCAATGGGAGATTTTGCCCAGGTCAATACAATCAATTATGGAACATCCATGATGGGAAAAGAAGTTATGGTTGGAGTCCAGGAGAAGAACGGATCAATTAAAAAAATCACGGGAACTGTGACGAGAGTCGATATTTTTGGCGGAGTTCCGACTCTTTACATCGATGACGATAATAAGACAGGCTATCCGGTTTCCAGTATTATGTCTATTTATGAAAAAGGGCATAAACCTCCGGAAGAAACAGATGAGACAGAAAAGGAAGATGGAGTTAAGGATCCAGACACAGATAATAATACTGATGGAGCCAAGGAGCCTGATGCGGGTAATAATGTCGATGGAGCCGAGGATCCGGATAAAGATAATAAAACCGATGCCAGTACTGATTAGAATGCGGAAGGTGATGATTAATGCTAGGCAAAATAAATCAGCATGAGGAATTAAGGCAGTTAAAGCTGCGGAATGCGGCCGCAATATCAAAACCGGCAGGCAGCTTTAATGAGATCCTTCAAAGCAGGATTGACAAAAAGGAGGAACTCCAGTTTTCCCGCCATGCTGCAGAGAGGGTAAATCAGCGCGGAATTGAAATGTCGGATTCATTTTTACAGGATTTGCAGTCTGCAGTGGAAAAAGCCCGTATAAAAGGTGCAAAAGACGTGGTGATTATCAGTGACAGGGGAGCATTTATTGTCAATGTGCCCAATAATACTGTGGTAACAACCATGTCAGGAAATGAAATGAAAGAAAATATTTTCACCAATATTGATAGCGCCGTCCTATTATAGCTGGACCATTTATGGAGGCTTTTCCTGTGTGTCCGATTGACAGCAGGAGGAAGGCGTAAAAAACAAAGGAGAATAAAAACTATGGTCAAATCAATGTTTGCCGGTGTGGCAGGTCTTAGGACTCACCAGGCCAAAATGGATGTTATCGGTAATAATATAGCTAACGTGAATACATGGGGATTTAAGGCGGGCACTATGTCCTTTAAAGATACTATGTACATGAACACGTCATCTAGCTCAAAAGGCAGTACAGCTGCCGGCGGCTATGGAGGAACCAACGCCAATCAGGTAGGATATGGTGTAACTACCGGAAGCATCACATATGATTTCTCAATGGGAAGCCCGTCGCCTTCTTCCAGAGGGCTTGACTGCTATATTGACGGTACAGGATTTTATATTGTAGGTCCAATGGTTGGAGACGGAGAGGGTTTTTCCCTTGAGGATTCAGATGTCATTTCCTCCAAAGGTCTGTCTCTTTCCAGAGTAGGGCAATTTACTGTGGATAATCAGGGTTATCTGGTTGATGATTCAGGAAATTATGTATATGGATTTTCAAATAGCAGCAGCGATTTATCCAGCAGCGATAGTTTTGATACCACATCATTAAAACCACTGAGGATTCCCATGGAATCAGATATGGCAACGATAGGTAATAAGACTGCAGCGGAGAAGGTAAATGAGGCAAGAAAAGCTCTTGAGGAAGCACGAGCAAACTTAAGCAAATTGAATTTGGATTTGGGAAAAGCAAGAGAAGAATATATTGCGGCAGATAAGGCGTATGGGGATAAGAGTACATCGCTGGATATTAAAACATTAACGACAAATCGTGATGATGCTAAGACAGCCATGGAAAAGGCTTATGCGGAATGGCTTGATGGTAAAAATGATCCGGCACATTCTGATGATCTGAAGAATGCTTATGACACGGCAAGAACGGTTTATGAAAAAGCAGTATATAAACTGATTGAAGGCCAGGCGGAACTACGCGCACCAAAGGCACTGGCGGATAATGCTTCAAAGATGCCTGGCGTTTGGGATGCCTATGAAGCAGCTCTTGCTACTTATAATGCCAGCGGTACAACAACAGATAAGGAAGCATTGGATGCGGCAAGAAAAGCGTTGGATGAACTTCAGGCGGCTTTAAGCAAAATTGAACCTGATTCTCTTGAGGGCAAACGGGACACCGCCAACCAGGCTGTAAAGAAGGCTGAAGCAATGGTGAAAACAGCCGAAAATGGAGTAACAAATGCCGAAAAGACTCTTGAAACAGCTCAGAAAGATTCTACCAGTACGGAGGTGGGCAATGCTGGTGCAAATGATGAGCTTGCCAGGCTGACCAACTATGCAGTCCAGCAGGACGGTACCTTAGTCGGTAGTTCCGAGAATGGCGCTACAGTTATCATCGGTAAGATTGCCTTAGCAGGTGTTCAGAATGTCAACGGTCTGGAAAAAACAACAGGCTATTATTATGTCCCAGGCAGTAACGCTGGCAACATAAGCATTTATGAAGCCGGTGGCGTCCAGGGCCGAATCATGGGAAATTATCTGGAAATGGCAAAGGTGGACCTTGCGACTGAGATGACAGATATGATCACTACACAGAGAGGATTCCAGGCCAACTCTAAAATCATTACAGTTACAGATCAGATGCTTGAAGAACTGGTTAATATTAAGCGGTAATAAACTTACGTAGATTCAGGGAGGCGGTGACTGCCGCTTCCCTATATGAGAGGAGTTGAGCCATGATTTGTCTTACAAGGCTGAATGATGAGGAATTTGTAATCAATTGCAATCAGATTGAGCGGATTGAAACCATACCGGAGTCAAATGTAATAATGGTTAATGGAAAACATTATGTGGTAAAAGAAAGTGTTGATGAGATCATTGACCGGGTGATTGAATTCCACGCTCAAATATATGCGCGTGCGCAGAAAAAGAACGTTTAATCCAGGTACTGCCTGGAATATAGGAGGTTACTTATGGATGTATCATTGATCGTTGGCTGGGTGCTGGGAATCGTATTGATTATCTACGGAATCGGTGCAGATAAGCTGGTGAATTTCTTGGACATGCCCAGTGTTATCATCGTTGTGGGAGGCACTGTGGCAGCATTGATAGCCAGCTTTCCGTTTAAGACCCTGGCACAGATTCCAAAACACATCGGAATTATGATCAGCTCCAACCGGTATAATTCGGAAGCCGTTATTCATACCCTGGTGGATATGGCGAAAACGGCTAGAAAAAAGGGACTTTTAGTTCTGGAAGAGCAGGCTGCTACCATCAAGGATCCTTTTCTGAAACAAAGCGTGATGCTAATTGTAGATGCCATGGATGCGGAGAAAATCAGGGAGATGCTGGAAAGCGAAGTGGCAGCTATGATAGACCGTCATGAGCAGGATGTCAGCATCTATGACAGGGGATCAGGAGTGGCTCCGGCCTTCGGTATGATTGGTACGCTGGTAGGATTGGTTAACATGTTAAAAAGTATGGATATGTCTGGAAACGGATCAAACAGCCTTGGTGCTGATATGTCTGTGGCTTTGATTACCACATTTTACGGCTGTATTCTGGCTCATTTACTGTTCAATCCTATGGGCAAGAAGCTTCGTATCCGGAATGAGGAAGAAGTCTTATATAAGCAGATTATTATTGAAGGTGTTTTGTCCATTCAGGCAGGAGATAATCCTAAGTACCTGGAGGAAAAGCTGTTATCTTACCTGTCTCAGAAGCAGCAGGGAAAAATCACAATGAAAAAGCCCGTTAGTGAAGGAAGCGTAAATACCGACTAATTAGATTGCGAAAGAGGAACGCCCGGGGGGCATGCCTTGATGCCAAAAGAACATGGGTAGGAAAGTGAAAAACAGGTGGTTGTATGATTAAGAGAAATAAGCAGCCGGAGGAATCTGGAAGCTGGATGGATACATATGGGGACATGGTTACTTTGCTGCTGTGTTTTTTCGTTCTTCTGTATTCCATGTCGTCCATGGATCAGAGCAAATGGAAGAAATTAGTTCAGAGCTTTAATCCCAGTGCTCTTGAAAGCATTGAGTCCAATATCAACGATAGCGAGGGGGAATTCCGTGGGGACCCGGCAAAAGAAGAGGTCACGGATTTTGACGCATTGTATACGGCTCTGAAACATGTGGTTCAAGAGAGAGGAATGCAGGATTCCGTAGAAATTACCCGCGGAGACGGTTTTACGTTTATTTCATTCCGCGACAAAGTGTTTTTTGATGGGGACAGTTCTGTGCTCCGTCAGGAGGGAAAGGACGTCCTTGAGCAGTTTGCCTCTGCTATGACGCAGGTGGACTCTTCCATAAAAGAAGTACAGGTATTGGGTCACACCTCTCAGGGAGATCCAGACAGGCCAAACAATATCCGCAATGACAGGATGCTTTCTGCACAGCGTTCCGCAGAGGTTGTTATTTTTCTCCAAAGCAGACATGCTGTTTCACCGGAAAAACTGGTGGGTACCAGCTATGGTCAGTTCCGTCCCGTTGCGCCTTTTGATACGGAAGATGGGAGGGCGCAGAACCGCCGCGTGGAAATATTGATAACCAAGAATGATACGGTAGAAAAATCCCTGGAAGAATATTACAACCAGATATATCAGGATTATCAGAACGTGCCGGGCAATTAAAAAATGAAGCGGGAGTGAAACAAATGGCTGAAGTATTATCCCAAAATCAAATTGATGCACTGCTCAATTCCCTTCAGGGAACAAATGAGCTGAGCCAGGAGATTGAAAGAAAAGAAGATGAATTAAAATATAGGAAATATGATTTTTACAGTCCGAAAAAATTTACTAAGGACAAGCTTAAAGTTTTAGGCAGTATATTCGACAATTATTCCAGGATCGCAGGTTCCCAGATAAATAGTCTGTTTCGAACTTCCAGTGAACTGTCAGTCGTTACGGTAGAGGAACAGCGGTATTATGAATTCAGTAACGCCCTCAGTGATAATGATGTCCTTACCCTTGTCAATGTGACTTTGCCGGATCATTCCAAGAACCCGCCTCTATTAATCAATGCAAGCATGCCATTAATGCTTAGCTTAATCGACCGCATGCTGGGGGGCTTGGGGAAGGAAACCAATGTTGGGCTGTCCTATGCCTATACGGAAATAGAGATGGCTTTATACCGCAGAGTAATCCAATATGTGATAGCGCCATTAAAGGATTCCTGGTCAAGTTACATTAATCTTAACTTTGAGCTGGAGAGGTTGGAAGAAAACCCAAGCATGTTTCAGGAAATCGGTGTGGATGAAACCATAGTAATCATCGTTATAGATGTGGAAATGGAAGGTTGCTCTGGGAGACTAAGTCTCTGTATCCCAGGAAATCTCCTGATGAATACATTCAGTATTATAGATAAGCGAAGAGCCAGTGCTATGGGAGATGAAGAAAACAGTCAGGATACTAAACTTGAAATCCTAAACAACATCAGGGCCACTGACTTAATGGTTCGTGCTAAAGTAGGAGAGTCTGTCATTACTCTGGACGATGTTTATAATCTTCATGTGGGAGACGTCATCAATTTAGGTACGCCTAAGGAATCCGACATCAAGCTGTATGTGGAAGACCAGCCGTGGTTTAAGGGACAGCTGGGTGTTCACAAAAGGAATACTGCAGTTCGGATTGATAGTCTTGTAGAAGAAGGAAATTACCAGGCTGGTGAAAACTGAGTCAGGGATTATATAAAGAATTAAAGATAATAAAGGAGATGCAAAAGAATGGCGAAAATATTATTAGTAGATGATGCGGCATTTATGAGAATGATGATTAAGGATACGTTGTCTAAAAACGGATACACCGATTTATACGAGGCGTCTGACGGAGCTCAGGCTGTACAGATGTTTTCTGAAATCACTCCGGATCTTGTAATTATGGACATTACAATGCCTAACATGGATGGTCTGGAAGCATTAAAATTAATAAAAGCGAAATCCCCGGATGCAGCGGTTGTTATGTGCTCTGCCATGGGACAGGAGAGCATGGTAATCGAAGCGATCAAATCAGGAGCCAAGGATTTTATTGTAAAGCCCTTTAAACCGGACAGAATTCTTAAAACTGTTACAGGCATTATCGGTTAGTTTTACCGTAGAGGAGGGGTCAAATGTCATTTTTAAGTTCCATGAATATTAGTGCGTCGGCAATGACCGCCCAGCGGCTTCGACTGGATATTGCATCGGAGAACATTGCTAATATTGATACAACGAGGACGGAAGCAGGCGGGCCATACCAGAGAAAAATGGTAGTACTTGAATCCAGGAATGAAAATAACTTCCGAAGAATTATGATGAATGCAGCCGGCATAAGCAGGCAGCAGAGCACAGGCGGCGTCAGGGTTTCACAGATCGTGCAAGACACCAGTCCCTATAAGTCCGTTTACAATCCGGATCATCCGGATGCGGATGAAAACGGCTATGTGCAGATGCCAAATGTGGATTTGCTAAAAGAAACAGTAGACAGTATGTCTGCATACCGGTCCTATGAGGCCAACATAACAGCATTTAATGCCATAAAGATGATGGCCTCCAAGGCATTGGAAATTGGAAAGTAACGCGTGACTTGGCATAGAGGGCTAATGAGTATAAAGGGAGAAAAGTTGTATGGATTCAAAGAATTTTAGCGCATTTGAAATTGATGCCATAGGTGAAATACTGAATATAAGCCTTGGTGCCTCGGCCACTGCAGTATCTACCATGCTCAATGCCAGAGTTGACATTACCACACCGGTGGTAAAGGTTTTGTCAAAGGAAGAATTTGAAATTTCTAACCTGGAGCCGGCAGTAGGGGTGGAGATTACATATATTGCAGGACTTAGCGGAAGCAACATTATGCTTTTGAAGAGGCATGATGTAAAAGTGATTGTAGATATGCTCATGGGCATGGAAACACCAGAGGAAGAGTTTGAATTAAATGAACTGAACATCAGCGCCATCTGTGAAGTTATGAATCAGATGATGGGGGCTTCTGCAACGGCACTTTCCGAGTTTTTAGGCAAGGTAGTTAATATATCGACACCCAGTTCTTTTGAGATCGGAGATGTGGATGATTTCAAGGAAAAGTATTATGACAATGATGAATACATGGTGGTTGTCGGTTTTACTTTAAAAATTGCGGACCAGTTGGAAAGTGAATTTATTAACGTAATGTCTCCTGATCTTGCAAAAGAACTGGTTAGAGGATTTTTACCTCAGGAAATGCTGGAACCTATTCCGGAACCAGTACAAATTACGAAACCAGAGCAAATTCCGGAGCCAGTACAAATTCCGGAACCAGTCATAGAGACGAAAACGGAATTAAGGGAACCGGCTTCAGGCGGAATCTTATCTCAGGAAGAGATTGAAAAGTTGTTGTCAGGCAGCTTTGGAGGCGAAGAGCCAATAAATGCTGAACAGCCTGCTGACAGAGAGACGGCTGGGGGAAGTCAGGAAATACCGCAGATGACAGGAGATAACCAGATGGCAGTACAGCAGATGATGGATCAAATACAGACGCAGCAGCAGATGATGAGTCAAATGCAGCAGATGATATCACAACTGCAAAGCGAACAGCAAAATATGAGAAAAACAGGGTCTCCGGAACCTAAGACCATAAATGTGAAACCTATTCCTCAAAATAGTTTAAAAGACGGAGACGTTCGGTTTGAGGAGCAGGAGGAAAACCGGGAACTGATTATGGGAGTGCCCCTTGAGGTGTCTGTTGAAATTGGCAGAACCAGAAAGCTGGTAAAGGAGATTCTTGAATTTACCAAAGGGTCCCTTGTTATCCTTGACAAGCTGGCAGGTGAACAAGTTGATTTATATGTAAATGGCCGCTGCATTGCGAAAGGCGATGTTGTGGTTGTAGATGATAACTTTGGCATCCGTATTACAGAGATTACTAAAAAGAATGGAGAATAGAGAGGAAGTGGCTGCATTTGAATAGCGTGATTAGTCTGTTTTCTGCGCTGCTCCTTACCGTTGTAATTCTGTATTTGAGTTATGTATTTACCAGAAGCCTTGGAAAAGGAGTCGGGCTAAAGCGGGGAGGAACCTGTATGCAGATGTTGGACAGGCTTCCCCTGGGGCAGGATAAAGCAGTAGCGATCGTACGTGTAGGGAATCACTATTATCTTATCGGCATAGCTTCTTCTCAGATAACCCTTCTTTCTGAACTTTCGGAGGAAGACATACCGGAGGGTGGGTCTGCCCAGACCCAATTTACAGGTGCAGAAGGGTATGAAAGCTTTAAAAAGTTATTAAAAAAATATACAGACAGACACAGGGATGATGTGTAAGGAGGAACCATGAATACAGATGCCTTGATTAATATTAATGGCGGCCGGGTGCCGACTCTGGAGCTTTTCCTCATTTTGACCATCATTTCCCTGCTGCCATCGATCCTGGTGATGATGACTTCCTTTACAAGGATTATCATTGTCTTATCTTTTACCAGAAATGCCTTGGGAGTTCAGCAGAGTCCTCCCAATATGGTGCTGGTCGGAATTGCATTATTTCTGACACTGTTTATTATGGACCCGGTGTTAAAGGATGTGAACACCAATGCTTACCAACCTTACGTCAGGGAAGAGATAAACCAGCAGGAGGCACTTAACCGGGCGACGGTTCCCATGAAACGGTTTATGCTCAAACAGACGAAGACGGACACTTTGAATGTGTTTATAGATTTGTCCAAGACCGATAAGCCGGAAAACATTGAGGAACTTCCTATGACAGTAGTGATTCCATCTTTTATGACCTCAGAGCTGGAGCGGGCCTTTACGGCGGGATTTATGATTTATCTGCCGTTTTTACTGGTTGATATCATTGTGTCCAGCACTTTGATGTCCATGGGTATGGTCATGCTGCCGCCGGCGATGATTTCCCTTCCATTTAAATTATTGTTGTTTGTAACAGTTAATGGCTGGGAGTTGCTGTTTTCTAATTTGGTTAACAGCTTCCATTACTGACAGGACTTTCAACCTAGAATTAGCAAACAGCGTGCCCCGCTTGATCGGGCATCAACTGGATATGCAAGCATATCCGCTTGATTCATCAGGAGGTAAAATATGACGGATGTAGCAGTGAACAGCCTAATGTATGAGTTGTTCGGATTGGTGGTTAAAATGGCTGGTCCCGTGCTGATCGTCAGCATGGTCATCGGTATCATTATTTCCATAATACAGGCAGCAACCCAGATCCATGAACAAACCATTACCTTTGTTCCGAAGCTGATTGTAATTGGCCTGATGCTTTTGATGATGGGTGATCATATGATGACTACACTCAGTGATTTTACCATCAATATTTTTAATACCATGCTCAGATGAGAGGAGCAGGACACACCTTCCGGGTGTTCCGTGATGTCCAAAAGACATGGTCAGAGAAGAGGAAAGGAAGATTTAGATGCCGGAAATAGGACAGATGATGCTGTTTTCCCTTATTTTTATGAGAATGTCAGGTTTTATTCTTTTGAACCCTATTTGGGGCAGAAGAAATGTTCCGGCACAGGTCAAGGGCGGCATGATCATGGTATTTACGCTGCTTATTTATTCTTTTTCCTCGGCCCAGGTGCCCGAGCCTGTGAATTCCATTGAATTTGCAGTGCTTCTTTTAAAAGAATTTGCTGTAGGGTTTGCCATTGGCTTTGTCATGGAATTATTTCTTATGGTCATAACTTTTGCGGGGACAATTATGGATTTTCAGATGGGATTATCCATGGCAATGATCTATGATCCTCAGACCAACGCTCAGATTGCTCTTACGGGAACGCTTTATCAGGCGTATTTTATTCTGTTGTTCTTCGCTGTGGATGGCCATCTGGCACTGTTTCGGCTTCTTATAAAGTCAGCAGAAATAGTTCCTTACGGGCAGGCCGTGTTGGGAAGCCGTGCGGCGAGGGCAATACTGGAAATTTTCATTCAGTGTATTACTATGGCTGTAAAGTTCGCATTTCCTTTAATTGCCATTGAATTTTTAACTGAGATTGCAGTCGGGGTCTTAATGAAAATAATACCTCAAATTAATGTGTTTGTTGTGAACATACAGGCTAAGATCGCAATTGGTCTCATTATGCTGATTTTTCTGTTTTCTCCTATGACGGATTATGTAGGCGGTGTGATAAGCCAGATGCTTTTAACAGTTCAGGATATAATCAGACTTTTATAAATGCAAAGGATGTGATGAACGGCAATGCAAGATCCTTCAAAAACCGAAAAGGCCTCACCGAAAAAACGGCGGGATGAACGAAAAAAGGGTCATGTTGCCATCAGTAAGGATGTAATTATGATAGCTTCCTTACTTGGAACCTTCGTGCTGCTGAAAATGTTATTTCCTTTTATGTATCGGACCATACGGGATTATATGATTAAATATTTAAGCCTGGCTCCCGGGGTGGAGAATTTGTCTGATTATTCCGCCGGTATTTTTGCAGATACAGCGTGGGCGGTTTTAAAAGCAGCTCTCCCTATTCTTTTGGCAGGTATTGTACTGGCTGTACTGGGAACCGGGGTACAAACAAGATTTTTGATTACAAAAAGTAATTTAGCCCCTAAGTTTAGCCGGTTAAATCCTATACAGGGGATAAAAAATATTATATCTCTAAAAAGTCTGATAGAACTATTGAAAAATTTGCTGAAGATTACCATACTTGGAATCATTCTGTATCAAATCATTAAAGGTGATTTAACGCCAATAGCAAGAACCATTGATATGGACTTAAAAGATTCTTCTGTGTATGTGCTGAGTGCCATTATGGATATGGTCTTCAGGGTTTCTCTTATCTTCCTGGCCGTTGCTGGTTTTGATTTTTTTTATCAGCGGTGGGATTATGAACGCCAGATCAGAATGTCAAAGCAGGAACTAAAAGAGGAATTCAAGCAGACCGAAGGAAATCCTGAAATTAAGGGGCGTATCCGAAGCCTCCAAAGAGAGAGGGCCCGTTCCAGGATGATGCAGTCGGTCCCTGAAGCGGACGTGATCATACGTAACCCCACCCATTTTGCGGTGGCTCTGCGCTATGACATAGAGAAGGATAATGCTCCCGTTCTTGTGGCCAAGGGTCAGGATGAACTGGCCTTGAGAATTGTGGCTATAGGCGAGGAACATGGGGTATATGTGATTGAAAATAAACCTTTGGCAAGAGGCATTTTTGCCGCCACCCAGGTAGGGAGCGAAATTCCTTCGGAATACTATGGTATGGTCGCTGAAATCCTGGTATATGTATACCGCATGAATAACAAGATCATAGAATAAAAAACAGCAGAGAAACTGAAAGAAATGGTGTAAAAGAATGAAGACATTACTGAAAAATTCTGTAGTAGTATTTGTCATTTTGATCGTACTTCTATTGATTATTCCATTGCCTCCGTTTTTTGTGGACGTAATGATTATTATAAATATTTCCCTTTCCATGATTATCTTACTGATAACCATGAACATAAAAGAACCTTTAGAATTTTCAATCTTTCCAGCCCTGCTTTTGGTGACTACCCTGCTTCGTCTGGGATTGAATGTGTCTTCCACGAGAAATATTTTGTCTAATCAGGGATCCTCGGGACAGGTGATCAAAGCCTTCGGTGATTTCGTTTTACAGGGAAATGTTGTTGTTGGTTTCATCATATTCCTCATTATCGTTCTGGTAAACTTCCTGGTTATTACAAAGGGAACGGAACGTGTATCAGAAGTTGCGGCCAGGTTTACCTTAGACGCCATGCCCGGTAAACAGATGGCCATTGACGCTGATTTAAGCTCCGGTCTGATCAATGAGCAGGAAGCAAAGCTGAGACGGTATAAGGTTCAGAAAGAAGCAGATTTTTATGGAGCCATGGATGGTGCCACGAAGTTTGTAAAGGGAGATGCTATCATGTCCCTGATCACCACTGCCATTAACTTTATTGGCGGTGCCATTATCGGCATGGTGCAATCAAATCTGGAGTTTGGACAGGTGATGTCCATTTATTCTATCGCCACGGTAGGAGATGGACTTGTTTCCCAGGTTCCGGCTCTTCTGATCGCTACGGCCACCGGAATGGTGGTAACCAGAGCCGTATCGGAAGGCACATTAAATGACGACATATCGGGTCAGTTTATGGCCCAGCCCAGGGCTATTATGCTTACTGGTTTTGTAATGATCGTATTAATGCTGGTACCTGGAATGCCTAAGATTCAGTTGGCTGTTATGGCAGCTGTGCTTATTATAGCCGGTTATCAGTTAGGGAATAAGGTTCGTCAGTCAGCCTCCGGCCTTCCGGAAACGGCGTTAGCCATGGCCGCGCCTGAAGAAGCAGCACAGGGGGGTTCCGACGAAGAGTCCTACTACCGGGATGTGAACAATGTTTACGCTCTTATTAACGTAGAACCTATTGAGATGGAATTTGGCTATAGTCTGATTCCGCTGATCGATGAGAGCAGCGGTGGAAAGATGATTAACCGGATCGTTATTTTCAGAAGACAGTATGCTCAGGACATGGGACTTGTCATTCCCTCTGTCAGGCTTAGGGACAGTTCCAGTTTAAATACAAATCAGTATGTCATAAAGATCAGGGGTGAAGAGGTATCCAGGGGAGAAATACTGGTAGATTATTATCTGGCATTGGAACCCCCCTCTATTTCAGGTGAAGTAGACGGAATTGAAACGGTGGAGCCGGCTTATGGCATTCCCAGTAAATGGATCAGGCCTGAAAACAAGGAAATGGCGGAAATTTACGGCTATACCGTTATTGATCCACTTTCTGTTATGCTGACTCATTTATCAGAGACCATCAGGCAGCACGCTTATGAGCTGTTAGGACGGCAGGAAGTTATGCAGTTGCTGGAAAACGTGAAGAAACACTCTCCGGAGCTGGTGGACGAACTATTCCCGAACCAGTTTACATATGGCAGCATTCAGAAAATTCTCATTAACCTTTTGAAGGAAGGGGTTCCAGTCAAAGACATGGAAACGATTCTGGCAACCATAGCAGATTCTCTTCCAACCACCAGGGATATGGATGTGATTACAGAAAACATCAGAATTGCTTTAAAGAGGACCATAACCAGAATGTTCTGCGAAGGAGGACAGATGAAGGTACTCACCCTGGATGCAGAGCTGGAGAAAAATATTATAGGCAGTATGGCAAAAGGAGAACAGGGCATCTATCTTGCCCTCAGCCCGGATGTGATGCAGTCTGTGATCGGACAGGTGGGAGAACAAATGAAGAAATTTGCGGATTTAGAGCAGAAGCCGGTGATTCTTACAAGCCAGGTTGTAAGGCTTTATTTCTACCGATTGATCGAGCAGTTTTATCCCAATGCATATGTCCTTTCCTTTAATGAGATTGCAAATAATATTCAGATTCAGGCAATCGGGAATATTACCCTTTGACCGGATTTTGTTACAGAAAGGCAGTGTTAGTCGGAATGGAACAGGATTTAAGCCAATATACCAATGAAGATTTATTAATTAAATACAAGCGAACAAAAGACATCAGGGTCAAGCATGAACTTGTGATGCGGTATATAAATATGGTCAGGAACATATCACTCCAGATGCGAGACGTATATTTAAGCTTTGCACAGGTGGAGGATATTGTCAATGAAGGCGTATTAACGATTATGAATGGAATCGAAAAGTTTGATCCGGAATTAAATGTTAAGTTTGAAACTTATATCTCCAAGCGGATTCGCGGAATGGTTATTGATATGGCGAGAAAGCAGGACTGGATTCCCAGAAGCGTAAGAAAAAATGCTAAGATCATGGACAATGCGGTCGTAGAATTGTGTAACCGTCTGGGGCGTTTTCCTACTTCACAGGAAACGGCGGATTACATGGACATCACCATGGAAAAATACCAGGAAACTTTAGGCAAGACTAATGTTTACAGCATCATTTCCCTGGACATGGTCCTGGAGGCGGGAAGTGAAGAGAAAAAGTCAATGCAGCTTCCGTCAATGAACGAACATGACCAGCCTGAGAATCATTATCTCCAGAAGGAATTTAAGGAAATTTTGGTTTCTGCCATAAATGATTTAAAAGAAAATGAACAAAAGGTTATTTCATTGTACTATATGGACGAATTAAATATGAGGGAGATTGCACAGATCATGAAAGTCAGTGAGCCAAGGATCTCCCAGATTCATTCCAATGCGCTTCAAAAGCTCAGATTGAATCTGACTAATTTCATAAATGAGTAGTAGGAAGGGAGAAAAGAAATGTTTCAAGGATTCTACAATCTGGCATCAGGAATGCTGTATCAGACCAGGAACTTAAATGTAATCGGAAATAATATGGTCAATAGTGCAACACCGGGGTTTAAGCCTGACCGCATGGTCAGCACCACGTTTCGGGATGAAATGCTTTACCGGAGCGGAAATCGTGACAAAAGCAATCCTGTTCAGATTGGGTCCGTATCAATGATACGTGCTTCCAGGAGCACAGTGACCAGCCATAATCAGGGAGCTGTGGAGGAAACTGGAGGAAACCTGGATTTTGCTTTGACAAAACCAGGATTCTTTGCCATACAGGATGCCACAGGAAATCAGGTTTATACCAGAAACGGTTCTTTTACGATTGATGAAGAAGGATACCTTACCTCACCTTCCCGGGGCAGGGTGCTTGGGGAAGATGGAACCCCCATTGAGCTTCCTTCAGACCATATTACAGTGGATCCGTTAGGTAATATTTATGAAATGCCAATAAAAGGACTGAAAAACGGAGAGGACGACGGGAATACAGAGGAACAGGAACCAGTCCTCTTAGGAAAAATCCGTGTTGTGGACTTTGATGATTACTCCCAGCTTGTAAAGGGAGATAACGGTATCTTTACCACGACAGCAGCCGGGAATGGAGTGGATGGAGGAATCCAGTGGAAGTCACTGGAACGGTCCAATATTGACCCTATTGATGAGATGACTCAGATGATCACCAGCCAAAGGGCAACTCAAAGTGCTGCCCAGGTACTTCGGATATATGACCAGCTCATGGGCAAGGTATCCACTGAGATAGGCAGAGTATAAGGGGGAAGAGTAGATGAACCAGTCTTTTTATATTGGAGCTTTGGGAGCTTTAAATCAGCAGACAAAGCTTAATGTGGTATCCAATAATATTGCTAATGTAAATACAACAGGCTTTAAACCTCAATACAGTGTGTTTTCAGATCTGATATATGCCCAGACAAGGAGTTCTCAGGGCGGCAGTGCGGCGCAGACAGGCAGCGGAACCAGGGTAGACCTTTTAAAGTCCGATATGACTGCTATGCCTTATAAGGAAACGGGACTTGAGAACGACCACGCCATAGAGGGAGAAGGCTTTTTCATGTTAAAAGACCCGGTTACAGGGGCCATTACCTATTCCAGGGACGGACACTTTCAGCTTTCCATGATGGGAGACAATTATTATCTGGTTAATTCTTCAGGAAAGAGAGTTTTAAACATGGACCAGCAAGAAATCACCTATCCTGTCAAGCCGGCTGTTTATCCCGGATCAGAAGAGGAAATTGAGGAAGAGGAAGAAGAGCTGGAAGAAGATGAGCATGATCCAAAAGCCATAGGTGTTTATACCTTTGCAAGAAGAGACGGAATTTCCGATATAGGAAATAATGAATACACGGTAACAGATAAAAACGGAGCTCCCATTCTGCTTGAAAATGCAAAAGTGATAAAAGGTGCCGAGGAGGTGTCAGGCACGGATTTTGCCCAGGAAATGACAAGAATGATGGAGGCCCAGAGAGCTTATTCTTACTCTCTAAAAATGGTGCAGACTTCTGATGAGATTGAAACAACCATAAATACACTTCGGCAAAGTTGAGAATAGCCGGTAAGGAAGGAGGGTGATATCATGAAGATAACACGTTACGATGAAATGAGCGGATTAGGGCTTGACTTAATCCGGGAGATAGGCAGCATAGGCACAGGCAATTCCGCTACTGCACTTTCCTCCATGCTGGGAAAGACCGTGCGCATGACTCTTCCGGATGTACAGATTCTCGATTATAACGATGCCATTAAATTCTTGGGAGACCCGGAAGAAATTGTGGCGGCTATATTGGTTAAGATGTCTGGAGAAATCAACGGACTAATGCTGTTTGTCCTGAAGCTGGATTTTATCAACCAGGTCTTATCCAGTCTTATGCAGGAGGAAATTGAAGACTATTACCAGTTAAATGTTTTGGAAACCTCAGCACTTGAAGAGGTGGGAAATATTATCATATCTTCTTACGTCAATGCCATTTCCTCCCTCAGTGACGTCTCCATTAGTTTGTCTGTTCCTGATACAGCGATCAATATGCTGGGCGGAATATTAAGCGTGCCAATGGTGGAGTTTGGCTATCAGACGGATAAAATGATGATGATCAGCGGTCAGTTTATCATAGGGGGCAAGGTGCTCCATAGTGATCTACTTATGATGCCGGAGATTCAATCATTGAACTTTTTAATGGAAAAGCTGGGGATAATCAATGGATAAAAATCTGACGGTTGGAATCGCAGACATGAAGTTTGCCAGGCAGGAGGGAATTTTAATTACCTATGCCCTTGGTTCCTGCATTGGGATTAGTTTGTATGACCCAATGATTAAGCTGGGAGCTTTGGTACATATAATGCTTCCGGAGGTATTCGGTTCAGGTGATGGGAATATATTTAAGTACGCAGATACCGGACTGGCTGAAACGCTGCGCAAGATAGAGATCATGGGAGCGAGAAAGCCCAGATTGATTGCTAAGATTGCCGGAGGAGCCAAGATGTTTGAATTACAGGGAAACAGTACTCTTGGTAATATCGGCGCCCGTAATATTATCAGCGTGAAACAGATTCTTCGCTCAGAGGGGATCCGTCTTGTGGCTGAGGATGTGGGAGAAAACTACGCACGGACCATGACCTTTGATGTCAGTACGGGAGGAGTCAGAATAAGGACTTACGGTAGAGCGGAAATTGATTTGTAAACATTATGAACCGGAGGAATTATGCCGATATTTTATTAGGCAGATGTTTTTGCCGGATTATATTGAGATAAAGGAGAAGAAGTATGGCAGAAACAGAGATTTTGTTAGAGTCAGGTACCAATGAGATCGAAATAATGGAATTTACCATTTATGGTGAATTGTATGGCATCAACGTGGCAAAAGTACGTGAAATCATGATGTCAGATAAAGTAAAGCCCATTCCCCATGCTCACCCTTCTGTGGAGGGAATATTCAAGCCCAGAGATATCCTTCTCACTGTAATTGACCTTCCCCACTATCTGACAGGAAGCAAAACAGAACAGCAGCCAAAAGATTTATTCATTATTACTAACTTTAATAAGCTGCATATTGCGTTCCGGGTTCACAGCGTAGTGGGAATAAGCCGCATTTCATGGAAGGATATACAGAAGCCGGACAATACCATCAGCCGGGGGGAGGAAGGAGTGGCGACAGGCATTGCCCAGTGCGGAAAGGATTTGGTTACAATCCTGGATTTCGAAAAAATCGTAGCGGAAATTGCTCCGGAAACAGGGATTCAGTTGAATGAGATTAACAAATTTGAAGACAGGGAAAAAGATGGAAGCCCCATTCTGATTGCAGAAGATTCCATATTGTTAACCAGGATGATAGAAGCTTCGCTTAGGAAGGCAGGCTACCATAACCTGACTTTTAAAAACAACGGACAGGAAGCATGGGACTACTTAAATCAGATTCGGGATGATTCGGACTTTGCTAATAAATTAAGCCTGATTATTACAGATATCGAAATGCCGGAAATGGATGGTCACCATCTGACAAAGCTGGTGAAGGACGATAAAGCGTTACAACACATTCCGATTGTTATTTTTTCATCAATGATCAATCAGGAATTAATGATCAAAGGAAAGAAGCTGGGCGCAGATGAGCAGTTGTCCAAACCGGAAATCGGACATCTGGTGGAAGTGATTGACCATTTGCTTCAAAGGAGGTAAAACAATGGATAGATATGTCACCCGGCAGCCTATTAAGGCACTTAAGGAGGACAGGATCATTGGCTACGAGGTGCTGTTTCAAAAGGATTATGACGCCCTCTATAATAGTACCGATGTGGCGGCGGCAGATACCATAGCAGGTTTTCTTATGCAGAACACGGAAAGGATTTTCCAGGATAAACTTACATTTGTAACATTTACTCCTTCTTTATTGTTCCGGAATATGCCGAAAATTTTTGATAAGGAAAAATTAATTATTCAAATTGAAGATCATGTGATGATCCATCCCTTATCGCCCGCTATCATCAAAAGATACCGCACGGAAGGTTATATATTTGCAATCAATGATTTCCAGTTTTCTCCCAAGTATTTTACCATGCTGGATTATGTTACCTACATAAAAGTGGATATCAGCAATAAGCACGAAGGAAGAGAACGGGTTTCCTTAAATAATCTTATCAACACCATGAAAGGCTTTGATAAGAAATGTATCGCAACCGGTGTTAATACCAAAGAGGATTATGAGCTTGCCATGGAAGTCGGCGCCGACTATGCAGAAGGCAGTTATGTCGCGGAAGCTATGGCAAAGAAAGTAAAACGAATGGAATTCCTGGAAGGGAACTTCTTCCAGCTTGTTGTGGAAGTATCGAAAGATGAACCGGATATTGAACAGATCGAAACGGTTATAAGCCATGACGCGGCATTAAGTTACGCTCTACTTAAAATTGTAAATTCTGCTTATTTTGCTCTGCGCAGACGAGTGTCTTCCATCCGCCAGGCTCTGGTTACCATGGGAATCAGTCAGTTAAAGCAATGGGTATACCTTTTAAGCTTTAACAATGATTTTGAAAGTGATGAGTCCCGTGAGGCCATGCTGAAGCTGTCCTTTCTTCGGGCTAATTATGCTATGGTCCTTTCTGACCACATCAAGGACCTGCCCATTATCCGATCAGAGGTTTATATGATGGGAATGTTCTCGACCTTGCAGTACATGATTGATGCGCCATTGGAAGAAATTCTTGAAGAAGTACCTGTGGCCCAGGAGATCAAGGATGCGCTGCTTAAGCAGGAAGGAATATGCGGATCGCTTTATAAACTCATTCTTAGCTATGAAAATGCAGACTGGAAAGCTGTAAAATCTCTATCAAATGAATTAGGTATCCCTTCTTCTCTTCTGGCACAAACCTACATGGATTGTGTAGAAACGGTAAATGAGATATGGGAAGGGGTTGTAAGCAACGTAGACCGGGAAACAGAGAACATAATAAAAGAAGCCCACACCTAATGGTGTGGGTTTTCTTTTACAGCAGAACAGGCTTTGGTCAATTCTACAACTACTTGCTGAGAAAATCGGGTGGAATAAAAGTTTAAAAGAGGAGATGCGGTGGAATTCTCTGCGACTATGTATTTGGGAGGCAGATGGGACAGTGCCAGGGCCGTGACATCTGCAGTGCACCGGTCACAGTTGCAAACATCGAATTTATTCATGTATTCTGATACCGCATTCTTTACGATGTGTTCCATAACATTCAGATATTGAAATGATGGAATCGATATTTCCGGAACATCAGGTTCTGTTTCCTGTTCAAGGGAAGGAGTCTCCGGTTCAGGAGCATCTTCCATCCCTTCTGCCTCCTCTAACTGTTCCCTGATCAATTCTGCCACCGGGTCCGGGGCTGAAGAAGACATGTCTATAATGGAAATAGGAGTTGGAGGAGAAGTCGGCTGATTTGAATCCGTAAGTTCCCTGATTTTTTCCGTAGAATCGGAGGTTTGCCGGGCTGCAAGATTTTCTCTGGCAGCCTCTTCTTTAGAGGATTCAGCCTCTTCTCCTGCTAACAGATTCATTACATGAGCTGTTTTACTGCTTTTTCTGGCCATAATTAAAACTCCCTTCGGGTAATTATTTTTTACGTTGTTTAATCAATTCCAGAACCTCGGAAATCAATTCCTTGTAGTCCTGGGCCGGATTGGATCTTGGAGCATAATCCAGAAGATTTTCTCCCTGGGCAGGGGCTTCCGCCACGCAGACACTGGATCGAATATGGGTATTAAATACCGTAGAGTTGATCTGTAGTGCGATTTTCTGAGCCATTTCCTTTACTTCTTTGGAAAGGAGAGTTCTGGGATTATATTTGTTAAGCAATATTCCAAGGACCACCAGATCCGGATTGACGGAGGAACGGACGGTGTTGATGGTATCTTTAATCTGGGAGACACCCAAAAGGCTTAGAATTTCAGGAACCATGGGGATGATCAGATAGTCAGCAGCCGCATAAGCATTAACAGTAAGAATATTTAATGCAGGAGGAGTATCGATAATGATGTAATCGTAATATCCGGCTACAGTAGAGAGAATATTTTTAAGAATACATTCCCGCTGTTTTCCAGTAAACTCCAGTTCAGCTCCGCTTAACAGGATATTGGAGGCGATTACATCGCAGCGCTTTGTAGACTGGATGGCCTCCTGCAGGGAAGCGGTCCCTTTTAAAACTTCGTAAATGGTTGCGCCGGATTCGATCTGTAGTCCAAGGCTGAAGCCTAAGTTGCCCTGAGGGTCAAGATCCACCGCCAAAACTCTTTTATTATTCATGGCAAGACCGCAGGCAAGAGCACAGGAAGTGGTTGTTTTGCCTACGCCGCCTTTTTGATTTGTAATTGCAATGACTGTTGACAACTTCTATTCCTCCAATCGTAAATTGAAATAAAACTATTATCTTTAGTATACAATATGTCGATAAATAAGTATAGTAAAAACAAGAAAAAAGCTGGATTTTAGAGAATCATGAAGATGTGTATCGTTAGAAAGGAGCTTCAATATGGCATCAGTATACAATAATGTGACTAGTAATAGTTTATCTTCTTCTGTCCGTGGTTATGGCGGCCTTGCCAGCGGCTTAGACCGGGATAGTCTGATTGAAGGTATGACCGCCGCCACAAGAGCGAAGATTGCGAAGCAGCAAAAGAGCAAACAGACCCTGCTGTGGAAACAGGACGCTTACCGCTCCATCAGTTCCAAGCTGGTTGAGTTTTCAAAAAAATATACTTCATATACAAATCCCGCCACTAATCTTTCAAGCCCTAGCTTTTGGGCACAGAGCAATGTTACGGCAGTAGGGACAAACAGCAAGTACGTCCAGGTAACAGGAAGTTCGTCTACTGCAAATTCCGTATCCATTTTAGGAGTGGAGCAGCTAGCTAAAAAGGCCTCTACAGTTTCCGGTGGAGCTGTTTCTGATGGAGTGTTAGAGACAGGAAAGATTGATTTGGATGAGATGAAAACAGTCAATACTTTGGAAGGTCAGTACTTAACCTTTCAGGTTGGTAATAAAACTTATAGTGTTTCATTTAAAAGCGGTACAGATAAGGCTGGCAAGCCGTACGATTATTCCAATGGAGACAATACAGTAGAATCCATCAACAGAGCCTTGGCAGAGGTTTCCATAGGAGAGGGCAGGACTTTGGCAGATGTTCTGAATGCAAGCGGTGAAGTAGACCCTGCAGATGGTTCCTTTACGCTTAATTTTAAATCCGATGATCCAGCAGGTAATGAAGTTCGCCTTGCAGGTGGAAGCAAGGGAGCATTGGAAGCTATTGGCATAAATAGCGGTGAAGAGCTTGTTGAGTTGGGAAAACAGGGTAAGACAGTCATAGATGCTTCAGGAATGTCGACGGATTTAAAAGATAATCAGACTATTTTTAAGGATCTGTCATTTGAAGACAGGATCAATGGGAAAAGTATGAGCTTTACATATAATGGGGTAACAAAATCCATAACGCTAGAGTCCAAAGGCAATTTAAATGATATGGCCAAAGATATCCAGGAAAAGTTGGAAAAAGAATTTGGAACAGGAAGAATTCATGTGGAAGCGACTGCGGCCAACAATGGAAAGCTGGAATTTTATACCGTAAAGCCTGGCGGAGATCCCGATGATCCCGATTATCTTAATAATTATCTGGATTCATCATCTGACTTGGCAATTGCCTATGCTGATGCTGGAGTAACAGGAAAGGATGGAGCCTTAAAAGTAGTAAATGGAGAATCAAATCGTCTGAATTTAAATGTAGCGATTGGAGAATCTGGATTAATTTCTTCAAGTGCTGTGCCAGCTGATGATACTCCTTTAAATATTGTAATCAATGGACACAAGATTGAAGGGCTTACTAACAAAAGTACCTTAAATGAAATCATGAAAAAAATTAATGATTCCGATGCCGGTGTGACGATGAGTTATATGAGAAATGCCGACAAATTTTCCATTGTATCGAAGGGAGAAGGGGCATCCGGAACAATCGAGTTTAATATTGAAGGTACGGATAATGCGAAGCTTTTTGGAGCTATGGCAAATCAGGGTCCTGTTTATGGTCAGGATGCCATCGTGTACGTTAAATATGATGATTCATCGGCTCCAGTCAAACTGACCAGAGGAAGCAACACATTTGATCTGGATGGGTTAAATGTCACAGTAAACGGGACCTTTAATACAACAGGCGCAGACAACCGTGACGAGGCTGTTACCTTTAATGCAAAAACAGATTCCGATAAAATAGCAAAAGCCGTTTCCGATATGATCAAAGACTACAATGATATCATCAAAATGGTCAATGAACAGGTTTCCACAAAACCGAACCGTCAATATGAGCCTTTGACAGATGAACAAAAAGCGGGAATGACGGAAAAGCAGATAGAACAGTGGGAAGCAAAGGCTAAGGAAGGATTGTTGTTCAATGATTCTGACTTAAGAGGTCTGACTGACAGTATGCGCTTTATCTTTGAAGGCGGTTCTGAGAAGAAAGCCCTTTTAGAGTCCTATGGAATTTCAACAAGCAGCAATTATGAGGATAACGGATCGCTTGTATTTGATGAGGTAAAATTCCGTGCAGCCCTTGAGAAATCTGGAGATGACTTGCAGAAGCTATTCACTCAGGGCGAAGATACTCTTACAGGAGATAAGGGCGGCCTTATGACTCGTTTAACCGGGATTACGGAAAAATATGCTGCCACAACAGGTGCGACAAAAGGAATCCTGGTTGAAAAAGCAGGTTCTATTTATGCACCAACCAGTATTCTTTCCAATTCTCTTAAGAAATCAATGGATTCAATCGATAGTACTATTGTGCGCCTCCAGTCCCAGCTTAAGACGGAGACAGATCGGTATATCAAGCAGTTTACTTCTTTGGAGACATTGATTTCCCAAATGAACTCTCAGAGTAGCTGGCTGCAAGGCGCATTCGGTGGTTAATAAAGAATGGCGGTGCAGAATATGAATGCCTATGGTTATCAGAATTACAAAGCTCAGGCGGTGAATACCATGACTCCTGGTGAGATGCTTGGACTCCTGTATGATGAATTGTTAAAACGTCTGACTAAAGCGGAGCTTGCCCTGGAGAAAGAAGATTACACTCTATTTGACCAGTCCATGCAGCGATCCGTTGAAATTGTCAATTATTTAAAAAATACGCTGAATCATAAATATGAAATAAGCTCCGAGTTAAAACGGCTGTATGATTTCTTTCTTTATGAGTTCAGCCGGATTAGTGCAGGAAGAAATCCAAAGGTGATTGCAGAAGTCAGACCCTTGATTGTTGAATTGAGAGATGCCTTTAAAGAAGCGCAGAAGTTAAGCAGTTAAAAAGTGATGCCGGAGGGAAGATTTTCTCTCCGGCTATTTACTATTCAGTTTTATGAATGAGGGAGGATGAATATGGAAGATTCCATGCTGGTTGAAATTCTTAAAGAGATGCAAAAGAAATATATGTCAATTGTTGAAATTGAGCACATTACACGAGAGATGGGAGACGCCCTGTCTCGAAATGACAGGGAATCGGTTCAACTGCTTTTGGGAATGCGCCAGGAGGAAATGAATAAAGCAGATGTATGTACCAGGAATGTAGAATGTCTGATATCCGCTCTGCCACCGGAAAACGGTGGCCAGGTAAGAGAGTGGCTTAACGGTAAGGGAAGCGGGAATCCTGACAGTCCTATAGCTGGGGTGCTAGCGGAGAAGGGAAAGAACATTCAGCTTGCACTGAAGCGGACCATTGAAGCGGACCGGTATATAAGCATACGGCTATCAGGAAAGGACTCTTACTATCAATAAAGAAAAAGGAACCCTGATTTACTTAATTTGGAGGGCCGATCATCCAAAGAGGCCCTCCATTTGAAGCATGATAGTTTAATTCCTTCAATATAAGAGAGGGATCCCAGTCTAATTGACAATTATCGTATTGATTGGCATCAGCAATTTTTATCAGACCCTCTTCCGTAAAGTGGGTAAGGATAATAAAATGCCCATTCTGGGTAAAATGCCCCTTTTTCATAAGGGCTACAATCACATGTCCGGAATTTAATGCATTTTCCAGCCCCTGGACCGTATAATCCTTAACTGGTTCGGCATTCAGGCCATAAGCCAGGGCGCTGTCTAAAATCAGACGGTGATAAGAACCCTGACCGGGCGCCCAGGATTTATTTGCTGCAGCCCAGGCAGCCATATCAGGTGGAAGAACCTGATTACCGGTAAGGCTTGTGACAATCATAGCCATAACAGTAGGGCCACAGCCATAGGTGGCAAGAGAATCCTTTCCTCCATATAGAAAGCCGCCCCACCTTGCATCATTCTGGTTATAGTGGGTAAGAGGGCCGCAAACGCTGTCCAGCATGAGGTCATATCTTCCCTCTTGAGGAAAATCAGCTGCGGCCTCTTCAAGGCCTTCATTTTGATAATAATCTGAAACAACCTCAGTTCCACTTCCTCCCAGGATCGGCTGATTGAAGGAAGAGGAGGCCATAAGAGGAATTACAGTCAGAAACAGAGTTTGAAACAGGATATATTGGATGGTATTCAACACATTCACCTTTTCTATAGTAGTATTATTCATTTCTATTTTATTTATCGAACTGCTGTCTGATAAAGTTAAGATTGCCGTAAAAAAACCGATATATAATATAAGAGGTGATGTTGTTTTTCAGCGATAAATGATATGCTGTCTGCAGGAAACCGTATATTGATTAAAGGTGGAATCGTGAATGAGTAAAGGATACGAAGAACGGTATTTAATGACATTGCTGTCTGCAGTGATGAATCAGAAGGAATCGCCGGCACCGCTGAGGAACTTAAATTGGGAAAAGATGTTCCGGCTTGCTGATTATCATCGTGTGGCTCATGTTGTTTATTACGGAATTATGGGATTAAATGAAGAGATACCTCAGTCTATCCGTCAGCGTTTTTTTGGGAAATATTTAGAATCCGTTCATCGGGTTGAACGTTTACGTTCAACAGAAAGGCAGGTACAGGCTCTTCTTGAAAGGAACGGCATAAACTGCTTTTTTCTAAACTACTCTGATTTTGTTAAATGCTATCCCATTGAAGAAATGTGCTGCAGAGAATTTATAGAGATTGGAACGGAAAAAAAGTATGCCCAGGTTGTCAGAACACTTCTTTGGAATGCGGATTTTGAAGAACGTTATACTGAAATTCGTGGAGAGCTGTACTATCGGGTTCCAGGGAATAAGGTTTTGTGTTTCAACCAAACTATGTTTTTCAGCAGATTAATGCAAAAGTTTTATATCAAACTGCTTCATTCCTTGCCAAATAAAAAGGGCACCAATTATATTCAGGAGATGAATGCCAGTGAGATATATTTATTCCTTATGTGCAAATTGACGGATTCTTATGCAAGAGGGGATATCAGCTTAAGCCAGATCATGGATTTCTGGGTATTTTATAAAAACCAGGGGGAATTCTTCTCATGGCCCTATATATACGAACGTTTAAAGGAACTTAAAATTGATGAGTTTGCGGAACGTCTGGAATATCTCATCCTGCGCTGGTTTGGCACTGGAACTGGAATCGAAAATGTGGAAATATACGATGCTATGGAATCCTACATCTTCAGTAAAGGAACGGAAGGACGTGAAATCAGTGCCCAGTTCCTGCCTTTGATTAAAACGGTTGCCGACTGTTATTCCAGAGACAGGAAAAGAGAAGAAATCCTAAGACTGATAGCGTGGCTGTTTCCGGACCGTGAATATATGGAGACCATATATCCTGCTTTGGAGAACACCAGCATACTTCTCCCTTATTTTTGGCTTATCCGTCTTGGGAGATATTTCGTAAGGCTGATTGGCAACAAATTAGGAGATAAGTTCCGGATCTCTAAAAAGACTGTATTTCTACTCATGTGGAAAAGATATCAGAAAGTAAAAGTGAGAGAAAAAGAAGAAAAAGAAGAAAAAGAAGAAATGGAAGAAAATACAGGAGAAGAAGATATAAGAGAAAAAACAGCGGAAATACCTAAATAACATCAGGTATTACCGCTGTTTTTTGACTGGCTCATCAAATCCTTGATCTTGGAAATAGAATCTTCGTTTAGGCAGGAGGAAGCGGCCTCTTGATTAGCTGAGGCGGCTTCCAATAGCTCTGTGCGAAGAATTGAAATTTCTTTTGGTGCATCAATGGCTAACTTTACCCAATCATTTCCGATTTCAACGATTGAAACAGTTATGTTGTCACCAATCGATAGGGACTGATTATTTTTTCTTTGAAGAATCAGCATGCGAATCCCCCTTTTTTATAAAATCCTTAAGCGGATGACGGAAACGGTAAAGAGGATTATCTAAAATCACCTGTCTGGCTTCCCGGGTTTCTGTATTTACCGCAATGGGAGCCTTTAAGTTTACCGTGCTGCTCTCCATTGGATCATGAATTACGCTGATAACATAATAAGAAACCTTATCTTCGCCATCTGATGCTTTAAGAAGTTTCTGATCCTCCTGAGATAATTCCGGTTCGTATTTTTCATAAAACTGGAATGGATTCATAAGAATAAACGAAACGCTTAAATCATCTATGGACTGCAGACAAATTAAAGCATCGCTATTCTCCTGAAAGGCCAGAGGAACATAATTTTTCAAGTCAGCAAAACCAAACAGCCCATCAGAAAAATGTATAAATTCTTTTTCTGAGCAGGAAATCTTTCCAAAATATTGTGTACTAATTTCCATAAATACCTCCAGAGTGCAGGGTTAAGCGATAAGATCTACCGAAGAATGCTCGAATAAATCAGCAGCGCTAGGCGGAACATAAAGGGGCTTTCCGATATATTCAATATTCACATCAGGCATTTGTGTGATTGACAGCTCAACATTTCCGGGTATAAATTCAAAATGCCCATTTGCAACTTTTATGTCAAAACTCATCCGATCCATTTCGTATTGCATAGAAAAGTCAGGATCTGACCATTCAATATTAGGACCTGTAGAAGGAAGGAATTGTAATCCGAATTCTCCTGTAGGCATTTGGGCACGTTGGCTGAATATTAAGTCAAGGGGATTTAAAATGTTAGGGTCTAACAACATAGCACCTTCTTCTGCGTATGCAGCAGTAGCCTCCATGGCGGCTGTTTTACCCATGGCAGCGGATTGCCGCACACTTTCCATTGTAGTGGGACAGACTGAATTACGTGCATCGTACGTATCCAGATACAATTTAGTGGGGCGGTTTTTTATAGTCAGGCCGCCCTTGTTTCTGTCGGTTATCAGGTCAGACTTAGAACTGGAATATTCCAGTTTTGCTCTCTGGATTTTCAGTTCGTATTTAATCGGTATGGTCGTAATTCTAAGCAATGGTTCCATTATAACACACCTCCAATCAACTTTACTTCATGAAATCAATAAAAGATGGAGATAAGATGCTGGTTCCTACCTTTAGGGCAGCATTGTATGCATACTGATTCCACATATAATCGGTAATGGCTTCAGCAGGGTCTATTCCTTCCACCTTTAACATTTGTTCCTGTAGAGAAATATCGTTATTTTCAAGACGGTCTTTTGTGGTATTTAAAAACTCAGATTTAACACCCAGATTAGTGACTTCATTTAATACGTTGGTTCCTAGGTCTTTAAATTTGTTCATAAGCTTTCCATAATTGTCAGCATCAAAAGTATCTGCCTCCAGGGCATCAGCCAGCTGACCGGCTAAAACAATGACATTATTGCTCATCCCATCCGCATCTTGTCCATATCCAATGGCCTTTATACCGGGAAGAGAAAGGTTAAATGCGCTAGAAGGTACGACACGGTCAGCGCCATCGAGAGAAAGGCCCAGCCCTAAGTCAACATAAAGGGTTTCTTTGGACAAATTAGTAAGATCTTTATAATTTTGACTGCCGGCGGCAGCATCCACATTAATACCACGGTAAGTAAGGGTTTTTCCGTCTTCAGAGAGAGCAAAAGGCGGATTCTTTCCGTCTGCTCCTGCAAATAAAAATGTGTCCTCATAGGTGGAGTTAAGGCTTAAGGCCATGGATTTTTGGAACTGACGGATGGCAGTTGCAAAGGTTTGCCTCGTTTCCGGTGTCTGCTTGTCACCGCTCATAGCCTGTATGTTATATTCCGCACTAATGGTTTTCATAGCATTGGATATCTGCATGAGTGCATCTTCCTGTCCATCCTGACGGGACTGAACATCTGATAAAGTGTTTAAGTTATCCAGATTCTTGTAGTATTTGCGGTGAAGCTGGGATGCACGGGCTGCAGATGCAGGATTCTCCGAGACGTTGTTAAAGCTTCGTTGAGTCATAACATGGTTTCTTGATACATTTAGGTTGGCTATGGAAGCTGCAAGATTGCTCTTATAGTTCCGAATAATCGCATTGGTTGAAATTCTCATTGGAAACCTCCTATCTTCCTACAATGCCGGTATTGTTTATTAATGTATTCAGTGCTTCGTCAAGGGTTGTCATAAGACGGGCGGCAGCTGAAAAGGATCTTTGGTATTGCATCAGGCTGATGCCTTCCTCGTCTAAAGAGACACCTGATACAGCATCTTTGCTGTCTGCAGTCTGCTGAAGCACAGATATGTGGTTATTAAGGATTGCTTGGTTAGCGGAACTGTCAATACCCTGGGTGTTTTCCAGATTAGAATAACACTGGGAAAAGTTTCCGGTATAGTGGGTAATAGATCCGGTCTGAGCGACCCCGTTGGTGTCCATGTAGGTGTATTCATATTTAAAAACCCGTTCATCGGTCAGGGATTTCAGCATCTTTATAATGTTGTCATTGGCAGTGGAACCAGCATCCTCTTTATGGGAAGAGATGATATGAATGGTGTTGTTCATCCAGTCATCGGATATTTTAATGTTGCTGGCAGTAAAACGGTTGCTTCCATCAGAGGTCTGGAACAAATCAAAGTTTCTAACATTGACAGGATTTGCTTTATAGAGAATGGATATATCCTTATCATCGGAGGTTTTGATGCTATCCACGTCCGTTGATACGGCATTAGTACTACGCCATTCCAGCTTTCCGGAAGCATAGGACCAAGTGCCGGCTTCGATGTTGCCATCCACCATCATAGATAGGAGAGATGGGTCGCCATTCAACTTACCAGCCAGATTGTTTAAACTATCTTCAAGTGTTGCTCCAATGGGTATTTCTCCTGAACCGTCGCCAAATGTATAAGTCTCGCCATTGACCGTAATTCTTTCTCCTCTTAAGAAGTTTCCAGTCGCTTTTGAGTAATCCATGCTGAATACTGCTTTTCCACCAGAGTCCTTTGATGCTGTGCCTATAGTCGGCAGCTGAGTTACACCGGTATAAGGTTGCATATTGCCATTCAATTCATTAAAGGTATTGGCAAAAGTCTGGACAAAAGCTTCAAAGGATTTTTCGTAATATCCAATTCCTCTGTAATCTGAAGAAGGGTTGTCCATTTCTCCCGATTTATTCAATACATCTACAGTTCCTTTTAAAGTTCCATCTTTCAGATAATTGGTAATATCCGTTTTCAGGGAGCTTACATCCGAACTGCTTGCGAAATTGCTGGCAGGAATCAATGATATGGAAACCGTACCGTCAGGCTCCCCGTTGTATCCTTTATTTCGTGTCATAGAAATTGATGCGACTTTTTCCCCATGTTCTCCTGCCGTAAGAGGATATGTAACTCCATCGCTGCCTCTGAAATTTACTACTGGATACTCAAATTTAGCTCCTGATGCGACAACCACATCCTTGTAAGTTACAGTGATAGGAAGGTAGCCGGCAAGCTCATCCAATTTTTCATTTCTCTTATCTAAAAGCTCAAGAGCTGGGTTACCTTGTACCTGGCTCTTCCAGATAGCGTCATTTAACTCTCCGATGTCAGAAAGAAGACCGTTGATGGCGGGTATATCTGTATTTTCCAGGCCATTGATGGTTTCTTCCCGAACGCTTTTAAGATCAGCAGCCTTTTGATGGATATAATTTACAATGACCTGTGCCCTGGAACGGACAATGCTGTCAAACTCGCTGTTATTTGCATTGGCGGACAGCTGATCAAGGCTGGAACTTAAATCACTAAGAGCCTTTTTTAACGCGTCCTTATCAGTCTCATCAAAAATATCGGCTAATTGATCCAATGTAGTCTGTCTTGCATCTGCCGTCCCCACCTTGGCAATTTGATTTCGGAATTGAACATCTAAAAATGGATCTCTAATCTGGGAAATGCCGGTAATTTCAACACCGTAACCTATTTTAGCACCAGGTCCTGTGCTCATATAATCGGCACCTCTTGTATTAAAACTTGCAAGATCCACCCTCTGTCTGGTATAGCCCTTTGTGTTAATATTTGCTATATTCTGTCCGGTCACATCAATAGCCCGCTGACTGGCAGTCATGGCCAGTTGGGCAATGGTAAAGCCGGAGAAAGTAGAGCGTGTCATAATAATCCCTCCCATTTTGCATTGTCTGGAGCCATTTTCCCTTGAGAACTTGTAATGGCTTTGTCTATCATGTGAAGATTGATTTCAATCATGGTACGTGCACCGTCACTTATTTCCTGAAACAGCCTAACCTGATTGGAGAGCCTGTCAAAGAGTTCTTTTAGCTGATCACGTTCCTCGTCCTTTGAGACTTTTGAAAGAATCTGCTGAAAGGTATCACCCTTCATGCCAAGCTGCTCCTGGCAATCCTCACGCTTTTTATCAAGGCCTCTTAATTTTAAAATGGCGGCCTGTTCCTTGTTCATGCAATCTTCCACATAAGTGACCCGGTTCTTCTTAGCGGCTTCCAGTTTTACCTGTTCCACCTGAACCAGATCCTGAAAAAGCTGGATCATATCCTCAATTACTGCCATAAAATTATTCATGGAAATCGGCTCCTTTGTATAAAAGAATTCTTTCGGCGATCTTGTTGGCATCCACCTGATAAGTTCCGTCTTCAATCTTCTGTCTTAAAAGGTTCAGTTTTTCTTCTGATGTGGTCTGCTTAACTTCTTTCATAAGAGCATTTTTAAGGCTTGAAATGAATTTAGAATCCATTTCTTCCTTGGGAGCAGAACGGATCGTGATTTCATCGTAATTGTTCTTGCCGGATTCAGAAGTGGTAATATCCTGGCTTTGCCGTATCATGGAGGTATTATACAGCGTACCGTAATAGTTCTGTGAAATACGCATTTATTTACTCCTTTCTAAGAATTTTATAAGGAAGTTCGATTTGCCTGGTGGCTCATCAAAGGCTGTTTTTTTATTACACCTATAATATCGTCAGTTTTAAGAAAATATTAACTTCAGGAACAGATTTTCTCAATTAAAGAGAACTTAAGTGCTTCATCAGGACGCCTGCTATGTTTGCACAGGGCACCTGCCTGGTAACAGCTCCTATGTTGTAGGCTACCATTGGCATTCCGTAAACAACGCAGCTTTCTGCATCCTGCCCAATGGTAAAAGCCCCCTTTTTTTTCATATTAAGAAGTCCTTCGGCCCCGTCACGTCCCATGCCGGTCATGATGATCCCCACGGAGGAGGCTCCGGCCGTGTCGGCAATGGACTGGAATAGAACGTCCACGGAAGGACGGTGTCCGCTTACTTTTTCACCGGGATAGCAGCTTACCGTGTAACGGCTTCCCATTTTAACTACCTTCATCTGCAGGTCACCGGGAGCAATCAGCACTTGACCCCTTTCAATGGCATCCCCGCTTTGGGCTTCTTTCACATTCATGGCGCAAAGCCGGTTTAAACGGTCTGCATACATTTTGGTAAAGCCCTCCGGCATATGTTGTGTGACCACAATTCCAGGCGTGTCTGCAGGAAGGTCTTTCAGCACCTGGAGAGTGGCTTCAGTTCCGCCTGTGGAAGCGCCTATGGCAATTATGGTATTAGAGGCATTCAAGGAGAAGGCCGTTTTTCCCATGGCAGAATTCCCTGGTTCTATGAGAGCAGGGGGAGAAACCGGGACTTTAATGACTGCACGGGAAGCAATAAAAATTTTGCTGATCAAGGTATTTAAGAATGTGCTGGCAGTATTACTGCTGGACATGTCAGGTTTTCTTACAAAGTCCACGGCGCCTGCGGAAAGGGCTTCAAACACGTTTAAATTAAGAGAAGAGACTAAAATGACTGGAACAGGATGTTTAGGAAGAAGTTTTTTGACAAATTCAATACCATTGATCATGGGCATTTCTACATCAAGCGTCACTACGTCTGGTTTAAGTAAAGGAATCTTTCGTTCTGCGTCAAATGCATCGACCGCATATCCGATCACTTCTATATTGGGATTTTGAGAGAGATTATCAATTAATACCTTGCGAAACAGCAGGGAATCATCTACTATGAAAACTCGGATTTTTTTGGCCATAATTTATTCCTCCTGTTATTTCTTCTTATCTGCCCACGCTTTATTGGCAGAGCCCACACTGCAGTCGAACTGCAATCCAAAATCCGTGTAATATAAAATCCATCTACTGAAATGGAGAGACAGTAAATAGATTTTATATTACGCAGATCATTCTTTTCGGTAAGTAGCCGGCATTAAATACCGGTAAGGCGTTTTTTCTTTGTTGATTGTTTCGGAGTGCCCGATAAATAAGTATCCGCCTGGGGCTGTTGCATCATAGAATCGCTGAATCAGCCCGTCTTTTGTATTCTGATCAAAATAAATCATGACATTTCTGCAAAAAATAATATCAAATTTTAACCGGAACCGAATGGGGTCCATAAGATTAAAGGTCTGGAAAATAACATTTGATTTTATTGCCGGAGCTACGGAATATAATCCCTGCTCCGGGGATTTGACAAAGTATTTGGATCTCCATGCAGGAGATAAGTTCTTTAAGGATTCCTCATCATATACCGCTTCCTTTGCTGCCCTTAAAGCATTCTGAGAAATATCTGTGGCAAGGACCCTGGTATCCCAGAGGGCGGCCTGGGACCCCAAAGTATCCTTGATAATCATGGAGATGGTATAAGGTTCTTCGCCGGATGAACATCCGGCGCTCCAAATGCTTAAAACTTTATTCTTTTTTGTGCTTATTAGATTAGGAAGAACGGTATCACGAAAAAAATTAAAATGTGCCTCTTCCCGCATAAAGTAAGTGTAGTTGGTTGTAAGCTTGTTGAGCATTATTTCCAGATCAGCCTGATTCTTTGATGAAAGAATGTGATCCACATAATCTGTGAAGGAAGTGTATCCCATGGAAATGATGGTGTTTGACAATCTTCCCATAATGAGCTGCATCTTTTTAGACAGATCGATTCCGTAATTTTTTTTCATGAAATCCACCAGCCGTATGAAATCATGCTGCGAAATTGTTAACATAGAGTAGCCGTCCTTTATGAGTTATTGACTAAGGTCTCGCAGTCCAGAAGAAGGACAATGTGGTTATCTGAAACGGATATCATACCGCTGACCAGTTCTTCCCGGTTATTGGCCGGAACCGGTGAGATTCTGGAATAATCAATATCAAGAACCTGCTCCACAGAATCCACGATGATTCCAATAAATACAGAATCCACATTTAGAACAATGATACAGCTTGAGTTGGTATATTCTATGTCCGGCTTGCCAAGTCTTGACCGGATATCCATGATGGGAACGATCTGCCCTCTTAAATTGATGATCCCCTTTACATATCTTGGTACCACGGGCATGGCAGTAATGGTATGGTTGGTGATGATTTCAATGATATAATTGGTGCTTACACCAAAAGTAAGGTTTTCTGTGCGGAAGGTTAAATAGCGTTCCGTGGTTTCTGTCCGAGCGGAAGTAAAAGCTTCGGATGTAGCTGTATTTTCTGCTGGCATTTGTATTCCTCCGATTTCAATTTGCTTGCCCAAGCTTTCTGGGCATAAAGGTATACCTAAAGGGTATTCTAATTAATAATACTGATTTTGTGATGCGGCATACAGGTTTAAAACATCTAATATGATGCTGATACTGCCATCACCAAGTATGGTACAGCCGCTGATACCTGAATCCTTAACGTTAAAGCTGTTTAAGAATACTGGAAGAGGCTTTACAACAACCTGCTGTTCCCCTAGGAGCTCATCGACAAAGAGACAGTAAGATTTGTCACCGGATTCCACCCAAACCAGAATTCCGTCTTCAATACTTGTAATTTCTGTTTCAATGTTGTAAAGCCTGTGTATGCGGAAGATAGGGTAGAACTGGTTCATGCACCTTACGATCTCATTGCCTTCCGTGTCGTAGATCACTTCTTCATTCTTCACCTTAAAGGATTGGCGGATGTTCGCAATAGGGATGGTAAAGACAGATTTTCCCACTGAGATCTCCATACCATCCACAATGGCCATGGTGAGAGGGATTTTTAAGGTAGTGCACATTCCTTTGCCTAATTCACTGGAAATGCTTATGGTACCACCGATATTCTCCACATTTTTCTTGACCACATCCATGCCAACTCCACGTCCGGAAAATTCAGTGACAACCTCATTGGTAGAAAAGCCGGGAGCCAGAAGGAGGTTTAAGATTTCTTTTTGTGAGTATTCGCTTTCCGGTTTGGTAAGAATGCCGTTTCTCTTTGCTTTTGCAAGAACTCCTTCCGGATTCACACCCTTTCCGTCATCGCTGATGGTAATGATAACTTCGTTGGTGGTATGGCTTGCTGAGAGAGTCAGTTCTCCCTGAGGATCTTTCCCGGCAGCAATACGTTCCTCGGCAGTTTCTTCTATTCCATGGTCCATAGAATTGCGGACAATATGCATGATGGGATCTCCGATGCTGTCTACAATGGACTTGTCAACTTCCGTATTTTCACCGATAATGGTTAAGCGCACGTCTTTTTTCAGCTTTTGCTTCATATCCCGGACGATACGGTTCATCTTCTGGAATACGCCGGAAACAGGTACCATGCGCAGGGACATTACAATATCCTGTAAGTCATCGGTCAGCTTGCGAAGCTGTCTTGTGGCCTTTAAAAAGCTGTCAAGGTTCTTTAAATTCTGGATATCAGGCGAGGAAGTCACCATGGATTCCGTAATGACAATCTCACCGACGATTGCCACTAAGTTGTCTAATTTTGCCAGATTTACGCTGATCAGATTCTGTTTGTTCGGCATCTGATGAGCGTTACCAGTGGCAGGAGAACCTGGGGCCGGGGCGCTTTCACCTGCAGATGGAGCGGAAACTGCCGCAGCCTTCTTTTTTTCTTCACTGGGAGCAGCCTTGGCGCGGGGATTTTCAATCAGTTCATAGGAACGGATGTTGTTCATATTATTGATCTGTGATATGGCTGAATCAGCCGACTCACGGGATTGGAACGTCAGGAAAAAGCCTTTCTCAATTATGGATCCGCAGCTCTGGCTGTTAGTTTCCACATCGGTGGGATAATGGCTAAACTCCAGTCCGGATTCTTTTAATGCGCTGATAAGCATGAAAGCCCGAAGGTTTTCCATTCCGCAGCCTTCATCAAAAAAGATACGAAGGAAAAAGGCAGCCGGATCTTCCGGGCATTCTGCAACGTCCAAACGGATCTCATCCAGGCTGGTGGCAGAAACGGGAGTGGAAATGACCGGTGCTGGCTGAGGAGCTTCTTGGGGACGGGAATTATCCGAATGATTTTTTTCCACGGCAGCGGTCGGGCTGTCATCGCTGATTTTTTTCAGGAAGCTATTAATTTCTTGAGTCAGATGGTCGACATTATCACTAAGTGGTTCATTGTTTTCTACTTTTGATACTTCAGCACGAAGCATATCTGTAGAGCGGAACATTAAATCAAAAAGAGTGCTTTTGTGGGAACTGTCAAGGGAATCAAGACCATTCTCACGGATAAAAAAGAATAAATCTTCAATACGATGTGCTATCTGCATCAGGGAGGAAAATTCCATCATAGCAGAAGATCCTTTGATTGTGTGCATGATGCGGAAGATTTCATTTACGTCATCTACTGTAAAATCTCCTGCTTTTTCGGCTTCTATCAGGAGCTCGTCTAATTGCTCCAGGAGGGAATTGGTTTCAAAGAGGTACATATCAAGCATATTATCCATGCCGTTATCCATAGTATTTACACCGCCTTGTTTAGTTTAGTATATATCTGTTTATCGGTATGGTTGGATAAAAAATAATAGCAAATTAAATAACCTTTCGAAAATAATATAAAATACCAGTTAATTGGAGGCATAGTATGGCAGATATTTTGAAAGTTACAACACCCCTTTCCGGTTATGATAATTCCACGATTAAAAACAACCCCCAGGCTGGCCAGGGAATCCAGATACAGAACCCAATAGATCCCTCAAAGGCGACGCGGGCGGATAACCGGTCTGATTCCGGGGGAAACGGGGATCAACAGCTGGCATTCCAGTACGGTTCGAATTTCGGTTCATTTCTGAACCAGGTAAAAAACATACCTGATCTTACCAAAATTATGACCGATATTTTTTTCCAGAGTGAGGAAATGCTGACGGGCGGAGTCATGGGAGAAGAAGCAGCGCAGAAGATTGCAGCCTTTTTTGAAGCAGCTCAGATGCAGGGAGAAGAGATTCTGCCCTTTTTAAAGGAACAGGCCGAATCAGCAGTCCGCTTTAACGGCGGCATTTTTGACCAGCTGCGTCATGTGATGGCAGAAACAACTTCTGTGGATTTAAAAGCAGAGATTTTGAATTTTATCAGAAAATTCAATGATATGTCTTCCGGTAAGCATATACTTCATGATATATTTAATACAGTAAAGGATATGGAGGCATATGTTTTTAAGCAGACAAGAGAGCAGATAGAGGCTTTACTAAAGGAACTGGACTTATCTGCTCCCGAAGGGCAAACTTCAGAGAACAGCGCACTCTTAAAGGAGAAGATCCTTCCTTTTTTGGGCCGTTATATCGCAATGAATCACGATATGGGCACGATACGGGATAAGATATCACTTTTAACGGTATTAATAGCCAGGTATGAAAATGGGGACAGGGAAGAGGTTTTGCAGTCTTTTTCCAAGCTGGCGGGTTACCAGGGTTTTCGTAAATTTTTTGGAGCCATGACTACAGAGCAGTTCGGTGAACTGCTTGATCAGGTCGATTTAGAGCAGGCGGCAGGGAAAAACCAATGGGCGGATAAGTTCGTTGATTTCCTAAAGACCGGTGTGAGCGGAGGCACCGGCCTTGAGAATAAGCAGATGTTTCAGAATATGCTTCAATCCCTGGTTTTAAATGAAAGTGTTTATATGCCCCTTTTGCATCTGGCGTTCCCCCTGGAAATTGACGGGCGGAAACTATTTTCCGAAATGTGGATTGATCCTGATGAGGAGGGCAGCAGCACTCAGGCGGGGGCAAAGCATACGACCAGAATTTTCGTCAAATTTGATATCAGGGAATTGGGCCAGTTTAAGCTTCTGCTTCTTTATGGGGATAATGCAGCCTCCTTACAGCTTTTCTATCCGGAAAAGATGCAAAAAACAGAGGGAAATATTTATAAGGAGATTAAAAATATCCTTGAGCGGTATCATTTCCGGGCAGATAGCTTATATCTCCAGGCAGGGGGCGGTCCCTCCTCTCCAGTAGAGGTATTTTCCAAAATCCATGAAAGGAAGAATTCAGTTGATGTCAGAATTTAAAAATACATTAAATAAAAAAGCAGTCGCGATAAAATATGACGATGCAAAGAATTCTGCACCTGTTATCGTGGCCTCCGGTATGGGATATATGGCGGAAAAAATAATAGAAACTGCCAATGAAAGCGGTGTCCCCGTTTATGAGGATAATTCTCTTGCAACCATTTTGACCCAGCTTGAGCTTGGAAGCCAGGTGCCGGAGGAGTTATATCAGGCTATTGTGGATATTTACCTTTATTTCTTAAATTGTGTGCCAGGTTCGGCAGAAAAACCGGCACCAGAGCCTATAAAGGAAATAGAGGAAGAGGATTTAATGAAAGAAGATTTAATAAAAGAAGATTTAGTTAAAGAGGATTTAATGAAAGAGGAAATAATTAAAGAGGAAACGGTGGAGTAGTTTATGTTTACTGAGTGTGAAAAAGCAAGTGTCTTTTCTTTAACTGGTATCTTTATCGCAGAGGTAAAGGTAGTTGATTCTCATATGGATAGTATGGGGCTTATCTTTAATGAGGAAGATATGGATAAGGTGAGCACAGAATCCGTGATCGTATTTCACGACGGTGTTCAGGGACTTGTTACATGCAAATGCCGTTTATCAGGCAGGGTAAAAATCAGTGGTGAGGAAATTGGGGAGATCGGTAATGCGATCTATAAGGTTCCATGCATGATCGACGAATTGATCGGTATAGAACAAAGGCGTCGTGACCTTAAGGTCAGAGTTTCGTTTCCGGTTACCCTGGAGACGGCGGATTCAGACGGAAAAGTCACACACATAGATGCTAAAATTAAAGATTTAAGTGCAGGAGGGGTCGGGCTTGAATCAGCAGTTGAATTAAGTGTAGAGCAGATCTTTTCCTTTCTGTTTGAAACGGACAGCGACTGTACCAGGCTCAAGGGCTGTATTTTATGGGTAAAGAAATTGTCAGGCGAGAACGAACCGCCACGCTACCGGTATGGCAGCCGTTTCTTTGATATGACATCTTATCAGGAGTCCATGGTCAGGAAGTTCGCTTTTCTGGAACAGCTGAAAAAAAGGAAAACACAGTAATTGCGCGTTGTGCAATAGGAATTTACTGTGTCCTTTGAAAAAAGAGCTGCCTGATGAAAATGAAAACATTCCAACAGGTACGGCGGGCATTTCCATGGCATGACGTCCCATCAGGAGAGCGTGCTGGAAAGGTACCTGCTGATGGAGAAAGCAAAGGAAAAGAAACCATAGTATTGCTATATGTAACTTTACGAAAAAAATATAAACTGTAGTGTAAGGACTTATTAAAAAGGAGCGATTTCATGAGACAACAAAAGAGGGGATTGGCAATAGCAATTTTAGTCGCTTTTTGCCTGTGTCTCTTCCCTGAAAAAGCGATGGCAACAGAGGCAATCAATTCAATCAGCATTAAGGTGGTACTTAATATTGAAGCAGGTGACCGCTTGCCAGATATAAAAATTAATCAAACAAGCGGGGAGTGCTATGTAACTTCCGGCGATAAAAAGTACACTGTCAGAGAGGCAAAGTGGGTAACCTCAACCTCAAAGGATATATCGGTGGGGGAAGAACCCAGGATGAATGTTACACTTACTCCTTCTGATGAGTACGATGCTTATTTTAAATCTTCTTATGAGGCTGCCAAGATGAAAATCACGGGAGGTTCCTATGTCAGTGCAAAGCGAAATGGCAGTGACATGGTTGTCACCTTAAGGACGAAGCCTGTTAAAGGCCTGTTCGCGGAACCGGAAGACGTGGGCTGGAAGGACACAAGGCTTGGCCAGGCTGTCTGGTCCAAAGGAGATAACACATCGGGTGCTTATGAATTATGGCTTTACTGTGGTAAAAAAATAATTTTAAAAAAGGAACAGGTAAAGGCTACCTCCTATAATTTCTATCCGTATATGACAGAGGAAGGAACCTATTCTTACAAAATCCGTTCGGTTCCCTTCAAACAGGATGAGCTTAAGAATGGAAAGAAGAGCAGCTGGGTGGAGTCAGACGAACTGGTTATCAGGGACCGGGATGTATCCGATGGAACTGGAAAAGACTCTGACACAACTGCGGGTACAACAAATGGCTCTGGGATAAAAGAGGGCTGGGATCAGCAGTCCGGAGTATGGTACTACCGGTATGCCGATGGAACAGTCCAGGCTAATTCCTGGATGGTACTTGATGATGTATGGTACCGCTTTGACCAGGATGGAAAGATGGTAACCGGCTGGTTTATCCTGGATTCTGATATCTATTATATGAATTCCAAAGGAGCCATGGTGACCGGCTGGAATAAGATTGCCAATACATGGTATTATTTTTATCCGGACAATGGCTACGAGGCTCCCATGGGAGCAGCCGCTACAAACTGGCAGGTCATTGATGGCTATTATTATTATTTTAACAGCCAGGGTGCCATGCAGAAGGACTGGATCAACCAGGCAGGAAGATGGTATTATTTAAATACTGTACAGGGTAACTTAGAGGGTGCTATGCTAAAGGGCTTAATCACCCGGAATGGGCGTACTTATTTTACCGGGGAAGATGGAGTCATGGTAACCGGTTGGCAGAAGATCGATGGACTGTGGCGGTATTTTAATCAGGATGGCACGATGGCTGTAAATACGGTAATCAATGGATTTCCGGTAAATGAAGATGGAGTATGGGTACAATGATGAGAGATAAGAAAAGAAAACTGCATTCTATGTTCCTTGCTGCTTTGGTGGCAGCATTTACATGCTTGCCGGCTGTCATGTCCTTTGCTGCCGATTCTGTTGTGATTCGTAGCGTAAATCTTAAGTTTGACAGCCAGTATGGGAGTGAAGAAATACTGATGCCTGGAATTTCTACAACGAATGCAGGAGTATCAGTTAAGGAAGTTGTCTGGAAACGGGATATCAGCAAATGGAAGGCAGCAAAGAATGAACGGGTCAGTGTGTTTTTAACATCAGACACCTCAATATTTGCAAATACCTACAACCGGTCAGAGTGCAAGATCACAGGGGCAAAGTTTGTTTCCGCCAAAGCATTGGATAACAATACCCTGGAAATAAAGGTGGATTATGTTCCTGTAGTTATTTTAGGAAGAACTGCAAGGGCCGGCTGGAGCGATAGCAAAATGACAAAGGCTGTGTGGGAAAAAGTTGAATTTGCTACTGGTTATCAGGTTGCCCTGTATGCAGATGATAAACTGAAGAAGCGTATTTCTGTTGAAACCAATACGGTGGATCTTTCTGAATACATGGATAAGGATGCTGTTTATTACTATGAAGTCCGGGCAGTCGGCTATACTGCCGATGACCGGAAATATATGAAGGAAGGGGATTATGTCACTTCCGATGATACCATTATGGAATATGACGGAGATACATCAGGTGCATGGAAGGGAAATACCTACAAGCAGGAGGATGGTGGAATCGCCAGGAATTGCTGGAAGCAGATATTAAATGACTGGTATTATTTTGACGGAAATGGAACTTACCAGACAGGCTGGCTCCTGTCAGGCCAAAGATGGTATTATTTAAACCCCAAGGATGGAAAATTACTCATGGGCTGGCAGTTTGTCAATGGGAAATGGTATTATTTAAATCCGGGCGGAGGAGAAATGCTGACAGGCTGGATACAGCCCCAGCCAGGGATCTGGTATTATTTAAATCCGGATGGCAGCATGGTAAGCAGCACGAATGTCGGTAATTATTGGGTGGATGCTTCAGGAAGATGGGTTCCGTAAAATTCGGAAATTGACGGGAGGATTATATTTTGGCAACAATAGACCAGTTAAAACTGTCTGCTCTTACCAGTGCAAAGGCAGGACAGGCGGGATATACGGCAGCTTCATCTGCCAAGGGGAATTTTAAACAGATTTTAAAATCAGTTGCAAAGGCTCCGGAAAACCTTGAAGCCATATTCAAAGAGGCTTCTAAAAAATACGGTGTTTCCGAAAAGTTGTTAAAGGCGGTTGCTAAGGCAGAATCGAATTTTAACCCATCTGCAACTTCTAAGAAGGGAGCTGCCGGAGTAATGCAGTTAATGCCTGCCACAGCCAGATCTCTGGGAGTGGACGATCCTTATGATGCAAGAAGCAATATCATGGGGGGAGCTAAATATTTAAAAGAAAATCTGGAACGGTATAAAGGGAATGTGGATCTCACCCTGGCGGCCTATAATGCCGGAAGCAACAATGTAAGCAAATATGGAGGAATCCCTCCTTTTAAGGAAACGCAGGAGTACGTAAAGAAAGTTAAGAATTATATGGGGGATTCAGAAGTATCAGGATATTCAGACGTATCAGGATACCCATCGGACATATCAAGTACTTATGATTATCTGTCCAATCTATCTTTGGACGGAGAAAGCAGCAGTCTTGTACCTGCTAAATCTGATTATCTTTATTTAATTGAACTGATGAAGCTTCGTATGCAAATGGCTTCCTTTAGTATTTCCAATCAGTTTGATACTGCAGATTCAACGTCTGGTTCAGTTTTTAATATATAAAAAGAAAAAGCCTGATGGAAAGTCTGTTTCTAAAGACCTTCCATCAGGCTTTTTCTATGTAATAATAGATAACATGTCATTTTAGTTATATAAGATCTATCGTTGTGAAGACCTTACTTATGGGAAATCGCATCACTTACTTTTAACAGGGCCTCAATAAAGTATGACTTTTTAATTGGCTTGAAAACAAAAGGAAGGTTGGATCCTAATTTTTGAACCATCTGCTGTGTTTCATCATAAGCAAGAGAACTGATGATCATAATTCCTGCTTCCGGATGATGCTCCAACAGGCGTTTGGAAGCTTCGATACCATCGATTCCAGGCATTATGATATCCATGGTCACAATATCGGGCTTTTCTCTTTCATAGGCTTCCAGAGCCTCTTCTCCGCTTCTACACTGATAGATGACGTCAAAATCTGTTCCTTTAAGTAATTGCTCTATCTCGCTGCGTGTTACAATTGAATCATCGACAATCATAATTGTTTTTTTCATTATAGCTTCCCTCCTTCTAAATTAATTACTTCCGATCGTAATTTCCCCTTCGCTGTTTTTATAAACAATACTCCTTGAGTATTCCTCCTGAACCAGCAGACTGGAAGAACCGATCCGTATGCGAACCACTGGCAGCAGCTGCTGGCATTGAATGATTCCGGACTGCTCCTTATCGATTGCTGTTATTTCTTCCAAGCGGTTTGTAATCTCCTGTTCCCTGAGATTTAAATAAGTGGAAGCCTGTTTCAGATCATCAAGCAGCTGCTGTCTATCCTGCCTTTGAGTGGTTTCAAGATAGGTGATATTTTTTCTTACTTCCGACATATTATGGTGAAGCTGCTCCAGCTCTCTGGCAAGCCGGGCGGATTCCTCTACGTTTCTTGGAACATTTGCAATGATTAATTCGGTAACGAGCCGCCGTACTTTAGAACCAATCACACGTGCATTGATGGTGTTTGCAGCCAAAAGAGTACCGCCGATAATGACGCCCATGCCGGAGGTAACAATGATATCCTGACCGCTTTCTATTTTAGAGTTGATAATGCTTTCCGCATAAACATTTCCTTTGGCAGTGACCGTGCAATGTTCCAAATAACGGCATTTAACATCAGAGTCAGAGGTTAAAGTACCACGGCCGTTTCCTGACATGCCGCTTGCAATCGTAATGGATCCCAGGGCAGTTATCTGAGCACCTTCCACGGAGCCTCGGATGTCAATTCTTCCGGTAGCTTTTACCGAGAATCCATTTCTTACATCTCCAGTAATCAATATATCTCCATCATAATCCAGGTTCCCTGTACTATTATCAATATTACCATTTATTTTAAGGATAGGATCTACCTGGAATTTACCATTAACAAATGTTACATGGCCTGTTTTCTGGGAAACGAGCTGAGTCCGGTCCTCCGTAAGCTTAGTATTGCGGCCAACAGGTACGTGAACATCAGTTCCTTTAATTGTGCAGGGATAGGGCTGTCCGGTTATGGTCATACCATTTTCCCCTGGTACAGCAAGAGCAATACTGCTGATTACTTCTCCTTCTTTAACGGACTGAATATTATTTAAATTTTTATAATCCACAGATCCGTTTTCATCTTCTATAAATTCAATCTTAAGATCCCGTTTATAATGGTCTTTAATAGAACCATCAATTCCGTTGCGTGCCAGAATTCCCTTTGCAACCAGCACGGCCTGACCATAGATCTGGTTTTCAACAATTGACTTCAGGGACTCCTCCATAATTCCGATAGATACATGCTCCTGATTGAGGATTGATTTTAAATCTTCTTCCTTTATATCCTGACCGTCGTTAAATGGAGGGATCACATAAAACCATGCAGCCATGCGGTCCTTTGAAACGTAAAGATAGGCCTGAGCCGCTTTTGGCTGGGGAACCTGCTCCTGTGTAGATTCGGATGTCCGTCTGAAAACATTGGATAATGATTGCATTTTACTGGAAAACTGAGCGCACTCACTGTATAATGCTTCTTCATCTATCCGTACAATAAGCGGATCATAGGAAGGCTCCCATATTAAAGAAGTGGAGGGAGCTTCATATTCGATTTCGGGATATACGGTTGTTGCGGCAGAACTTTTTTGTGCGGTTGGATCTGATACTGTCTCATTAAGATCTTCATTATGGGATTCTTCGGATGAAACGACAGAAGCTGCACTGATTTTTTCTGATGTTTCCGCAGAGCGCCTTACATTCTGGAAAAGGCTAAAGAATCCTTTTTTATTTTTTTCTTTCATTTTCTTCCCCTAACATTAAAAAAATACCTGCTACTATAACCCTGTATGCAAGTAATTGGCTGATTTCGAATCGCTTCTTTGGCTGGGGTCTATAGACATCAACGCTATTAAACTTTACAATCAAAGATGCCGGCTCTGGTTTCTGGTTATTCCATTCCTATGTAGATACAGTCGGATGAAATGATTCTAGAGCTTTTGCTGATCAGATTACCTGGATCGAGCCAAGTGAATCTATTTCTTTGGATATTGGATTTAATTCTGCCCGGTCTTTGTGAAGCTACATTCCTTGAATTATCCATTGTTAAAATTAATCTGTCATGCAGATTGCC